>CANQAZ010000062.1 GCA_947589555.1 uncultured Clostridia bacterium | reverse complement strand
TTTGAAGAACTCTATTCCTACCTCCTCGGGGGGAGCCCGAGCAGTGTGCGCATCCTCTGCTTCGACATCAGCGAGTGGATGGCGCGGACGGAAAATTTTTACTTCAAGAAATTGTTGCGGGCCATCGAAAGGGCCTCCGAAAAATTCATTGTGGTGTTCCGCGTGCCCTTCCTCGATAAGGACGTGCTCGCGAGCCTCAACTTCTCCCTCAACGACCTTTTGAGCGTGAAAACGGTGACCTTCCCGCCCTTCGGCAGGGAGGAACTCAAACTGTGCGCCGAGCGCGAACTGAGGACCTTCGGCTACAAGGCGACCGACGACGCGTGGGAGTGCTTTTTGGAGCGCATCGCCGAGGAGAAGGGGGACGGGAAATTTTACGGGCTCAACACCGTGAAGAAGGTGGTGCGCGAACTCGTGTACAACAAGTTCCTCTACGACGTGAAGAAGGAGAAGAAGAGCGATACCATCGTCAAGCGCACCGCGCTGACCCTGTGTGCCAAGTCCGCGCCCGACGGGATCCCCGGCATGGAACAACTCGACCGCCTCGTCGGCCTCGAATCCGTGAAGGAGCAGATCAAGGAGATCGTCGCCCAGATCGCTTCGTCGGCGCAGGGCGACCCCGCCGACCGCCCCTGCATCCACATGCGCTTTGTGGGCAACCCCGGCACGGGCAAGACCACGGTGGCGCGCATCCTCGGCAAGATCCTCAAAGAGCAGGGACTGTTGCGCATCGGCAATTTTTACGAGTGCATGGCGCGCGACCTCTGCGGCAAATACATCGGCGAAACGGCCCCCAAAACGGCGAGTTACTGCCGCGACGCCTACGGCTCCGTCCTCTTCATCGACGAGGCATACTCCCTCTACCGCGGCCCCGGCAACGACCGCGACTACGGGCGGGAGGTCATCGATACCCTCATCGCGGAGATGGAGAACCACAGGAGCGATTTTGTGGTGATCATGGCGGGCTACACCGACGACATGGAAGTGCTGATGGACGCCAACCGCGGCCTCGCAAGCAGAATGCCCTACCGCGTGGAATTCCCCAATTTCTCGCGCGAACAACTCTATGAGATCTTCGTTTCGATGGTGCAGAGCCGCTTCAAGCACGACGACCGCCTCTTCGGCGCGGCTCACGAGTACTTTACCTCCCTCCCCGACGAGGTGATCTCGGCCAAAGAATTCAGCAACGCCCGCTTTGTGCGCAACCTCTTCGAGCGGACGTGGGCCAAAGCCGCGATGCGTAGCCAACTGGACAGCCGCTCCGCCATCGTGCTCACCAAAGACGACTTCGACCGCGCGACGCGCGAGAAGGAGTTCATGTTCAATCAGCAAAAAAAGACCCGCTTGGGCTTTTAAGAAAATAAGGAGGATAAAATGACAAACGAGGACCAAATGAAACAGGCCGCTACGGCGTATCAGACCCTCTGCGAGTTGATGGACCAAGAGGGCTGGCACTATGAGCAGGACGCGGCGAACTTCCGCATTCATTGCGGCGTACAGGGGGAGGACCTGCCCATGCCCATCCGCATCGACGTGGACCCCGAAAGACTGCTCGTCATCCTCATCTCGGAAATTCCCTTCACCGTTCCCGAAAACCGCCGCGACGCCATCGCGGTTGCGGTGAGCGCGGCGAATTACGGGTTGGCGGACGGCAACTTCGACTTTGATTATGCGGGGGGGACCCTCCTGTTCCGCATGACGACGTCCTACCGCGACAGCCTGATCGGAAAATCGATGTTCGGGTACATGATCATGTTTTCCAGTGCGATCATCGACGAATATAATGATAAGTTCCTGATGGTTGCCAAGAGCGAGATGTCCAACGAGGATATCATGAAATTTATCGGTTGAGGAGGAGAAAAATGACTGACGAAAATCAGATGGCGAGAGCCCGTGATATGTACAATTCGCTGTGCGCCTTTCTCGATGACGCCAAATTGAAGTACGAGAAATCCGACGACAAATTGATGGCGCACTTCATCATGACGGGAAAGGACCTCCCGATGGATATGATCGTTGAAGTCCTCCCCGAGCGCCAACTCGTGCGGGTGCTTTCCCGGCTTCCCTTCGCGTTCAGCGAACCCAACCGCGTGCTCGGCGCGGTGGCGACGTGCTGTGCCAATTACGCGATGACGGACGGCAGTTTCGATTATAACTTCAACAACGGCTCGGTGTTCTTCCGCGCTACGTCCAACTACATCGAGAGCCTGCTTTCGTCCGACGTGTTCGGCTACATGATCGCCCTTGCGTGCTACTTCGTGGACGAGTACAACGATAAGTTCCTGATGCTCGATAAGGGTATGCTGTCCATCGACGCTTTCTTCAAGAAAAACTGACGGCGCGATCCAACGTTTTGCGGGCGGGGGAGATTTTCCCCCGCCCGTTTCCGCACGGAAGGGGAAATTTCCCCAAAAAGAGGGGAGAGGACCCGCCTTGCGGGGCGGAAAAGGGGAGAAATTCTTTGCGGACGGGGGTATCTTTGAAAAATCTCTTTACAGACGGGCAAAATTGTTATATAATAACGGATGAAAGAGGAGCGTTATGCAGGTCATTTTCGGTCATTGGAAGTATATAGCGAAAAATCTTTGGTACGTTTTGCCCTTTGCGATCGTGCCGGCGGTCTTTCTTGCGCTTTCTCTCGATTACACGGGCATTTCGGAGGCCGTGCGCGACTTTTTTACGGGGGAACCCCGCGCCGACTTTGTGGAATATCTCCGCGTATGGGGCTTTTTGCGCATCGATTCGTGGGTGGGCGCGCTGTTCAGCGTGCTCGCCGTGGTGTGTTGCGTCATTTTTATGACCCTTATGCTCGCCTTTGTGGAAAAGCACCTGCGCATCGGCAAGCGCACCGTGAGCGGCGTGTTTTCCCAACTCGCCAATTTGGCCTTTTCCACCCTGTTCATCACCCTCGTCTATTTCGTGCTCTATGAGGTGTGGTCGGTCGTTTTGGCCGCTCTTCTCTTCGTCGTGGCGCAGATCCGCGTCGCCGCCCTCGTCTATGTGCTTTACTGCATCCTCGTCATCGGGGGAGGGTACGTTTTGCTCTATCTTTCCTCGATCTTCTACCTGTGGCTCCCCTGCAAGCAGATCACGGGCTTCGGTTTTTACGATTCCTTCCTCTATTCCTACCGCCTCGTGATGAAGGTGCGGCAGAAGTTGATCCTTTCGTTGGCCGTGTCCTTCGGGGCGCTCGTCGTCCTCGTAGCGGGGCTTTCCTTTGCGCCCGGGTTCGTCTTCCGCCTCGTTTCCGTTCCGCTCTTCGCCGCTCTCTTCCTGTCCTTCGGCGTGCGCATGGAGACGGTCTACTTCTATACCGATAAATTGGACCGCGAGGACGTCATCAAAAGTTACAGGGAGTTGTAAAATGAGATTCCGCCATGCCATAAGCATTTCCATTGACAATTTTTCGGCCGTTTTCAAGTTGTTGCTCTACCGCCTCGTTACGGCCGTCATCTTTTTCAGCCTCGGCTATGTCATCCTGCGGTACGGGCTCGCCGATATTACGGAGAGCGCGGAGGCGGGGGCCATCAAGAGCCTCTGCACGGGCTTTCTGCACGCCATCTTTACGGGCGATACGGTCACCTTGCAGAACTTTCAGGGGGAATTCGCGGCCGCTTCCGCCGCTCTTTTGCAACTCATCGCGGTCAACAGCGGGGAGATCGCGGGGTGCATCGTGGGACTTGCCCTGCTCTACCTCGTCTCCCGCTTTGTCAACGGCCTCGCAGTGTTTGCGATCGGCGGGACCCTCAACGACAGAATGGCGACCTACTCCCGCACCACCTTTGCGCAGTCCTATTTCCGCGACGTCGGCAAGGCCGCGCTCTACCAGATCATCTATGTGCCCGTCTGCTTTGTGTATGACGCCGCCATGCTCGCCGCGTGCTGGTTTTTGTTCTTCTACGCGCCCTCCTTTTTGCCCTCGTGGGGATTCCTTACGATAGTCATTGCGATCTCGCTCGCGCTCACCGCCGTCGTCTGCCTCGAAGCCCTCAAAATGACCCTCATTTCGGGCTGGATGCCCGGCATCATCGCGGACGGGAAAAAGGTCGGACGGGCGTTCGGGGAGAGTTTGGCCGGCAAAAAGGGCTTTTTGGCGCGCTATGCGAGTTTTCTTTCGGCGGTGTACGTCATTCTCATCGTCAACGTTGTGGGCGCCATCGCCACGGTGGGGAGCGCCCTGTTCATCACCGTTCCGCTCAGTTATATCTTCCTGTTGAGTTTGCAGTTCGTGCATTACTATCACAACGGGGATAAGAAGTATTTCGTTTCGCTGAACAGGATCGTCGGGAAAGAGGAGAAACCCGAGGACCTCGAAGAATAAAATAAGAGGGTAAGCGGCGCTCCCTGCGCCGGAAGGAGATCAGATGGACTATCAAGCGCTGTATGAGGCATGGCTGGCGGATCCCCGCCTGCCGGAGAAGTGCAAGGCCGAGTTGAGGGCCATCGCGGGCGACGAGAAAGAGAAGGAATACCGCTTCGGCGGAGAACTCGAATTCGGCACCGCCGGCATGCGCGGCATCATCGGGTGCGGCATGAACATGATGAACGTCTACACCGTCATGCGCGCCACGCAGGGGCTTGCGCAGTATATCAAGACCCTCCCCGCGGAGGACCAAGCGCGCGGCGTCGTCATTTCCTACGATACCCGCAGGGGTTCCCGCCTGTTCGCCGAAAAGACGGCGGCAGTGCTCGCGAAGAACGGCATCAAGGCCTATCTCTTCGCCGACGTGCACCCCGTGCCCATGCTCTCCTATGCGGTGCGCTATCTCCGCACCGTCGCGGGGGTCATGATCACGGCCTCCCACAATCCGAAGGAATACAACGGCTACAAAGTTTACGGGGCGGACGGCGCACAGATGTCCCCCGAGGCCACGGCCGTCGTCGTCAAATATATCAACGAGATCACCGATTATCTCGGCGTGGAAGGGGAGGAGAACAGCCCCCTCATCGTGCCCGTGCCCGCGGAAGTGGACGATACTTACATCGCCGCGCTCTCCAAACTCACCCTGTCGGACGAGGCGGTGCAAAAGTGCGGGAAGGACTTAAAACTCGTCTACACCCCCGTGCACGGCTCCGGATACGTGCCCGTCATGCGCATCCTCAAAAGGCTGGGCATCAACGTGACCGTCGTCGAGGAACAGACGACAAAGGATACCGAATTTTCCACCGTCAAAGTGCCCAATCCCGAATTCAAAGAGACGCTTTCGATGGGCATTGCCCTCGCCGGTAAAATCAATGCCGACGTAGTGTTCGGCACCGATCCCGACAGCGACCGCCTCGGCGTTGCGGTGAAGAACGGCGAAGGGGAATTCGTCGCGCTCTCGGGCAATCAAGTCGGGATCCTGCTCCTCGACTACATCCTCACCCGCTTGAAGGAGGAAAACGCCCTGCCGGAGAATGCGGCCGTCGTCAAGAGTTTCGTCTCCACGGGCATGGCGAGGGCCATCTGCGAAAAATTCGGCGTCGCCCTCTTCGAAACGCCCGTCGGCTTCAAATTCATCGGCGAAAAGATCAAGGAGTGGGAGAAGGACGGCTCGCACACCTTCGTGTTCGGCTTCGAGGAGAGTTGCGGGTATCTCCGCGGCACCCACGCGCGCGACAAGGACGCGGTGGTCGCCTCCATGCTCTGCGCCGAAATGGTGTGTTACTACACCTACATCGGCAAGACGGTGTGGGGGAGGCTCAACGAAATTTACGCGGAATACGGCTACGTGCTCGATAAAAACGTCTCCATCCAATATTCGGGGCTCAATGCGATGAAGGAGATGAACGCCGTTGTGGACGCGTTAAAGACGGTGGAAGCGGAAAAATTCGGCTCCTTCAAGGTGGAGGCCGTCCGCGATTACTCCAAAGACGTGCGCACGGCGGCGGACGGTAAGCAGAGCAAACTCGGCATCCCCAAGTGCAACTGTGTGTACTATGAACTCGAAGGGGGCAGTTTCATCTGCGTGCGCCCGAGCGGCACGGAGCCCAAACTGAAAATTTACTACTCGGTGCGGGCGAAGGACGAGGCGGCGGCCGCCGCCGAAATGGAGAAGGCGAAAGGGGACGTGGAAGCGCTCCTCGCGCGCGTCAAAAAATAAAAAAAGTGCGCGCCCGACGCTCCGTCGGGCGCTTTCTCATGTCTATGAACATCCAATCTCTATCCCAAAAATTCGGCGTCAATGTGGAGACGGCGGCCGGCGGCTTTCCCGTCTTTGCTCAAAGGGTAAAGGGGAAGCGCGTGCTCGTTCTCACCGACGCAAACACCTATCCCATCTCGGAAGGTATCGTCTCCCTCATCAAAAAGGGGGGAGAAGCCGCGGAGTTCTCCTACCCCGAGGCGGAGCCCGTCGCCGACGAAAAGACGGTGGAAGCCGCCTGCGCGGCGGCAGACGGGGCCGATTATCTCCTCGCAGTGGGCTCCGGCACCCTCAACGATATCGCCAAGCGGGCGGGGTACCTTCTCCATAAGCCGAGCGGCGTCTTTGCGACGGCCCCCTCGATGGACGGCTTTACATCGGGCGTTACCCCCCTCATCGAGGGCGGCTTCAAGGTGACGCGCCCCTCGCAGGTGGTAAGCGACGTGCTCATCGATTATTCCGTCCTTTCTTCTGCGCCCCGCATCATGGTGGGCGCGGGCGTGGGGGACATCCTCGCCAAATATTGTTGTCTCACCGATTGGCGCATTTCCTCCTACCTCACGGGCGAAGAGTACAACGAGGAGGCGGCCTCCCTCATGTACGGGGCCCTCCGCGCGTGCACCGACAGCATTCCCGCCCTCGTCCGCGGCGAACGGGAGGGCATAGAGCGGCTCATGGACGCCCTTCTCGTCTCGGGCTATGCAATGGTCGTGGCGGGCAATTCCCGTCCCGCCTCGGGCGCGGAGCACCATATCAGCCACTTCCTCGAAATGGACTTTTTGCGCCGCGGCGAAAGGATCCCCCTCCACGGCGTCAAGGTGGGGCTCGGCACCCTCGTCTCC
>CANQAZ010000061.1 GCA_947589555.1 uncultured Clostridia bacterium | reverse complement strand
TTCTTTTTGCACAACTAACTTCTATCCTCGGTTGTCTTTCTGCTCTATATGGATTTTACTTTTTCAATTGAGGTTTTATAAAAATATATGAAGTTTTTTGTGTAAAAACACTTGCCAAAACAGAAAAAATGTGTTAAAATCTCGCACAAGAAGAATCGGAAAATCTACAAGGAGAGGAATGATATGAAAAGAGACAGGATCGAAGAAATTGCCGAACTCCTCGATAAGCGCGGCAAACTCACCCTCGAACAACTCGACGGATTTTTCCCCAACGTTTCGCAGATGACGCTTCGGCGCGATCTCTTTCAACTCGAACAGCAGGGCCGCATCATCCGCGTCCGCGGCGGCGCCATGTCCGTGAAAGAGGTGCAGAAGGTCTCGGGCGAGCCCTACGTGAAAAAGACCGCCATCCACACCGACGAAAAAATCAAGATCGCGCAAAAGGCGGCGAGCCTCATCACCGAGAACACCTCCCTCTTTATGGACGGCGGCACGACGGCGCTCTCCTTTGCCAAAGAGTTGCCCGATATCAACGTGCACGTTTTCACCAACGGGCTTGCCGTGGCCATCGAACTTGCGCAAAAGAAGAACGTGGACGTGACGGTGCTCGGCGGGCAGGTGCTCAAAGATAATCTTTCCACCGCCTCCCCCGTCGCCAAAGCCTACTTCGAGACCACCAACTTCGAACTTGCCATCATCTCCGCTTCGGCGTTCACGCTGGAAAACGGATTCTCCTGCGGCTCGATGGTGGAGGCCGACCTCTTGAAGATGGCGCGCAAAAAGGCAAAATCCATGTACATGATGCTCGACAGTTCCAAGATCGGCAAGATCATGCCCTATTCCTTTGCACGCCTCGAAGATATCGACGTGCTCATCACCGACGATAATTTCCCCGCCGACCTCAAAGAGAAATTCCGCGAGAAAGATATCGTCGTCATGTAGAACATCCTGTAATAGTTTTCCTCTTTTTTGAACGCGCCCGCCGTACGGCGGGCGCGTTCTCCTTTTCTTTTCAAGCAGGAGTCACTCTTTGCCGTGCGGCTCCTTTTTTGTTGCCTTGCGGGCCGCGAATTTTTCCTTTGCGGCGGCGAGGTCCTTCTTGAATTCGGCAAATTTTTCGAGCGGGAACAAGAACCTCGCCTTCTCTTTTGCCTCCTCCTTTTTTTCGCGCAGCGTCTCTTTGAGTTTTTCGTAGCGAATGACGATCCCGCTCTCCTCGGCAAACGTCTTGATGCGCACCGCAAGGCGGAGGGAGTGGCCGAGATCGACGAAGAACACGCCGAAGAATACGCCCACGACGAAGGCAAATTCGAGGTTGCTCACGAACCACACGACCGCATCGAGCACGGGCTTGGCCATGAGGAAATAAAATCCCGCCGAAACGAGGAGCCACAGGAAGGAGAACAGCGGGCAGACAATACCCTGAATGTTCCCCCACCGGTTGGAATAATCCCAGAGTTTGATCTTCATTCCCTTGATGAAGATGAGCCCCGCGATGTACTCGATGAGCGTCATCGTGACGCCCATGATGAGGATGAGAAGCAGGGCGTCGAGCCACGCGTAGCCCGTATCGAGGGGGATGCGCGAAATGCCGAAGAGCCCCGCCACCCCGAAGCCGTACAGGGGCAGGCAGGGGCCGGTCAGAAAGCCCGGGTTGATCCACTTTTTCGCCGAGAAAAAGCGGCGGTACAGCACTTCGAGGCACCAGCCTCCCACGCTTCCCACAAAAAACAAAAACGCCGCAACCAACAATCCGTCCACAAATCTCATTTTTTCTTCCTTTTTTACCGTAAAATAGCCTTTTATTTTTCCAATTCCATGCAGAACGAAGCGAATGTCCGTCCCTTCGGGACCTCGAAATCCATCAAAAAAACGGGCGTTTTTTGGCCGTTATGCGCAAAAAAGAACTCCTTTTTTACCCGCGGGACGAGCCCCTCCCGCGAAAAAATGCGCGCCCCGCACCGCGACGGCTCTTTCAACAAAACGAAGCGCTCCGTCACGGCGTCCTCCGCCGAAAATTCGTCCGCGACGGCCGCCGAAGTTTCGCCGAAGTCGAAGGTGCGCACCATTTTTTTGCAATTTTCGTAGGCGCCCGCAAACTCCGCCCGCCGCCCGTCCGCCGAGAGGGTCCCGCCGTGCTCCCGCCCCGCGCACTGTCCCCCGCCGTTGACGACGGGCACGCTGTGGCCGAGAGAGGAGGCCGCCAAATTTTCGTAGCGCCGCGGGGAAAAATAATCGCGGTCGTAGAGGGGCTGGCCGAGGTCGGCGAGGATCTGCCCCGCCTCCGTTGCGAGGAGGAAGGAGCCGACATCGTTGTGGTTGTGCTCCTCGCCGTTGTGCCCCGCCTTGACGGCGTAGGAGTAGGCCGCCCGATGACCGACAAAGATCTGTCCGCCGCAAAAGAGCCCCTCCTCCCGCACCGAACCCTCCGAGACCCGCACTCCGTCGCGCAGAGTCCGCGAAAAGGGCAACCACGCGCAATTTGCCGTGCGGACCTCCGTCTGCCCCGCGGGCAAAAGAGGGAGGCCGTAGCGCGCCGAAAGAAAGTTGACAAGGCCGACGTCCGCCCTGCCCTCCGCGGGGCAATCGCCGAAACTCGCCGTCACGTTCCCCGCAAGAAAGCAACGATGAGGATATTTTGCGATCTCGCGCACCGCGGGATGATCGAGCAACTCGGGAAAGAGCATTTCGGAAAAGCGCACGAAGGCACCGAAGCCGAAATTCCAATATTCCAGCCCCTCGGCGCACCAGCCGTCCGCGGGGAAGCCCTCCAAATAGCGCAAGAGCCCCGTCTTGATGCGCTCCCGTTGCGCCGCAAGCGCCCCGCCGTCCGCATACCGCATGGCCCCCGCGACGTTCCCGAGGCACACTGCCGTCCAGTTATTTTTCCCCTCCTCCCACCAATAGGTGCGGGAGCAGAAGGGCCCGATCACGCGGCGGTTTACCTCCCCGAAGACGCGCGCCCGCTCCTCCCGCCCGAGGGGGAGAAGGGAGGCGGTCTCCGCGAGCAAAAATCCCGTTTCGGCGGCGAAGAGGTCGAGTTCCTCCCCGTGCGCGGGGTGCACCCAAGTGGGCTCGGAAAGAATGGTTTCCATCCCTTCGCGCGCCGCCGCGAGCCACTCCCCTCCCCGCGTCAGCGCAAGGACGGCCGCCGCGGAAAGACATTTTCTGCGCGCAAAATAGACCTCCTCGAAGGCGAGGCGGGAACCCGTGCGCGCAAATGCGGCGCCGTCGAGGGGGCGCTTGCTTGCGGCAAGGGCGCTTTGATAGAGGGCTTCCGAAAGATCCATTTTTTCTCCGCGATACAGCAAAACGGCGGCCCGCAGGCCGCCGCCCCGCATTCCGTTTATGCTCCGAATATATTCGCAAGCCCGGGAATGGCGTTCATGAGGTTGAATTCGCTGAACACCACCACGCAGACGAGCGAAACGGTGGACATGATCTTGATGAGGATATCGAGGGAGGGTCCGACGGTATCTTTGAGGGGATCGCCGACGGTATCGCCGACGACGGCCGCATCGTGCACGGCGTCGTAGCCCTCTGCGCCCTTTTTGACGTTCTCCACGCCGCCCGATTCGATGTACTTTTTGGCGTTATCCCACGCGCCGCCCGCATTGCCCGTGTAGATGGCGAGCATGATGGCCGAGAGGGTCGCGCCGATGAGGATGCCGCCCACGAAGCCCGCGCCGAAGATGAACCCGCACACGACGGGGATGGCGATGGCGACCACGGCGGGAACGATCATCTGTTTGAGGGCGCCCTGCGAGGAGATGGTGATGCACTGCTTGCTGTCGGGGTCCTCCTCGCCCGTCAGAATTTTGGGATTATCGCGGAACTGGCGGCGGACTTCATCCACCATCTTGCGCGCCGCTTTGGCAACGGCGTTGATGAGCATGCCCGAGAAGAGGAAGGGAATGGCCGCGCCCAAAATGGCGCCGACGATGACGTCGCCGCGGATGATGTTGAGGAGAAGATCGGCGCCGCTCTGCATGAAGCCCTCGCCCGCCGCGTAGAGGTAACTCGACATCATGGAGAGGGTGGCAAGCGCCGCCGAGCCGATCGCAAAGCCCTTGCCGATGGCGGCCGTCGTGTTGCCGACGCTATCCAATTTATCGGTGATGGCGCGCACGTCCTCGTCGAGGCCGCTCATTTCGGCAATGCCGCCCGCGTTATCGGAGATGGGCCCGTAGGTATCCACGGAGACGGTGGCCGCCACAAAGGAGAGCATGCCCACCGCGCCGCAACCGACGCCGAACATGCCGCCGAGGGCGAAACTCGCAAAGATGGCAACGCCCAGAATGACGACGGGAAGCATGCACGAGATCATGCCCGTTGCCATGCCCTGCGTGATGGTGAGCGCCGCGCCCTCCTTGCTGGCCGAGGCGATACGCCGCGTGGGCTTATAATCGTAACTCGTGTAATATTCGGAAACGATGCCGATAAGGATGCCCGCAACGACCCCTACCGCCGCGCACACCCACGGGGTGACGGCGCCGATGGAAAGTTTTGCCGCTTTGAGCATTTCCGACGTTTCCTCACGGAACAAAAAGACGGAGAGAAGGCATCCGCCGACAAGGGTGACCCCCGCCGAGATCCACGTGGCGAGGTTGAGTTCGAGATGGGGATTATCCGAAAGTTTGGGTTTGAGCAAGGGATAGAAGATGCCGATGACGCACCCGATGAGCCCGATGCCCGCAAACAGAATGGGGAAGAGCACCATCCTCTGCAACAGGCTCGCGGGCAACGCGACCGCGGAATGTACGAAAAGTTCGATGGCGAGAATGACGGTAGCCATGATGGCGCCGATGTAACTTTCGAGAAGGTCGGCCCCCAAGCCCGCGACGTCCCCCACGTTGTCGCCCACGTTGTCGGCGATGGTGGCGGGGTTGCGGGGATCGTCCTCGGGGATGTGCGCTTCCGTCTTGCCGACGAGGTCGGCGCCCATATCGGCCGCCTTCGTGTAGATGCCGCCGCCCACGCGGTTGAAGAGGGCGATGATGGAGCACCCGAGGGCGTAGCCCGAAAGGATGATGGAGAGGTTATAACTCTGCTGTGTGATGGGATTGACGTTTTCCACAACGACTTCGGCGGCCGTGGCGCCGTTCACGTTGATCATGCCCTCCGCCCAGCCGAAACAGCAATAGACGATGATGGCGCCGAGAAGCGCAAACCCCGCGACGCACAGCCCCATGACCGAACCGCCGCGGAAGGCAACTTTGAGCGTTTTGCCGATGTTGCGGCTCTCGTTGGCGGCGTTGGTGACGCGCACGTTGGCGTAAGTCGCGATCTTCATGCCGATGAAGCCCGCCGTGGCGGACATCACCGCGCCGATGACGAAGGCAACGCCGGCCTCCCACGCGATGAAAAGGCCGAGGACGACGGCGACGCACGCCGCAATGATGGCGACAATTTTGTATTCATAAAAAATGAATGCGTTTGCGCCCTCGCGGATCTTGGCCGCGATCTGTTGCATGCGCTCGTTCCCCTCTTTCAATTTTTTGGTGAGGTAGAAATTGAGCGCCGCCGCGCCTAACCCCAACACCACCGCAAACATCACGATGATCGTAAGCAGGTTGAGATACTTGGGATCCATACTTCCTCCGTTCTCCTTAAAGGCAAGAATTTATCCTATTATATCACGCCCGCCCGCGTTTGTCTATTTTTTATGAAAAAAAAGAGAAGAAAGTAAATATGCAATGTGTTTATTCATTATTTCTGAAACGAAAAATCGGATTTTTGCTTTTTATTCGGAACAAAGTCGTGTTTTGTCCGATTTTGCATTTTCCGCGAATGTATATTCTGAAAAAAATGCACTTTTTGCCGTATTTTTCTTGACACCCCTCTCCCGATGTGATAAAATTTGTAATATAATAGAAAAAAGGAGGACGTTTTTATGAAACAATGCAAAACAAAGGTTGTAACCGTGCTACTTGCCGCCATTTTGGGGCTGTCGGCCCTGCTCGGCTTTGCCGGCGCGAACCGCAACACCGCCTCCGCGGCCGTCGGCGAAGAGGAGCCGGTCAAAATCGGCATCTCCGTCCCGAATACTGACTTTTTTGGGCGGATGGTTGATTATCTTGTCAACGAATACGGAAAAGAAGCCGACTGGATCACAACTTTCATGTTGGATGCGCCTCAACAAGCATCCGAACTGGAAGGCATGATAGGCACCTGTCAAATCCTTATTGTCGCCCCGATCGACGCCGATGCGATAGCCGACGTCCTTTGGGAAGTGGCCAGGGCCGGGATATTTATTATTGTAATAGGAAGGCCAAACCAAAATTATCCAAACTTCGGCATCATTTATGAGACGCAGGATTATTACGCTTTGGGAAAAAACCATGCCAAATCGATCGCGGCCGAAACGTTGACCCCCGATATTGCTAATTTCGTCGTTTTCTATTACGTAGATGAAGACGGCGTGGACTATTTGAACGGATTCAAGAAGGGCTTACAATTATATGGGCTTACGGGAAATGTTCATGAATATATACTTGGAGATCGAGACCCCAAATACGTCCCCGGTTACAATCCCGATTACTACTCCGTTACCTTTTATATACAAGAATGGATTAGGGATCACGATTCGGCAGAAAGAAACGAAATGGTAACCTATGACGGAAGCGTCGCTTCGGTAATATTGCAAACATATTACAACGAGAATTATCAAACCGCGTTGCCCGGCGAAGGAACGGGAATTCGGGCATTGCCCAATTCGTTAATTGAAGAGGATCCCGCCAAAAAATTTGCCGAAGCCACTTCCGGCTCAATCAACTCGGCGTTGGACGGAGCATCCTTTTCCGGCGATGTTAAGTACGTTTCCTTTATTCAAGGGATTTCAGAATATGTCATCTAAAACAAATCTTTTCTGCAAAAAGAAGGAGATAAACCATGAAACGGAAAAATAAAGTATTGTTGTTCCTTTCCGCGCTTTGCCTCGGTGTGTTGGCCGCGGGCGCCCTCTGCGCTTGCGGAGAAGACAGGACCGTGACCGTCACGTTCAAAGCCGCGGGAAACGAAGATACCGTCATCACCGTGAAAGCGGG
>CANQAZ010000060.1 GCA_947589555.1 uncultured Clostridia bacterium | reverse complement strand
CCCGCCTGCGGAGCCCCTCCACTTCCGCCCGTACGATGCGCTTGGGCAGGCGGAATTCGGGAATGCCGTACACGAGCACCCCGCCCGCGACGTGCAACGCCTCGTACACCGTGACCGCGTAACCGAGGCGGTTGAGTTCGCCCGCGCAGGAAAGCCCCGCGGGGCCCGAGCCCACCACCGCGACCTTGCGGCCGCCGGGGGGCGCGCACGGGGCGGGCTCTTTCTCCCCCGCCGCGAGGTGGAGATCGGCGGCGAAGCGTTCGAGCCGACCGATGCCGACGGCCTCCCCCTTGATCCCCCGCGTGCACAGTTTTTCGCACTGCCGCTCCTGCGGGCACACCCTGCCGCACACGGCGGGAAGGGAGGACGCTTCCGAAATTTTGAGATAGGCTTCCTCGAATTTGCCCTCCGCAATGAGGGCGATGAATTCGGGAATGGGCACCCCGACGGGACAGCCGGAGACGCACGGGCGGTTTTTACAGCCCAAACAGCGGCGGGCCTCCGCGAGGGCGTCCTCCGCCGAATAGCCGAGGGCGACTTCCCCGAAATGTTTGCACCTCTCCTCCGGCAGAGCCGTCGGCATTTCCCGCTTTTTGGGGCTCGGATCGTACTTCATTGTCCCCCTCCTTTTTTATAGAGATTGCAATGGCGTTCGCGCGCGGCCGCCTCGAAGGGCAGATAGGTGCGGTTGCGGCGCATCGCCTCGTCGAAATCGACGAGATGGGCGTCGAAGTCGGGCCCGTCCACGCAGGCGAATTTGGTCTCTCCCCCCACCGTCACCCGGCAACAGCCGCACATGCCCGTGCCGTCGATCATGATGGGATTCATGCTTGCGACCGTCTTGACGGCGTAGGGCTTGGTGGCGAGAGCGACGAACTTCATCATGACGAGGGGGCCGACGGCGAACACGGTGTCGAAGCGCTCCCCCGCCTCCAAGAGGCGATTGAGGGGAAGGCAGACGTTGCCCTTTTCGCCGTAACTCCCGTCGTCCGTCATGAGGAAGAAGCGGTCGCTGTAAGAGCGGAATTCCTCCTCCAAAATGACGAGCCCGCGGCTGCGGAAGCCCACGACGGAGGTGACCTCCGCGCCCAGTTCCCGCAAGCGGCGCGCGATGGGCAGGGCGATGGCGCAACCCACCCCGCCCCCGATGACGGCCGCCTTTTTGACGCCCTCCAACGCGGTGGGCGTGCCGAGGGGGCCCGTGAACCCGGCGAGAAACTCCCCCTCCCCTTTGGCGGCAAGGGACATTGTAGCCCCGCCGACGACCTGAAAGATGACGTCCACCCCGCCCGACGAAGGGTCGCAACCCGCGACGGTGAGAGGGATGCGCTCGCCGTTTTCGTCGGCGCGCACGATGACGAATTGCCCCGCAAGCGCCTTTTTGGCGACGAGGGGGGCCTCCACCCGCATGCGGACGACCGTATCGTTGAGCCCTTCCTTTTTGATGATGCGATACATATTTTCTCCTCTATCCCCTCCATTATATCCGCTTGCGCGATTTTTGTCAATGATCGGCGGGATAAGGCCCCATTTTTTCCCTTCTTTTGCTTGACAGCACACAAAAAATCCTTTATAATAATTTTTGTTCCATAAGTAAACAAAATGAACGGAGAGGATGAAATGGCAAACGTCAAGATCGTCACCGATTCAAACAGCGGCATCACCCAGGCGGAAGCGGAGAAACTGGGAATCTCCGTCATCCCGATGCCCTTTTTGATCGACGGCAACGAGTACTTTGAGGATATTACCCTCACCCAAGAAGGATTTTACGAGCATTTGAAGGGCGAAGCGAACGTTTCGACCTCGCAACCCGCCGTGGGCAACGTGACCGAACTGTGGGACACGCTGTTGAAGGACGGAAGCGAGATCGTGCACATCCCCATGTCGAGCGGGCTTTCCGAGAGTTGCCACACCGCCGAGAGCCTTGCAAAGGACTACGGCGGCAGGGTGCAGGTGGTGGACAACCAGCGTATCTCCGTCACCCAAAAACAGAGCGTGTATGACGCCATCGCCCTCGCCAAAAAGGGCATGAGCGCCGCGGAGATCAAGGACGTTCTGCTCAAAACCAAGTTCGACAGCAGTATTTACATCTCCCTCGAAACGCTGAAATACCTGAAAAAGGGCGGGAGACTCACCCCCGCCGCCGCGCTCATCGGCACCCTCTTCCGCATCAAGCCCGTGTTGCAGATCCAGGGCGAAAAGTTGGACGCCTTCCGCAAAGTGCAGACCATGCGCCAGGCCAAAGAGACGATGCTCGCCGCCATGAAGCACGACTTTGAAACGAGATTTCAGACGCTGGCCCAAAACGGCGAAATGCAGATCTCCGTTGCCCATACCGCGAACGACGGCGAGGCGCACGCCTTTGCCGAGGAGATCAAGGCCGTGTTCCCCGGGACGCCCGTCGCCTTCATCGATCCCCTCTCCCTCTCCGTCTCCTGCCACATCGGGCCCGGAGCCCTCGCCATCGCTTGCGCAAGGGTGATCAAATAAGAAAAAACGGAAAAACGGCCGCGCGGAAGGGAAAAAGAAACGCGCGGCGCGGAAAAACGAGGGCGCGGCGGCGAAAAAACGCAAGCGCGGCGATGAGATGCGGCGCTTAGGAAGAAAGAGCCGTCAAAAAGCCTAAAAACCGCTCTTTTTCCGCCGATAAAATCCGCGCTGGCGGATCTCCACGAGATGATACTCCTGTTCGCGCTCCAAATCGTACAGGCAAGGGCTCTCGGGGGAAGAAAAACAAAGTTTGCCCGCGATGTCGGCGGCTTCGGCAAACCCGAACGCGCAGACACACACGGGGATCCCGTAAAAAAAGGCCTCGGCACGCATCAGCGTCTGTTCGAGGCTTTCGTTTGTCTCCTCGAACGGGCAGAGCGCCACCTCCGCGCCGCAGACGGACAGCGTTTGCATCACCTGCGGGAAGTAGAGATCCTCGGCGACGACGACCCCGAGTTTCCCCACCGAAGTATCGTAAATTTTGATGCCCGCCCCGCCGCGGTACTCTCCCCCGTCGATGCGGTTGACCATGTCGGAGACCCCCAAAATGCGCCCACGCTCCGCCACGACCGCCGATTTGCGCCGTATGCCGCGCGCATCCGTATAACAACCGCAGACGACCACGTTCTGCCCCTCCCGCGACAGCAACGCGACGTCCTCGAAGAGGCCGGTTTCCCCTTTCAGTTCGCGCTCGTAACTCACCTCCCCCAGCCCCTGAAAGGAGCAGAGGACGACGTCCGTGCGCGCGGACGCGAATTTTTCCGCGTAGGCGGAGAGGCTTCCCCCCGTGACAAATGTGATGCGCATACAAATTATTGTATTGCACGGGCGGAAAATGGGTGATTGCAGGCGCCGCGGGACAGGGCGCGGGACGGGCGCGGCGGACGGAAATCGGGCGCGGGACGGGCGCGGCGGACGGAAATCGGGCGAAAAAGGGCATGAAAAACGGCGGACACGGGCCCGCCGCTTTCTTTTTTGTTGCCGTTATTCCTGTTTTTCCGCGTTTTGTTGTGCTTTGAGCAGATCGCGGATCTCGGCGAGCAGTTCTTCCGTCGTGGGGGCGGGAGCGGGTGCGTTGGCGGCCGCTTCAGCGGCTTCGGCATCCATCTTGGCCTTCTTTTCCGCCGCAACGGAAAGGATCTCTTCGCGGCCCTTGCCCTCTTTGCGGAGCGCCTTCACTTCGTCCTTCGTGAGCGGGTCGTACTGCGCTTTGAACGCATCGGACTTCTCGTGCACCTTGTTGATGATCTTGACGATCAAGAACAGCACAAGCGCGATGAGCAGGAAGTTGATGATAGCGGTGATAAAGGCGCCCCAATCAATGTAGATCGAATTTGCAAGGTCGATCGCAGGTTTGCCCGTTACCGCATCGATCACCACTGCGCCCGTTTCGTCGGTCAGTTGCGCCTGATGCAGATAGGTGTAGACGTTTTCAAGGCCCTGTGCGCCCGTGATGAGGAACAGGAAGGCGTTGATAATGGGCATCAATATCTGATTGGTGAGCGCCGTGACGATTGCGCTGAACGCGCCGCCGATGATGACGCCTACGGCCATATCGATGATGTTGCCCCGCATGATGAACGCTTTGAATTCCTTGAAGAACCCCTTCTTTTCTTTTGCCATAATATTACCTCCTATATTTTTTTATCCATTTTTTGAATTTCCGCAGTTTTCCGCGCGAAAGTTCGCGGGAAAGACGGAATTGCCAATTTCCCTCGCTTCGCCCCGGGAAATTCATGCGGGACGCGTCGCCGAGATTGAGGATATCCTGCACGGGGACGACGGCGAGTTCGGCTTCGGACGAGAGCGCGAGACGGATGAGCGCTTCGGGCAGGTTTTTGCCCTGCGCATCGAGTTTGAGGGAGATTTTTGCCCCGCCGAGCGCCTGCGCCACGCGGGAACGGAGGAGCAGGACCTCTTCCGCCGTCAACGAATCGGCATAGCCGCGCACGGTGTCGTTATCGTGCGTGCCCGTGTAGACCACGCTGTTACGCCCGATGTTTGCGGGAAGGAAGGGATTTTCCGGATTGCCGTCAAAGGCGAAAAGGAGCACCTTCATGCCCGGGAAGCCCGTCCTCTTCAAAAGCGCGCGCACGCCGTCGTCGATGATGCCGAGATCTTCCGCGATGATGCGGTTTTTCTCCTCGCCCAGCCCCGCAAACAGCCCGTCTTTGGGGCCATCCGACCAGCGGCCGCCCGTTGCGTCGGCCGCGCCCGCGGGGATCTCGTAATAGCGGTCGATGCCGCGGAAATGGTCGATACGGACGAGATCGAAGGTGGAAAGCGCGGTTTTGAGCCGCTCCGTCCACCACGCGAAGCCCCTCTTTTCATGCTCCGCCCAATCGTAAACGGGATTGCCCCAGAGTTGGCCCGTCGCCGAGAAATAGTCGGGCGGGACCCCCGCGACTTGGGTGGGCTTCAAATCGCCGTCCAATTTGAAAAGGAAGGGATCGGCCCAGACGTCCGCGCTGTCGTAGGCGACGTAGAGCGGGATGTCGCCGATGAGACGGACGCCCGCCGCGAGACAACCCTTGTGAAATTCCTCCCACTGCGACCGGAAGGTATATTGCAAAAATTGCCAGAAAAGATATTCTTCGTGGTATTCGGTGCGCAGTTTTTCGAGCGCGTCGGGTTCGTGCCGCTTCAAGGGCTCGTCCCAATCGCAAAAACTGCCGCCGTAGACCGTTTTAGCGGTCATGAACAGCGCGTAATCCTCGAATTTTCCCTCTTTGACAAAGGCGCGGAAAGCCTCGTTATCGAACGCAAAACGGGAAAAAGCGAGCCGAAGCGTTTGATAGCGCTCCTCGTAGAGGGCGCCGTAATCTACGCGCGCGACATTTTTATAGCGGGCGCGGATCTCTTTGAGTTCCCGCTGTTTCAGAAGCCCCGCGCGGCCCAATTCGTCGAGGTCGATAAAATAGGGATTGCCCGACGTGCAGGAGACCGACTGGTAGGGAGAATCCCCGTAGCCCGTTTGCACCAAAGGTAAAATTTGCCAATACTTTACGCCGCTTGCCGAAAGCGTGAGCGCAAAACGCGCGGCGTCCCGCAAGTTGCCGATCCCGTATTTCCCCGCCAAAGAGGAAATGTGGCAAAGAACGCCTGCGGCCCTTATATTTTCCATATCTCCGACTCCGTTAATTTTTGAGGAGCGCCGTCATGCGCGCGCATGCCTCGCGGGTGTTCTCCTCCGTGCCGAACGCCGTCAGGCGGAAGAAGCCCTCCCCGTTGTTTCCGAATCCGCTCCCCGGCGTACCCACGACGTTCGCGTTTTCGAGAAGATAATCGAAAAACTCCCAACTCGTCATGCCGTGCGGGCACGTCATCCAAATATACGGCGAATTTTTGCCCCCCGTATAGGATACGCCCAAACCGTCAAGACAAGACGTGATGATTTTTGCATTGTTGCGATAATAGTTGATGTTTTCGTCGATCTGCCGCTCGCCCTCTTCGGTAAAGACGGCCGCCGCCCCCATCTGCGTGATGTAAGAGGTGCCGTTGAATTTGGTGGACTGCCGACGCGCCCAAAGTCTGTTGAGGCTCACCCCGCCGCGCACGAGAGCCTCCGGGACCACGGTGTAACCGCAACGCACCCCCGTAAAGCCCGCCGTCTTGGAATAGGAACAGAGTTCGATGGCGACTTCCTTCGCCCCCTCCACTTGGTAGATGCTGCGGGCGAGACTTTCGTCCGTGACGAAATATTCGTACGCCGCGTCGTAGAGGATGACGGCGTTTTGCTCCTTTGCGTAGTCCACCCACGCTTTGAGTTGGGTTTTGGTGTACGCCGCGCCCGTCGGATTGTTGGGCGAGCAGATGTAGATGATGTCCGCCTTCACGCTTTCATCGGGCATGGGCAGGAAGCCGTTTTCCTCGGTCGCCGCGGCAAATACGATGTTGCGCCCCGCCATGACGTTGACGTCGAAATAGGCGGGATAGACGGGATCGGGGATGAGGACGGTGTTCTCCGCCGAAAAGATATCGAGGATGTTGCCGCAATCGGACTTGGCGCCGTCCGAGATGAACACCTCCCCCTTTCCGAGTTGCACGCCCTTGCGCGCGTAACTGGAAAGGATGCTGTCGAGGAGGGCGTCGTAGCCGTAGCAGGTGGCGTCGGGGCCGTAGCCCTTGAACGTCTCCTTTTTCGCCATGTCGTCCACCGCCTTGTGCATCGCCGCGATAACGGCGGGCGCGAGCGGCAGGGTGACATCGCCGATGGAGAGGCGGATGACCTCCTTTCCGGGATGGGCGGCACGGTAGGCCGCCGTCTTTCTGCCGACCTCTGCAAAGAGGTAATTTTCCTTCAATTTCAGAAAATTTTCGTTGATTTTCATTTGATTTTCTCCATAAATGCCGCGGCGTGACGCACAAATTCCCGGAAGAGCGGGTGCGCGGCGTTGGGACGGGATTTGAATTCGGGATGGAATTGCACGGCGATGAAAAAGTCGTTACGTCCGTACTCCACCGCCTCGACGAGGGAGCCGTCGGGCGAGACGCCCGCGATCTTCATGCCGTTCTCCTCGAACGCCGTCCTGTAATCGTTGTTGAATTCAAAGCGGTGGCGGTGGCGTTCTCGGATGAGTTCCGCGCCGTACGCCGCCTTCATCTGTTCCCCCGTCACCTTGCAGGGATAGGCCCCGAGGCGCATCGTGCCCCCCATCTTCACGCCGTATTGGTCGGGCATGAGGTCGATGAC
>CANQAZ010000059.1 GCA_947589555.1 uncultured Clostridia bacterium | reverse complement strand
ATTTTTTTGTGTTACGCTATCTATGTAAGAGGTGAGTATATGACAACGCAGAGCCGCGGCAAACGAAAAACGCTCCCCGTTGCGCGGGGCGCGGCAACCGCGCAAGCGGCTGTTGCGCCCCGCGCAACGGGGAGCGTTAAAAGCGGAAAAAATTTTTTAAAAGCCCGTCAAAAGGTCATCCGTTGTCCGTTCCGGAAGGCAGATTTTGCCCGTCGGCGGATGTCTCGGCGGCTCCTTCCGCGGCTCCGTTTTCGGCCCTCCCGCCGTTCTCAAATTCGGCATTTCCGCCGTCCGCGGTTTCCGCAACGAGGGCGGCTTTTTGCATGGGGGTGTTGAATTTTCTCGCTTCGCGCACGAAGGCTTTGGAACTGAACACGATGACGCCGACCGCAATGACGATGGCGATATCCACAAACACGAAGGCGTTATAGCCGAGGCTGTACAGCCAAACGTTCATGGGCTCGCCCGCAGGCGTGTAGGCGTACTCCGAGAAGGCGAACACGCCCGAGAGCACGTGGCTCGCAAAGCGCAGGACGCTTGCGACGACGGCGCCGAGGGCGAACTGCACCTGCGGCAACTTCTCCAATTTTTTGACGTTTGCAAAGAGCCCGGCCGCGCCGATGAAGGCAAAGGCGATGGGGTAATCCAAAAGGAATTGCGCGGGGTGGATGATCCACGGATTTTGCACGGCTTGCAAAATGCCGTAGATGAAGCCCGCAAACACGCCCTTCTTTACGCCGAACATGTAGGAATAGATCATGAGGGGCAGGAGGGAGGCGATGGTCACGGACCCGCCCTGCGGCATTTCGAAGAGGGTGAGATAGGAGAGGGCGAAACTCATCGCGATGCAGATGGCGGCGTAGGCGACGGATTTGGAATCGAAGCCCTTTTTATCCTTCCGCCCGAAGAAGAGGGCGATGAAGAGGAAGGCGCCGACGAGCACGGCGGCGCAAACGTAGAGAAGGGCGTTCTCCGTCGTGGTGATGGTGACTTCGTTGTTGTATTCGCCGTCGCCCGAGGCGAGGTAGACGCCGAGGCAGACGAGGAGAGCGACGGCCGCCGCGCCCATCACAGAGCCCGCGGAGATGAGCGCGATTTTTTTGGTCTTTTCGCCGAAGAGGGAGGCGACGTACACCGCCGCGACGCCCAAGACGACGACCGCGCCCAAGACGACGGTGGGGTAGAGCACGAGATCGAACACCGTGCCGCTTTCCGCCATGTCCATAAATTCGAGGGAGAGCATGGCGACGATGACGGCGACGGAAAAGCCGACGGCGAGGGCGACGGCCGTTGTAAGGAAGCGTTTGAACTTTTCCTGACGTTTGAACCACACGAAGAGCCCCACGGCAAGGAGCACGGCGGCGAGCGCCACGGCCGCCCACAGGAACACGGTGGCGAGGCCGTCCTTTGCAAACGACGTCCAGATGTCGGGATAGTCGTAGTGCTTGATACTGCCGTCGGGCAATTCGTCCTTCCAATAATTCTGGTAGGCGGACAAAAGGGAATTGAGTAACATAGAAAACCTCCTGTAAATATGTGTTTTGAATATGCCGTGTAGAGGCGCTCTTTTCAGAAGCGAGCAGGTCGAGGAGCGCGCGGATTTCCCGAAGGGAGTTTACTAAATCGTAAATGACCGAGGGAAACCGCAAGCGGGACGACGAGATGCGACGCTTATGGAAAGAGCAATAAAAACGCCCGCGATGAATTGCGGGCGGAAAAAACTCTCTCCTCGAAATCTCGTTCTTTCGTTCAAGTATTACCTTGTCCGATTCAAATGGTATGATCTCAGCCTTGCGGCACCCACGACGGATATTCAAATTGTGCTTTGATTATACCACTCTTTTTTTGCAAAGTAAATTGTTTTTCGCACACTTTTGTGCTATAATCGAAAAAAAGAGGTGTGCTATGGAAAAATTCTACGCCTATCTCGACAGGATGAAATTCATCAAGCGCTGGCAACTCATGCGCTCCACCCGCGAGGAGAACATCATGGAGCATTCCCACTCCGTGGCCGTGCTCGCCCACGCCCTCTGCGCCATCGAAAACAGCGTGTTCGGCGGCTCCGTCGATTGCGAAAAGGCCGTCTTTTACGCCCTCTACCACGAGGTGGGCGAGGTGATGACGGGCGATCTGCCCACCCCCATCAAATATTTCAACGCCAACATCCACGGCGAATACGAAAAATTGGAACAACTCGCCGTGGAGAAGATCGCGGGCACCCTGCCCGACGGACTGCGCGGGGAGATCGCGCCCTACCTCTCGCCCGATAAGTCCGCCCCCGAATACCGCTTTGTGAAGGCGGCGGATAAACTTTCCGCCTACATCAAATGCCTCGAAGAACTGCGCTCGGGCAACAACGAATTCACCAACGCCGAAAAGACCATCAAAGACGCCCTCTGCGGCATGAACATGCGCGCCGTGGATTACTTTTTCGAGCACTTCATCCCCGCCTTTTCGCTGACGCTGGACGAATTGGAGGGGCTGTAAACGTTTGTACGAAAGAGCGCCGTGCACGGTTTGCGGAAGAGGCCCGCGGACTATGCCGCGGGGGGAGAGGGATACGGAATTTTTGCGAGATTTGCAAGATATGATTGACGGATATTTCCAAATAGGATATAATAAGAAAAAAACCGGAGTGAATGGGAGTAAATTATGGATAACGACACCCGCGAAGATGGATTGACGTTCGGCGAGATCTGCCGCATGATCCTCCGCCGCATCTGGTACGTCTTGGGCATGACCGCCGTCGTCACGATCGTCGCCTTGCTCATCGTGTACTTCGCCGTAAACCCCGCCCAACGCAAATATTCGATGGAGTTCGACCTCGTGTTCCCGACGGGTTCCGAAAGCGTCTACCCCGACGGCGAGCCCTTCTTCTACCAGAACATGATCTCGGCCTCCGCCCTAACGGACGTCGTCAAAACGGAGGGCTTGGGCAAAATCAACATCGATAAGATGATCCGCGACGACGACATCGAGATCCTCGCCGTGGAGGACGAGGACGACCTCCTCCCCCAACGGTATGCCGTGAAGGCCAAGAGCGCCTACTTCGAGGACGACGAGCAGGCCGAGGCCTTCTTCCGCGCCGTTGCGCAGGTCACCGTGGACAAGATCCGCGCCGAAGCGGGCAGCGTGGACTACGCCGTCTCCGAAGAGACCTTCGGACAGGCCACCTTCGCCGAACGGCTCAACTTCCTCGCCGAAGAGCGGAAAACCCTCCTCGGCAAATACGACGAGTGGATCAAGACCTACGACGCCGCGTATAAACTCAAAGTGGGGGAGACCGAAAAATCCCTCAAAGAGTTCCGCGCCTCCGTCAATGCCCTCTACGGCGAGAGCGTGCAGAAAGAACTGGAAACGGAATTGGAGACGGGCGGTTACTACTATACCGCCGATTTCGACGCCTACACGAAGGCGCTGAGAAAGGAATACAACCGCAACGAAACGGAGATAGAAAAACTGAAAGAGGCGGGCGGCACCGTGGCCGCCTCCCTTGCGGGCGGATCCGCCCCGTCGGGCATCGCCGCCTCCCTTGCGAGCGTTTCGACCTCCCCCGCCCGCAACGAAGAGGGAGGAAGCATCATCGTGGAACAGCCCGCGCCCAGCGTCTCCCAGCGGCTTGCCGAACTCATCGAGCGCAACGCCAACATTTTGCAATGGTTGGGCGCCGACTATCTTGCCGACAGCGACGGGGGAAGCGTTGCGGTTTCGGGGACGCTGACCGCCGGGAAAAACGACGCCTTTGCCCAAAAACTCGACGGGGAGCGCATCAAACTTGCGGGCGCGGCGGCGGAACTCACCGCCGTGACGAAGGCCATCTACGAACGCGGCATGCAGGCGCGCTTCAACATGCAAAAGGCGGAAACGGAAGGGGGCGTGAGCATTTTGCTCGTCGCCGTCATTGCGGCCGTGCTCTCCTTTGCCGCCGCGAGTTTTGCGGTGTGCGCCATCGAAAAGAGCCGCGCGGGCAAGACGGCGGCCGCGGCCGACGCGGGGGCTTCTTCCGCCGGAGCGGGGGCATCTTCCGCCGATGCGGAAGAGGGCGCAAAAGGTGCGGACGGGACCCCGAAATGTGCGGATGGGGGTGCAAAACGGGAGGAAACGGCTCCCGCAGACGCGCCCGCAAGCCCCGCAGAAACAGCGCAGACGCCCGAAGAAAAATAAAAATTCCGCCGCGCGCCGCGCGGCGTTTTTTATGGAATATTTCGTCTACATCGCAGAGTGCGCCGACGGGAGCCTCTATACGGGCTTTACGCTCGACCCCCAAAGGCGGGAGGCCGCCCACAACGTGGGAAAGGGAGCCAAATATACCCGCTCCCGCTTGCCCGTGCGCATCGTCTACCGCGAAAGTTACCCCACCGAACACGAGGCGAGGAGCCGCGAATGGCACCTGAAACGGCTCTCCCGCGTGGAAAAACTTGCCCTCATCGGCGGAAAAGGAGGACCGAAGTGAAACATTACCGCTTGAAAATAGGCGTTTGCGCCCTCTTTCTTGCCCTGCTTGTCGCCCTTGAAATTTTTTTGTGCGTGTGGTTTTTCGGCGCGGATTACCGCGAATTTGACGAAAACGCCCGCGCGGAAGCCGTCCTGCCCGACCTTTCGGACGGGTTCGTGCCCCAGGGGCTGTGCGATTGGCCCGCGGGCGGCGCGGAGAACGGCGGCTACACCGCGGCCGTGAGCGGGTACTACAAAAATGCGCCCTCGCGCGTGTACCTGCTCGGCGGCGGCAAGGCGGACTTTTTCACCGTGACGAAGGACGGGAAAGCGCTTGAAACGCACTTCGGCGGCATCGCGGCGACGGCGGACGCCCTCTTTTTGGCGAGCGGAAGCGAAATTTTGCGCGTGCCCATCGCAGAAGCCGTTACGGCGGCCAAAACGGGGGGTAGCGCGGCCGTTTCGGGCGGGTTCGACGCGGGCATGGGGCTGGCGTTTTGCGCCGTTTCCGGGGGCAAACTGTACGCCGGAGAGTTTTACCGCGCGGGCAATTACGAGACGGACGTGAGCCACCATATTTCATACATGGGGGCGGAAAACCGCGCGCTCGTGTACCGATATGCGCTCGCCGAAGAGGGGGAGAGCATCGTGGAGAGCGAGACGCCCGAGGCCGTTTTTTCCGTCCGCGGGCTGGTGCAGGGCATGGCCGTGGAGGGGGACGATGTGTACTTCTCCTGCTCGTGGGGGCTGGCGGACAGCACCATCGAACGGCACGAGGCGCCCGCTTCCCCCATCGGCACCTTTGAGGTGGGCGGGGCGGAGGCGCCCCTCTACTTCTTCGGCGAAGAGACCCTGCGCGCCTCCCGCGCGGCGCCCTGCATGAGCGAGGGCGTCTTTGCATTTGCAAAGGAAGGGCGGCTGTTTGTGCTGTTTGAATCGGCGTGCAACAAATATAAATATTTTGTGCGGCGGCAGACGGACGAGATCGTCTCGCTCCCCTTCGGATTTTGGGGCGGGGCGGCCGCGGAGGGGAAATGAAGGAACGCTTTGCCGCCGTCCGCTTTTTTGAGAACGGGAATATTTCGGAGCGCACCTATTGGTATTTGTGCGATTTTCCTGTGAAGGCGGGGGACGAGGTGTTTGCGCCCGTGGGGGCGCGCAACCGCCTGCAACGGGGGCGGGTGGAGCGGACGCGCGGGACGGAAGAGGGCGACGCGCCCTACGACGCCGCCCTGTGTAAGCGCATAGCGGCCCCCTGCGGGGCGAAAACGAGGACGGCGGGAGATTTCACTTGCTACGAAACCGGGGGCGTACGGTACGACGAGAAGCGTTATACGGCCTTCGGGCGGGTGCTTGTTTCCGCCGAAAAGCCCAAAACGCTGTCGGTTTTGAAGGATTTGGGGGCGGATGCGGCCATTGACGCGGAGGACGCGGGAAGGGCCCTTTGCGCCCTTGCGCGGACGGAGGGGCGCGCCCTGCTGTACGGCGCGAAGGCGGGCGAGGCGGCGCGGTTTTTGCTTGCGCTGGCGCGCGGGGAAGAGACGGGCGAGCGGGCCGCGGAGTACGGGCTCGGCGAAAAAGAATTGGCCGTTTTGGCGGCAAAATTGCTATAACGGGGGGCGGAAAAATGAAAAAAATCATGCTGATCGCGACGGGCGGGACCATCGCCTCGAAGAACACGGAAGGGGGGCTGGCGCCCGCCATTGCATCGGACGAATTGCTTGACTTTGTGCCCGAAATTTCCACGGTGGCAGACGTGACCGCCGTGCAGGCCTTCAATTTGGACAGCACCAACATCTGCGCCGCGCATTGGCTGGAAATCGCCCGCCTCATCCGCGCAAATTACACAGCGTTTGACGGGTTTGTGGTGACGCACGGCACCGATACGATGGCATATTCGGCCGCCGCGCTCTCCTACCTTGCGCAGGGGCTCGATAAGCCCGTGGTGTTTACGGGATCGCAAAAATCGGTGTACCTGCGGGATACCGACGCCCGCAAAAACCTTGCCGACGCCTTTTTTTACTGCGCGGACGGGGACGCGGCGGGCGTAAAAATTGTGTTTGACGGGAAAATCATCCTCGGAACGCGGGCAAAAAAGACGAGAACGCGCAGTTATAACGCGTTTACGAGCATCGATTACCCCGAAATCGGCATTTTGCGGGAGGGCTCGCCCTATTACTACATCCGCGAGGAGAAACCGCGCACGGAGCCCGTTTTTTACGCCAAAATGAACGAACGGGTGTTTGTTTTGAAACTTTTCCCCGGCATTTCGGCCGACGTTTTCGATTATTTCGACGGGCATTGCGACGGGCTCATCGTGGAATCGTTCGGGGCGGGCGGGGTGCCCGATTACGGCGGCGACGCCTTTTTCAAACGCATGAAAAAATTTGCGGAAGGGGGCAAGTTTGTGGTGTTCACCACGCAGGTGGAGCGGGAGGGGAGCGCCCTTGCAAAATACGCGGTGGGGCGCAAACTGTTAGACTGCGGCAACGTGTTGGAGGCGCGGAGCATGACGTTGGAAGCCACGCTGACCAAAATGATGTGGCTCCTCGGGAATTTTGCGCCGCGGGAGATCGCCGAGCGGTTTTATTTGCCCGTGCAGAAGGACATTATATAACATTATTATAATATGGGGGCGGAATACGAGGGGCGGCTCGGGCGGACGGCCCGCGGAAAGAAAAACGGGGAGGAAACGACCCCCGTTTTTTGTTTTGGGCAGGGGAAGGGGAAGATGAGGGCGTATCCCATCCCCACCCGTCCCTACGGGACACCCATTGCGGGAAAAGGCTCTGCACATCATACGGTCGCCTTTTCCCGAAAGCCACAAGGAAGGCTCCCCTTCCCGAGGAAGGGTAGGGCTTGGGTAGGGCGTGGGAGCAAGGGGAGGGCTTGGGGGCTTGGGGGGAAGGAAAGGGCGAAAACGG
>CANQAZ010000058.1 GCA_947589555.1 uncultured Clostridia bacterium | reverse complement strand
GTGCGACCCGTGTCACCGCGATGAAAACGGATGCGGCCACTTTGGACGACGCCTTTTCCTTTGATAAAATTTTACTCGACGCGCCCTGTACGGGGAGCGGGACGGTCACGCCTAAGAGCCCCGTCCGCTTTTCGGAAAATTATCTCGCGCGTTGCGTCGGATCGCAAAAAAAACTTCTTCAAAAGGCGCTCCGCCTTCTGAAAAAAGGCGGAGAGTTGGTTTATTCGACTTGTTCGGTCCTGCGACAGGAAAATGAGGAAGTCTTGGAGAGCGTTCTCGGCGGGGGATGCGTTCTCGAACCGCTTACGCCGTTCGAGGGGTTGCCCCTTCTGCCGAGCGTGGCGGGCACGGTTTGCGTGCGCCCGACCGAACTTTATGAAGGCTTTTTTGTCGCAAAAATCAAAAAAATATAGCGTTGCGGCCGCTAATCGAAGAAGGAGAGTTGGTCGGCGCTGTTTTTGAGGTAACTCGTCTGTACGCCCTGCAAAACGATGTCTGTTTCCCTTAAATTTCCGATGAGGAGGGGGGAAGCGTCGTCGTGCAGGGCGATATTTTTTTGTACGGCGTCGGCGTCCGTGTTGGCAAAGCAATATTTGCAGAGATTGGGGCAACTTTCATAAAAGCCCACATCGCGGCTTTCGATGCAACGGCACCAACGGCGGTTGCCCCGATGTTTCATATCGCGGAATGCACAGCCGTTCGCCGTACCCAAAAGATCGAGGCGGACGCAACCTCCCGCGTCGATCCCGAATTTTTCGTAGGAGGCCGATCCGCGGCAAATTTGAAGGGCGAAGCGGTACCGCTCCGCCGTCTTGGCAAAAGCGGCGGCGAGCCGTTCCTTCATCGGAGGGGTGAGGAGCACGAAATCGGGAATGGTTTTTCGCATATCGGGGCGCACTTCGGCAAAGCCGAAAATGCAACGGCCGATCTTGCCCGATAGGGCGAGGGCGATGCGCTCGAATGCCTCGCGGTGCGCGTCCTCCGTGTAGATTGCGGTCAGCAGGACGGGATCGTACCGCCAGACGACTTTTTCCCGCCCGACGAGGGACGCGAGGCGCAACAGCGTATCGATGCTCTCCTCGACGGAGGGAATGTTGGGCTCCAAATCCTTTCCGTACGCCGTGATGGTATAGTGGAAAAGCGTGCGGTATTGTTTGGCAAACAGGGCGGCGCGGTCGAGAAAGGGCGCATAATTTTTGGAACAAAAATAAATGGCGTCTATCTGTTCGGGCGACAGCGCGTAGCGGGTCACCTTGTCCGGGAACATGGGGTTGCGTTGATATACGAATCCTTCGCGGAATCGTTCCATCAGCCAATCGCCGTAGTGATTGACGATATCCGTACGGGCGCCGACGCTCAAAATCATACTTTTTCTCCTTTCTGTATTATACAAAAAGCGCGCGAAGATTTCAAGCAAAATCGCTTTCTTGGCGTCACCTGCGGCTTGACGGACGGAATGTTGTTTGCTATAATGAAACTATCCGTAAGAACGGGAGAAAAAGTTATGGAACTTTGGCAAATCGTGGTGATCTCCGTGGCCGCGGCGGTCATCGTGCTCGTTGCGGTCTGCGCGGCCGCCCTCATCAAAAAATTCGGCAAAAGCAACAAAAATTACGATAAACGCAAGGATGACAGGACGCTCATCGAGGAAAACGGGCGCGACGTTGCTTCTTTGCTCGCCCTCGCAAAGGGGAACGATGAATTGCAGGACGAACTCCGCAGGCTCCAAAACAAAATCGGGTATTTGATCCCTTCGGAGGACGGAAAGATCCGGGAGTACGATTTGAAGATCAAAGAACTCATCGAGGATCTGCGCATCCGCTTGGAAAAGACGGAGCCCAACGAGCCCAATAAAAAGGTGAATGCACGCCTTGCGGATCTCAAAGCGGCCATCGCCGAGCGCGATGCGCGAATTTAATAAAAAAACGGGGCAAAAAAATGACGATCGAAAAGATGGGAAAAATTTATTGCGTGCGGGAAAATAGGGCCTCGTGGACGCTCACGGCCGAAGCGGGGAGCATCACCGTATCGTACAACGTTCCGAAGGCGGACTGCCCGACGCTTGACGCGTTGCGGGAGTATGTCGCCGAAAGTGCGCTTTTTTAAGTAAAATCCGGTGGAGAAATGAAGGAAAACTTTTGTGCCGTTTATTTGAGCGGCACGGGGAACACGAAGTTTTGCATTGAAAAATTTGTAAAATTGTTGGATGAAAAAGCGCCTGTCTTTGCGATCGAGGATGAAACCGCCCTTTCCGCATTGAAAAATTATGAGTACGTTGTCCTCGGCTATCCCGTGCAGTATTCCAACGCTCCCAAAATGGTTCGGGATTTTATCATCCGCAACGCCGCGCTATGGAAAGGGAAAAAGGTCTTTTGCCTTGCAACGATGGGCGCGTTCAGCGGCGACGGCGCGGGTTGCTCGGCACGGCTTTTGAAAAAGTGCGGCGCAACCGTCTTGGGCGGGTTGCACCTCAAAATGCCCGACAGTGTTTGCGACAGTAAACTTTTGAAGAAAAGCAGGGAAGAGAAAATTGAAATCATTCGCCGTGCGGAAGAGAAAATCGAGCGGGCGATTTTGCAAATCAGAAGCGGGAAATATCCGCAAAACGGCTTGGGATTCCTTCCTCACCTTGTGGGTTTGTTGGGTCAGAGACTCTGGTTTTACGGCAAAACAAAAAACTATTCCGACAAATTAAAGATAGATAATGCGCGTTGCGTCGGGTGCGGCGTTTGCGTGCGCGTTTGTCCGATGCAGAATCTCATGCTTGAAAATCAAGTTGCCGCGTCCCACGGGAAATGTACCTTATGCTATCGCTGTATCAGCGAGTGCCCGCAACAAGCAATCACTTTGGTAGGGAAAGAAGTCGTAGAACAGTATAGGCTTGAAAACTTCATATCATAAATTTCAATTTAGCGGAGGAATCATGCCGTCAAGCAAGGGTTATTTGAATTTCATTTTAGAGCAACTTTCGGGCTTAAAGGACATTACCTACAAGCAGATGATGGGGGAATTTCTGATTTACTATCGCGGTAAACTTGTCGGTGGGATCTACGACGATAGATTGCTCGTAAAACCCGTGAAATCCGCCCTAACCTATTTGCCCCAAGCGGAGTATTCCTTGCCGTATGACGGCGCAAAGGAAATGCTCAATGTGGACAATGTGGACGATAAGGTTTTTTTAACAGGACTATTTGAGGCAATGTATGACGACCTGCCAATGCCGAAAGTGAAAAAGCGGTAAATTTCCATTTATCGGTGAACTCGATGAACAAAATAAAACAATTATGGATTGTTTTGACGATTTGCGTTATACTTGCGGGATCGGCCGTTTTACTATACCTTCTCGACCCGACCTTTATCCCCGATGCATATAGAGTTACGTCAATGGTAATCGTCGTCTCATGGGCGTTTTTTATCATTCCTTCCGTGCTTTTGGGCGTGCAATCGGCAATAAAATATTTCGAAGGCAAATCCCCCGAACATGCTTTTAGGGACGGAGTACGCATCGGCGTAATTATGGGATTCGGCGGAATCCTTTTATTGTGTCTGCTCGTCTCTCCCATAACGGGGATATTGTGGTATATACATACCCTCAAAGAAATCATCTTATCGAAAAAGAATAAAAATCAATATTCGGGCAACTCGAATGAAAACGATATTTTCAACACTTAAAAGAACTCAAAATTAGACGATAAATTTAGCGTAGCATAAAAAGGCGAGGGCGGTTTTGCCCTCGCTGTTTGCATAGAAAAGACCAACCTAACTCAGTTCGAATCAGGTTGGTCTTGGTGCCGGTGATCGGGGTCGAACCGATACGGTATCACTACCACAGGATTTTGAGTCCAGCGCGTCTGCCAATTCCACCACACCGGCAAAGAAAACATACGTCATCATTTGCAAGCAAATGTAATCAAATTATATATGATTTTGGACAAAAAAGCAAGCGATTTCTCTGATATTCTTGCAAAAAAACGCAAAGCGTGTTACAATAATCTTATGGAAGAAAAGAAAAAGACTTTGATCCTCATCGACGGAAACAGTTTGCTCAACCGCGCCTTCTATGCGATGGCGGTGTTCACCACGAAGGAGGGCTTGCCGACGAACGGCATTTTCGGCTTCGTCAAACTTATTTTGAAGATCATCGAGGACAAAAAACCCGATTATTTCGCCGTCGCCTTTGACGTGCACACTCCGACGTTCCGCCATAAAATGTATGACGGCTACAAGGCCACGAGAAAGCCCATGCCGCAGGAACTCGTGATCCAAGTGCCCATTTTGAAGGACCTGCTCAAAGCAATGAATATCCGCATCGTGGAACTTGCGGGCTATGAAGCGGACGACGTTATCGGCACCCTTTCCCGCAGGTTTTCGGACGTGGAGACCTACATCTACACGGGGGACCGCGACGCCTACCAACTCGTCAACGACCATGTGAACATCTGCTTCACCCGCCGCGGCGTGACCGATATCGACCTTCTCACCGCGGAGAATTTTGTGGAAAAAGTGGGGCTTGAACCGTGGCAGATCGTGGAGGAGAAGTCGCTCATGGGCGATTCCTCCGATAATATTCCCGGAATAAAGGGAATCGGGCCCAAGAGCGCGCTCACCCTTTTGCAACGCTATCAAAGCCTCGACGGCGTATATGAGCACCTCGGCGAGATTTCTGCCGTTTTGAAAAACAAACTTTTGGAGGGGGAGAAGGAGGCCCGCCTTTCCCATACCCTTGCGACCATCGATACCGACGTGCCCCTCGACCTCACCCTCGATCAGTGCGTGTTCCGCTTCCCGCTCCCCGAAGAAGCGCGGGCTTTTTTTGCGCGGTTGGAATTCCGTTCTTTGATAGGCGGAAATTATTTTACGGAAACGCCGAAAAACAGCGCCGCGACGGCCGTTGTGTGCAACGACCTCGATGCGCTCATCAAAACGGCGGAGGGGGAAAAGGTGTTCGCGCTCGCCTTCCGCAAAAACGAATGCCACGTTGCGCTCGGCGATACCGAATATATTTTGCCTTTGCGCGAATCCTTCCTCGACAACGGATTTTATTACAGCGATCTGAAACCGCTCTTCACCGCGCTCTTTGCCGAAGATAAGACCGCCTATGTGAGCGATATCAAGGCTCTTTTGCACAGACTTTCGGAACTCGGTGTGGAGGTCCGCGGGAGGGTGGAGGACGTTGCGCTACTGCACTATCTCGTCAACTCCAACCAACGCTCTCTGACGGCGGAGGACTTCGCGAAAGATTCCAACTTGCCGACGGAATGTTGTGCGCTCGGCGTCCAACGCGCCTACGACGGCGTAGCGGATGCGCTTGCGGGCACGGCGGAGGAAAAACTCTACCGCGAACTCGAATTGCCGCTCGAATATGTGCTCTTTGAGATGGAGCGCACGGGCGTGCGGGTGGATATGGAAAAATTTCCCGAATTTTCGGAGAAATTCAACGCCGAACTCAAAGAACTTTCCCAACGCATTTTCGCGCTTGCGGGCGTCGATTCCTTCAATCTTAATTCTCCTTTCCAACTTTCGGAAATTTTGTTCGAAAAACTCGGCTATGATACACAGGGCGCGAAGCGCAACATCAGAGGGGGCTATTCCACGAGCGCGGAAGTGCTGGAACGGCTTGCGGGGGAGCACGAGATCGTCCGCCTCATCCTGCGCTACCGCGAGATCCAGAAATTGCAATCCACCTATATCGACGGCATCCGTCCCCTTGCGGCGGGCGGCATCGTGCATACGACCTACAACCAGATGATGACGACGACGGGCCGGCTTTCGAGCGCGAACCCCAATTTGCAGAACATTCCCGTGCGCACCGAGATGGGCAGGGAGTTGAGAAAATTGTTCATCGCGCGCGAGGGCAATTTGTTCGTCGACGCCGATTATTCGCAAATCGAACTCCGCCTTTTGGCCCATTTTTCGGGGTGCAAGGCGCTCGTCAAGGCCTATAACGACGGCGAGGACATCCACGCCGCTACGGCCGCGCGCATCTTCAATACGCCTCTTTCCGAAGTGACGACGGCCATGCGCCGCCGCGCGAAAACCATCAACTTCGGCATCATTTACGGCATGAGTTCGTTCGGCCTTTCAAAGGACCTCGGCTGTTCGGCGAGCGAAGCGCAGGATTATATCACAAAATATTTCGCCTCTCACCCCGAAGTCAAGGAATATATGGACGCCAACGTGCGCATGGCGAAAGAGCAGGGGTACGTTACCACCATTTTGGGACGGAAGCGCTTTATTCCCGAACTCAAATCGCCGAATTACAATATGCGCTCGTTCGGGGAGCGCGCCGCGATGAACATGCCCTTGCAGGGAAGCGCTGCGGATATCATCAAAATTGCCATGCTCCGCGTTGCGGAACGGCTGAAACGGGACGGTTTGAAGGCAAAAATGGTGTTGCAGGTGCACGACGAGTTGGTGCTCGATACGCCGAAAGAGGAAGAAGAGCGCACAAAGGCCGCATTAAAGGAGGAGATGGAGAGCGCAGTCGGGCTTTCCGTTCCGCTTATCGCGGAAGTCTCCACGGGGAAGAGTTGGTATGATGCAAAGTAAAAGTAAAAAAATTGCAATTACGGGTGGGATCGGAAGCGGAAAAAGTGCTTTCGGCGATGTTTTGCGGAAGCGCGGCCTCACCGTTTTCTCCTGCGACGAAATTTCAAAGGAACTTTGGGCGGAAAAGGCATACCGCGTGAAACTCGCCGCAATTTTCCCGGAGTGTATCTCGGGCGGCATAATCGATAAGGGCAAACTGACGTCGCTGATATTCAACGACCGCACGGCGCGCGCCCGCCTCAACGCCGTCGCCCATCCCGAGATCATGCGCCGCCTGATCGAACGCATGGAGCCGTTCCCCGTGAGTTTTGCGGAGGTCCCGCTCCTATTCGAGCAGGGCTACGAGTCATTGTTCGACGGGGTGATCGCCCTCCGCCGTCCCTATAAACAGCGCGTTATGTCCGTCGTCGCCCGCGACAGGACGAGCGAACAGGCGGTAGAAGCGCGCATCGCTGCACAAATGGACGCGGGGCGGCTCGGGGATAAGGAGTGCGTGATCGTGGAAAATGACGGTCGGCCCGAATCTTTGGAAAGAGGGGCGGACGCCGCGCTCTTCCGCTTGCTGATCAAATAGAAGGTTTGCGCGCTTTCGTGCATACTGTATGGGGATGAAGAAGCAAATCGTTTTTCGCCTGTGCGCGGCGGTTTTTGGCGTTGTCCTTGTTGCAATCATCATATATTATGCCTTCCGCACGGATTATCCGCGGCCGTACCGCGAGATCGTGGAGGGGAGCGGGCAGGAACCCTGCCTCGTCTACGCCCTCATAAAAACGGAGAGCGGATTCGACGAGGAGGCCGTGAGCGCGGCGGGCGCGGTGGGGCTTATGCAACTTCTGCCTTCCACGGCGGAATTCATCTGCGCGCGGGAAAACATCGAATTTCAGGCGAAAAAACTCAAAGACGGCGCGTATAACGTCACGCTTGGTTGCAAATATCTCGCCTATTTGCGCGGAAAGTTTTCGGATAGGGATACGGCGCTTGCCGCCTACAACGCGGGCGAAGGGACAGTGGCAAAATGGCTCGCCGACCCGGAATGTTCAGCGGACGGCGTCACGCTGACGGCCGTTCCGTACGCCGAGACGAGGGATTATCTGAAAAAAATTGCGAAATTCGAGAAAATTTATGAATTTTATTACGGATAAAACTTGACTTTTTTTTCGCGATGCGTTACAATAACAACGCTGTTCGCAAGAATAAGCGGTCGTGGCGGAATTGGCAGACGCGCAAGACTAAGGATCTTGTGGGATGACCGTGCAGGTTCAACTCCTGTCG
>CANQAZ010000057.1 GCA_947589555.1 uncultured Clostridia bacterium | reverse complement strand
GCCACCTCATCCGCATCACCCTCCCCGCGGGTCTGCAAACGGTGGGAGAGGACGCCTTCAAACTGTGCGGACGGCTCACGGAGATCTGCAACCTCTCCGAACTCGAGTTTGAGCCGCACGTCGAGGACCCCGCGAACGAAGTTTCTTTTCTCGGCGTCTACACCGACGTCATCGTCACTGAAAAATCGCAGATGGGTACGTTCACGGAAAAGGACGATTTCCTCTTCTACAAGTCCGCGGCGGGCAAAAATTACCTCGTCTGCTACGACGGCGACAGCGCCGACCTCACCCTCCCCGCCACCGCGCCCGACGGCTCGAAATATGTCGTCCACGGATACGCGTTCGACACGCCGGACTTCGACCTCACTTCCGTGACGCTCGGGGACGGCGTGACCGCGCTCGGCTACGGGGCATTCAGTAAATGTACGAACCTCACGTCCGTCACGTTCGGGAATTGCCTCGAAAGGATCGGTGACTACTGCTTCAACAGTACGCCCCTTCTCACGGAAGTCACCCTTCCCGCGAGTCTAAATTATATCGGCCATGCGGCATTCTGGGCTTCGAGATCGACGAAAGGTCTCCAAAGAGCGACCTTCGCCGAACCGACGGGCTGGACGTGGCAGGGCGACGCCAAAGAGCCCGTCAACCTCTCCGACCCCGTGCAGAACGCGCAGTATCTCGCGCACACCTCAAACAGTGCGCCCAACCTCTATTGGCAACGCACGACGGCTGACTGACCCAAACCTATTCCCTCCCCGCCCGCGGGAAGGAGGGAAGTAGGAAGAGGGACACAAACCGCAAAAACGGCCGCCCCGCGCACTCTGCGCGGGGCGGCTTCCCATCCTTCCTCCTATCTATCCCGCAAATTGCGGCGCGAACGACGCCGCAATTTGCGTCACAAAAATTTTTTGACTTCGTCTGCCATCTTGTCCGCACCGACGACCGTCTTGAAGCGGGGCGGCACATAGCGGATGGCTTTCAGGCACTCGGGCACCTTCATGGCGGTCAAAAGGTGGATGCGCTTCACCCCTTTGTAACTATCCTTCACGTCGTTGCCCGTGAGGGCGTACAAAACGTCCTGCGGATACTTATAAGGGCTTGCGGGAGAAAGCACGACCATCGGCGGTTTTGGGGACTTGGGGTCGGCTTTTTGCAGTTTTTCGGCATAGCGTTCGGCCACGCTCATGAGGACGCCCGTGTGGGGATCCATCGGATAGCCGTACTCGGTGAAAAAGTCGTAGACGCACTCCACCGTGCCGTCCTCGTCGGTGCTGTCTGCGACGAAATTTTCGCGCAGGGCGGCAAGTTCCCCTCCCGCCGCCGAAAATTTGCCCGTCTGGGCGAGCGTTTTCATGCGCTCGGCGGTGAGAGCGGCGTTTCTGCCCGTCAACTCGTAAACGAGGCGTTCGAGATTGGCGGGCACGAGCACGTCCATCACGGGGGACATGGTGCGGTAGAGGGGGCGCTTCGCGTTGTAGTTGCCGCCCGCAAGAAAATCGCTCGGCGCGCTGTTTTTATTGGACGCCACGACGATGGCGCCCACGGGAAGGCCCATTTTGCGGGCGTAGAAAGCGGCCACGAGATCGGAAAAATCGCCCGACGGGACGCAAAAATCGACTTTGTCGCCGAACGAGAGTTGGTCGGAGGTCAAAAGGTCGCAGTACGCGGAGAAAAAGACGGCCGTCTGCAACACGATGCACCCGATGTTCAACGAATCGGCGCAGGTGGGCAGATAAGGACCGTTATCGAACAGCGTTTTGCGGTTTTCGGGGTTGAGCAAGCGTTTTTCGCCCACCGTGCAGTCGTCGCCGCTCCCCCGCACGGCCACGACGTTCACCTCCTCGCCGTCCGTCGTGCCGAGTTGCAGTTTCTGCATTTTGGAGACGTCCTCATCGGGATAAAACGCCGTGATTTTGACGTTTTCCCGCCCGCGGAAGGCTTCGAGCGCGGCCTTGCAGGTATCGCCGTCGCCCGCGGTGAGCACAAACGTCTTTTTCTTCTCCCCCGCAAGCACGCGCCCCTTCAAAACGAGGTAGGGAAGCGCGGCAAGGGGAAGATCCTTTTCGGCGCAGGTCGGGCCGTGGAAGAGTTCGAGCATGTACATGCCGTTATCGAGGCGTACGAGGGGGGCGGCGTCCTCGCCGTCGAAGCCCTCATAAGCCGCGCGCAGTTCGGCAAGGAGTTCCTCCTTGTCGTATTCGCCGAAAAAGAGGCCGGCGAGATAGGCGGCGCGCTCGGGATAGTCCATGCCGCACAGCGTTTCGAACTCCGCGGCGGTCACCGCGGGGAAAGTTTCGGGCACGAACAGCCCGCCGTCCGACGCCGTTCCCCTTCCGGCGGCCTCGGGCCCCGTTGCTTTGTCGTTGCCTCTCGTGCTCACAAAAATCATATTTTTCACCAAATGCGCGCCCTTAAAGGGCGCGCGATCCATGCGCGGGCTGTGCCGCGCTTTTCATCCTACTTTCCTTTGCGCCGTTTACTTCAAATATTTTTTGGCGAAGTCGGGCAGGTCCTCTTCGGCGCAACTGCAAGTGATCCAGATTTCGAGGTTGCGCATTTCGGCGACCTTTTCCATCATATAAAAGAATTTCGCCATATCGGCAATGGATTTCCCCGCGATACGGGCGATGCCGTCGATAAAGATGTATTCGTTATCGTAATTGCCGGCGATGGCGCCCTTTACGAAGCCGCACAATGCGTCCTCTCCGGCGATCGCGTAATCGGAGCAATCGATGAAGCGGATCTCCCGTTTGAGGTCATACATGTACCGTTTGGTATCGGTAATGAAGATCATGTGCCCTTTGGCTATGGCCACGGTATCGTTGGCCGCATCGATGATCCTCTTGGTCTTTCCGCTGCCTTTGGGTCCGCAAATAATTTTGATCATGAATTCCTCCCAGCCTTATCGGCAAATTATCTTGTTTTTATTCTACCAATTTTCCGTCGAATTTTCAAGGGGTTTTCGAAAAATTCTTTCCCGCAATTTCTCCCCCCTCTCCCCGCCCCCGCGGAAAAGCCGAAAGGAAGGCGTGGAAGGCGCAACCGACGTTGCGCGAAATTACCGGAGGCTCTGCAAAAACGCGTCGATGCGGTCCAGCCCTTCGAGCATGTCGCGCATGGAGAGGGAGTAGGAAAGGCGCACGCAATCGTCGGCGCCGAACGCCGCTCCGGGCACGACGGCCACCTTCGCCGCATCGAGCAAGGCCTCCGAAAAACTGACCGAATCGGTAATTTCCTTCTCTCCGAATTTCTTGCCGTAGGCGCCGCTGACGACGAGCATCGCATAAAACGCGCCGTCGGGGATGATGCAATAGGCTCCGCGGAATTCGGAAATGCGCTCGATCATGGCCAGCCTGCGCCTTGCAAAGCGCGCTACCATCTCTTCGACGGCCGCTTCGGGGGAGGAGAGCGCCTTCAACGAGGCGTACTGCGCAATGGAGTTGGGGTTGCTCGTCGTATGGCTCTGGACGGAATCGATCGCCCTTGCGATCTCGTGCGGCGCGGCAAGGTAGCCGATCCGCCACCCCGTCATGGCGTAGGTCTTGGAGACGCCGTTCACGGTGACGGTATGCTCCTTCGCCCACGGGGAAGAGGCGGCAAAAGAAAAGGGTTTTGCGCCCCCATATACCAATTTTTCGTAAATTTCGTCGGAAAGGACCAAAATATCGGCCTCTTCGCACACCGCGGCGAGGGCGCGCACTTCGCTTTCGGTGTACACCGCGCCCGTGGGGTTGCAGGGGGAATTGAAGAGGAAGAGTTTGGTCTTGGGCGTGATGGCGGCGCGGAGGCGTTCGGGCGTGATCTTGAAGCCCGTTTTTTTGCTCGCCTTCACGATGACGGGCACGCCGCCGCACATTTTGACGGCCTCGGGGTAGGTCAGCCAGTAGGGCGCGGGGATGATGACCTCGTCCCCCTCATTCAGGAGGGCGAAACAGACGTTGAAAATGGAATGTTTGGCGCCGTTCGAAACGATGATCTGCGAGGGCTCGTAGTCGAGGCCGTTGTCGCGGCGGAATTTACTGCAAACGGCGCGGCGGAGTTCCGAAAGTCCGGAGGAGGGGGTATATTTCGTGTACCCCTTTTCGAGGGCCTCGCGCGCCGCGTCCATGATGTGTTCGGGGGTCGCAAAATCGGGCTCTCCCACGCCGAAGGAGATCACGTTCTCCCCCGCCGCCTTCATGGCTTTTGCCCGCGCGCTCACGGCGAGGGTCAGGGAGGGAGAAATGGAGCGGACGCGGTCCGCCAGCCTGTCTTTGAGATCCATACGGCCTCCTTTCTTCAATCGGTATCGCCGGAGGAGGCGTCTGCCAGTCTCGCCTCCGTCTCTGCCCGCGCGAGGGCCTCGGTCATCTCGTCGATCTCGCCCGCCATGAAGGCCTCCGTGTTGTGGAGGGAGAGCCCGATGCGGTGGTCGGTGATGCGGTTTTGGGGGAAGTTATAGGTGCGGATACGCTCGCTCCTGTCCCCCGTTCCCACGAGGTTCCTGCGATTTGCGGCCTCTTTCCCGGTCGCCTGTTCGCTGTAATATTCATAGAGCCGCGCCCTGAGCACGCGGTACGCCTTTTCCCTGTTTTGGAGTTGGCTCCGCTCGTCCTGGCAGGTCACCACGATGCCCGTCGGGAAATGGGTGATGCGGATGGCGGTCTCCGTCTTGTTGACCTTCTGCCCGCCCGCGCCGGAGGAGCGGAAGAGGTCGATGCGGATGTCCTTTTCGTCGATGTTCACGTCCACGTCCTCGGCCTCGGGCAAAACGGCCACGGTCGCGGTCGAGGTGTGGATGCGCCCCTGCGATTCGGTCTCCGGCACGCGTTGGACGCGGTGCACGCCGCTCTCGTATTTGAGCCGTTTATAGGCGCCCTTGCCCGTCACGTTGACGATGGCCTCCTTCACGCCGCCCAGTTCGGTCTCGGAGAGCGACGCCACCTCCCACTTCAAGTGGTGGCGTTCGCAACAGCCCATATACATGCGGTAGAGTTCATAAGCAAACAGGGCGGCCTCCTCGCCTCCCGCACCCGCGCGGATTTCGAGCGTGCACCCCCTGTCGTCGTTCTTATCTTTGGGCAAGAGGAGGGTTTTGAGGTCCCGTTCGAGGGCGGAGAGCCTCTCCTTGCAGGCATACCCTTCGGCCACCAGCAAGTCGCGCATCTCGCCCGACTCCCCCTCTGCCTCGGCAAAGGCGGCGTTCATTTCCTCTTGCGTTTTTTGGTAAGCGCGGTACGTATGCACCAATTCTTCGAGTTCCGCCCGCTCTTTGGAGAGCGTCTTATACTCCTCCCTATCGGCGAGGGCGTCGGGGGAGGAGAGGCGGGAAGTCAGCGCCTCGTAGCGCGCGGCGATTTGTTCAAGCCTTTTCAGCATGTCAGAATCCGATCTTCACAACGCGTTCGACGCCCGCGAGGTCCTTCACGAGCATCGCAAAATCACACCGCGTCGTGCTTTTGAAAATTTTCACGATCTCCTGCGCCTGGTTTTCGCCGCATTCCATGATGAGCATGCCGCCGCGGGCGATGTAGCGGCTCACTTTTGCGGCGATGCGGCGGTAGAAATCGAGGCCGTCCGCGCCGCCGTCGAGGGCGATGCGGGGCTCGAACTCCCGCACATCCTCGGGGAGGCCCGCAAGTTCCGCGGTGGGCACGTAGGGGGGATTGGCGGTGATGACGTTGAATCTCCCCCGCACGTTTTCAAAGAGGTCGCTCTTCACAAAGGTGACGTTGGCCTTATTGAGGCGAGCGTTTTCGCGGGCGAGGGCGAGCGCGCCGTCGGAAATATCGGTCGCGGTGACGCTCACCGCCCTGTCTTTGGAGACTTCGCAGGCGATCGCCACGGCCACCGCGCCGCTTCCCGTGCACAGATCGAGCACGCTGTCCCCTCCGCGCACGGTGGAAACGGCCTGCCGCACCAAAAGTTCGGTCTCGGGGCGGGGGATGAGGACCCGCTCATCCACTTTGATGGGATAGCCGTAAAATTCGGTATCTCCGATGATATACCACAGCGGTCTGCCCGTCATGCGCTCTTCGAACACGGCGAGGATCCTGCCGCAGTCGGCGCGGGCGATGACGCGGTCCTCGGTGAGGGCGCTCCGCGGGATGCCGAGGGCGAGGCTGACGATCCACTCCGCGTCGGAGCCGTCGATGTCCCGTTCGGCGAACGCCCGCTTCATCATGGGGAGCAATTTGGAAAGTTTGGTCTCGGTGACAAAGGTTTTTTCGGGCGATTTGGGGTCGTCGTCCATTTCCTTCGCCTTTTCAAAGGCCTTGATGGCGCATTCTATCATGTCGTCGGTTGGCTCGCGGGTGGTGAGTTTTTGCAGGAGGTACCCGGGCGCCTTAAAGGGCAAAACGAGCACGGAATCGGTGAGCGCGAGGAGTTTCAGCGCCTCGTAGGAAACGCCGGCCACCACGGGCAGGAGGAGAAGGCGCACGAAGAAGGAGATGATATTGCACCAAAAACTCTCGGCGATGCCCGCCCAAGCGTAGAACATTTCGAGGGGCACGCCCGCGAGGGCGAACACGAGGATGGAGACGATGAGCACGATGAAGATGAAGGTCGTGCCGCACCTGTCGTGCAGACGGGAGCACCCCTTCACGTTGTCCACGGTGAGGGGGAGGCCGTACTCGTAGCAGTTGATGGTCTTATGCTCCGCGCCGTGGTATTGGTAGGTCTCGCGGAGGGACTTGAAGATGAGGGTGAAGAGGATATAGCCGATGAAGATGACGAGGCGGAACCCCCCTTCGATGAGGTGGTACCAGATGCCGTAATCGGCGGCGCGGGCGACGGCCGGGGCGGCCTCGGCGATGAGCCCCGTGAGGTAGAGGGGCAAAAAGAGGAAGAGCCCGACGGCGAGAATGACGCCGAGCACGGTGGAAATGGTGGTAACGATCTCCCCCACGCTCACTTTCCAGTGGTCTGCGACCCATTTGGAGAGTTTGGAGGGGCCCTCTTCGTCCTCCTCGGCGATGGCGGCTTCCGAACTGCGGAAGAGCGCCTTCATGCCGACGATGAGGGAGGAGACGAAGTTGACGACGCCGCGGATGAAGGGAAAACGCGCGATCTTTTTCCGTTTTTCCGGGGGCGTAATGCGTTTGGCTTCGAGTTGGAGTTCCCCGTTCGTGTCGCGCACGACGGTCGCCATGCCCGATTTGCCGCGCATCATGACGCCCTGTATGACGGCTTGCCCGCCGATGTAAGTACGATTGGTTTTCTTTTTCATTTTTTTGGCGCTATTCGATCCCGGTTTGCCGCCCGCGGAGGAGGTTTCTCCCGGCGGCCCTTTCCTTGCATGTTTCCTCTTTGCGGGGAGGCCCCCGCGGCTCCTTGCGCGGAGGGCTCACCCAAGTCTGGCGTTTTCACCCGCTTCCGCGGCCTATCCTGCGGCGCGGGGGAAAAACGCAACAAAACGACCCCTGAAAGAGGAGGGGCCGATGTCGTTAAATACCGTATTTTTTCTTGAATCTATCGACACGCCCGCCGGTATCCACGAGCTTCTGTCTGCCGGTGAAGAAGGGGTGGCACTTACTGCAAATATCCACTTTGAGAATGTCCACGTCTTTGGTGGAGCCGGTCTTAAAGGTTTCGCCGCAAGCGCAGACCACCGTCACCTCGCGATATTTGGGATGGATGTCCGCTTTCATGATGATTACCTCGCTTCGATATGGAATACTGAACTCTATTATATCCGTTTTTTTCGCGCGCGTCAACTTATTTCTCACAGCCAACGCAAATTTCTTTTGAATTCTCGATTTTCCCCTTGCCCTCCCCTCCCCGCCCCAAACCCGCCCCAAAAAGGCCTACCCTTTCCCAAAGGGGAGCCTTCCTTGTGGCTTTCGGGAAAAGGCGACCCCGCCCCCATAGGCCTACCCTTTCTCAAAGGGGAGGCTCCG
>CANQAZ010000056.1 GCA_947589555.1 uncultured Clostridia bacterium | reverse complement strand
GCGCCCCTGCAACCCTACATCCCCGAGCCCGAACAGCCCGAAACGGTGGACGAGACAGAGGAGTAAAATAAGGATACCGGTATGAAACTCCTCATTCCCGTGACGGCGGGATGCGAGGCCTCCGTAAAACGGCAATTAAAGGCGCTCGGCTACGGCGATTGCCCCGCGGCCGACGGGCGCATCCAAGCGGAAGGCGATTTTTCCGACGTCGCCCGCCTCAACGTATTTCTGCGTTCGGGCGAGCGCGTCCTCATCGAATTGGGACGCTTTCCCGCACGCACCTTCGACGAATTGTTCGAGGGCGTTTTTTCTTTGCCGTGGGAGGAGTTTTTATCTCCGCGCTCCCACATTTTGATGGACGGGAAGAGTTATAAAAGCGCCCTCGCCGCCGTCAAGGCCGCGGGCGGCGTCGCCAAAAAGGCGGTGCTGAAACGGCTCGGCGAAAAACTCGGCGTGCAGACCTTTTCCGAAGAGGGGGAGCGCGCCGTCGTCGGCGTATCGCTGTTGAACGATACGGCCTCCCTCACCCTCGATACTTCGGGCGACGGGCTCCACAAGCGCGGCTACCGCGTGCGGACCTACGACGCCCCTTTGCGCGAAACGGTGGCCGCCGCAATGGTGGAAAGCAGTTATTTCCGCCGCGGCAAGCCCTTTGCCGACCTCTTCTGCGGGAGCGGCACCATCCCCATCGAGGCCGCCCTGTACGCCCTGAACATCGCCCCGTGCGCGGGCCGCGATTTCGACTTCACCCGTTGGAAATGCGCCCCGGAGGGCGCGCTTAAAGAGGCGAGGGAGGAGGCGGAGGACGTGCGTTTCCGCGGGGAGATCCCGCCCCTGTTTGCGGGGGACGTCTCCGTGCGGGCGATCGAAATTGCCTCCTTCCACGCCGCGCGGGCGGGCGTTGCCGGGTCCATCCGCTTCTCCTGCGCCGATATGCGCGCCTTCACCTCGGAGGAGCGGTACGGCGTGATCGTCTCCAACCCGCCCTACGGCGAGCGGGTGGGGAGGGGAGAGGACCTCTTCGCCCTCTACCGCGGCTTTGCGCAGACCTTCCGCCGTCTGCCCGATTGGAGTTGCTATTTTTTATCCTCCTACCCCGAAGCCGAGCGCGCGTTCGGCAGGTGCGAAAAAAAGAGGCCGCTGTACAACGCCCGTCTCGCCTGCACCTTCTATTCCTACCCCGGCAAGCCGCCCAAAGGGCCCCAATGACGGGTCTTGCCCCGCCGCCAAGCGCATTTTTCGAGGAAAAAATCCTTGTTTTCGCCCGTCCGCCCCGCCCGCGGACGGGCTTTTGTGATAAAATGGTCAATTTGTGAAAAAATCGTAAATTTTATGAATTTTTACTTTAATTTGGTTGACAATTTTCCGCGCGAAAGGATATAATGTTTCAGATTGTTCAGCATGATACAATCACACCGAGGAAACACTATGGAAATCAACGAGTATCTCATTCATTTTATCCGCGTCGCGAAGGAGATGGAGGACCTCAATCTCTTTTCCGATGCGGCGCGTCTGTCGCGCACCGAATTCCGCATGATCCGCGAAATTCTGATGGAGCGCGAACAGGGGAGGGACATCATCTCCTCCGAACTTGCCCGCCGCTTGGGCATCACGCGGTCTGCCGTTTCGCAAGTGGTCACCAAACTCGAATCGCGGGGCATCGTGATGCGCACCGCCGCGCCCGACGATAAAAAGATCGCCTACGTCCGCCTCACCGAGCACTCCATTTCGGTGTTCGAGGAGCAGTGCGCACAGGCGAACGTCGTGATGGAATACGTCGGCAAGAAACTCGGCGAAAAAAAGATGAAGAATCTGCTTTCCCTCTACGGGGAATTCTGCGGCGCCCTTGCGGAGGCAAAGGAAAAGGCCGCAAAGGAAAACGGTTGATCGATCACAAAGAGGAAGGGTTGACATGTTAAGACTTTCGGACATCAAAAAGGACTACAAAATTGCATCGGGCGCCGTGCACGCCCTCAAAGGGGTGAGCCTCGTATTCCGCAAGAGCGAATTCGTGTGCATCCTCGGCCCCTCGGGTTGCGGCAAGACGACCCTCCTCAACATCATCGGCGGGCTCGACCACTATACCGCGGGCGACCTCGTCATACAGGGCAAATCCACAAAGGATTTCAAGGACCGCGATTGGGACGTCTACCGCAACCACCGCATCGGGTTCGTGTTCCAGAGTTATAACCTCATTCCCCACCAAACGGTGTTGGGCAATGTGGAACTCGCCCTCACCATTGCGGGCGTGGGCAAGGAGGAGCGTAAAAAACGGGCGGCGGAGGCGTTGGAGCGCGTCGGCCTCGGCGCGGAACTCGATAAAAAGCCCAATCAACTTTCGGGCGGGCAGATGCAGCGCGTCGCCATTGCCCGCGCCCTCGTCAACGATCCCGACATCCTGCTCGCCGACGAGCCCACGGGCGCTCTCGACAGCAAGACGAGCGTGCAGATCATGGACCTCATGCAGGAGATCGCCGCGGAGCGCCTTGTCATCATGGTGACGCACAACCCCGAACTCGCCGAAAAGTACGCGACCCGCATCGTCCGCCTGCACGACGGCCTCGTGGAGTCCGATTCCGCGCCCTACACCGCGGAGGAAGAGGAGGCGGAGGGCGCGCAGGCCCTCTTGTCGCAACCAACAGAGGGGGCGGCGGCCGCAACGGAGGCGGCAGAGCCCGAAGCCGCGGCGCAACAGCCTGCGGCGCAACAGCCCGCGAAAAAGAAAAAGGAGAAAAAACCGCGGGCAAAGATGGGCTTTTTGACCTCTCTTTCGCTCTCGGCGCGCAACCTGCTCACCAAAAAGGGGCGCACGGCCATCACGTCGATCGCGGGGAGCATCGGCATCATCTCGGTGTGCCTTGTCCTCGCCCTCTCCTCGGGCTTCAATTCCTACATCGAGCGCACCGAGGAGGATATGCTCTCCTACTACCCCCTCGAAATTTCGGAGACCTCGTTTGACATGACGTCGATCATGGCGGCAATGAGCACCAAGACGGAAATGCCCGACGTCAAAGAATTCGGCGACCGTATCTACGTCGATTCGTTTTTGACGGGGCTCGCCAAGGGCATCACCGTGCAGAACGACATCTCCGATCGTTACGTCAACTACATCGAGGCGGGGCGGGAGGCCCATCCCGAGTGGTTCTCCGCCATCCAGTATAAGATCGGCTTGGGCCTTTCCGACAATCTGTTTACCTCCGTCGAAGTGGGAGGCGCGCCCACGGCCAATCCCACAAGCACGACGCGCCATTATTCCCTCTCCCAACTCAAATCCTTCTACATCACCGAACTCGAGACCTACGCTCCGAAGTACTCCAATCTCGTTCCGTTTGCCAGCTTTTTCGGCAATATCGTGAACAAGATGCCGGGCACCGATGACTATGCCTCCGAAGATTATGCGAAGTTCGTGCTCTCCCAATATGACGTGCTCGCGGGCGAATTCCCCGTGGATGCCCCCGCGGCGGGGGAGGCGGACGGCGCCGTCCTCGTCATCGGGAACGAAAACAACGAGGCGTCCGACCTCGTTTTAGCCCAACTCGGGCTCCTACCCGAAGATCAATTCCTTTCGTTGTTCGAAATCGGAAAGGCGCAGAATGAGGAAGAGGAAGCGGGCAAGGACGGGGCGCAAAGCGGCGAGGAGGACTACCTCACGATCCCTTTCGAAAAGGTGATCGGTAAGCGCTATACCTTCTACAACAACGATGAAATTTATACCCCCAACGCGGAGTACGTCGACTATGCGCCGAACGCCTATCCGTACGAGTACGACGGCGAAAAGACTCCCGCCGAATGGGATGCGTTTACGGACGATCAGGGCGTAAACATCGAAGTCAAGGCAATTCTTCGCCTGAAAGAGGGCTATACATACGGTTGTCTTACCGAGGGACTGAATATCACGGAAGCGACCGTAGAGAAATTCGTCGCACAGCAGAAGGATACGGAGATCGTTCAATTCATCAATGAACATACGATCGAACGGGAATTTGAAGGCGAGACGTTCTCATTCAGGCTGATCTCTCCCGCCAAGAATCTGGACTCCTATTATACTTCCGTGCTCTATTATGATGTTACGACGGGGCAGCCCGTACAAACCGCCGATGGCGGGACGATGGTCATCTCCATCCATTATTCGGCGACGGATGAACCGCTCCGCTATGTCGGCGGCGTGGATACGCCCAACGATATCCTCATCTATCCCACCGATTTCGATGCGAAGGAAAAGGTCCTCGACTATCTCGATGATTGGAACAATACCTGCGAGACGGAGAACAGAGAGGGGGAAAAGATCAAATATACCGACCGCGTCGGGCTCCTCATGGGTATGGTGCAGACGATGCTCGATGTCATCACCTACGTCCTTGTGGCCTTCACCGCCATTTCCCTCGTCGTCTCGTCCGTCATGATCGGCATCATCACTTATGTCTCCGTCGTGGAGCGCGTCAAGGAGATCGGCGTTCTGCGAAGTCTCGGCGCAAGCAAACTCGATATCAAAAATCTGTTCAACGCGGAGACTTTCATCATTGGCCTTGCGGCGGGGTTGTTCGGCGTGGCCGTCACCTACGTGTTGAGTTTCATCGTCAGCCTCATCATCGAAGTGTTCACGGGCATTGCGAACATCGCCATGCTTCAACCGCTCACGGCGTTCATCATGGTCTGCGTCAGCGTGGCGCTCACCCTCATCTCGGGGCTCATTCCCGCGGCGGCGGCGGCAAAAAAAGATCCCGTCATCGCCCTCCGCACCGAATAATTTCCGCCGCTTCGGGAAATACTGCCTTAAAACCGAACGGCGGGGGGATCTATGGCAAAAAAGAAAAAAGTCAAAGCGATCACGGACGAAGAATACGAGGAATACCTGAAAAATCTTTTGAAGAAGTAGGCTCCCTTTCGGAGCAAGGAAAAAAGCGGCCTCTGCGGCCGCTTTTTCTTATGCTTTTTTCGGGCGGCGGGGCGCAAACTTTCCTCTTCCGCGGAAGGGGGAGGAAGATGCCGAAGGCAGACGGATGGGGCCGGGGCGGAGGATCCGCATTCCCGCGTTTTCAACTTTGTGCAAAGGATTCATATAATTATAGCGGAGGGACCGCTTCGGGAGGGTCCGAAATAACGATGGGAAACACAAAAGATGGGCGCACAGTCGCCGAAAAACTCATAAAACTTTACCTTGTCCTCATTCCCGTGCTCGTTGCCGTCGCCGCCGTGCTGGCAATACAGGCCTTTTCCGCGCGCGGGCTGTTCGGGTACAGCGCGCGGATCGTCCTGTCCGCCTCGATGGAGAAAAATTCCGCGACCGATACGGAGGAATACGAAATCGGGCCGATCCCCGCGCGGAGCGTTGTTTTTATCCGGCTTGTCCCTGCCGAAGAAGGGGCGCGGGAGGCGTTCTACGCGGGGCTTCGGGAAGGGGACGTTTTGACCTTTGTCTACCGAGTGATGGGCGGGGAGGTCACCGTTACGCACAGGGTGCGGGGGATCGAGCGGCGCGGCGAAGGGTACGTCATCACCCTGCGCGGCGACAACGGGGCTTCCGTCGGCTCGCAGGTCATAAACACCGCCGACCCGGCGGGCGGCTACGTCGTCGGCAAGGTGGTCTGTTGCAGTCACGCGCTCGGCGTCTGCGTCTGTATTTTGCGCGACCCGCTGTTCTTGCTCTCCGCCGTCATTTTGGTTCTGGCGGCGGCGCTTCTGTACGCGATCCTATGGGAAAGCGACCCTCCTCCCTTCGGGAGAGGTCCCTTCAAGGGAGGGAAAGATGAAAAATAGGGCAATTGTGATTCTCCTTGCCATTGCGCTCGCCGTATGCTGTTTCGCCCTCGCGGTAGGCACCGCCTACGGGCTGTATCACGAGACGGTGTCCACCCAGACCCACCTCGTGGCGGGCACGTTGAAGGCGACCCTCGTGCGGCACAAACTCACTGCCGTCAACCTCGGCGAAGGGGGCGAGTTCGTCAAAAGCGTCGACGACGCGGAGAAGGATTTTTCCGCCAATTCGCAGGACAACATCTTCGGCATCACGCAGGGAACGCTGGTGGCGCCGACGAGCACCTTCACCGCGGAAATGCGCATCGGCAACAGCGGCGACGTGGCGTTTTCCTACTATGCGGAAATCGTATGTAATTCCGTCGTCAGCGACGATACGTTTGCCTCCATGCTCAAAGTTTCGATTTGGCCCGAGGGCGGAAAAAAGCGGGAGACGCTCGTGAGCGAAGGGCTCAACTTGGGCGGCGAAAACGACGCGTTGGGCACGGTGAAAGCGGGCGGCGCGGAGAATTTTACCGTGACGCTCGAATTTCTCGACGGGGAAAACAACAACAGCGTGGAGAGCAAATTCGTCATGTTCGATTTGCGCATCCACGTCGTGCAAAACGTGAGCGCATAGCGCGCAGTACGCATTAGCGGCGCGTCGGGGCGTTTGCCCCGGCGCGCTTTTCGCATCGATATGCCAAAATATATTTTTTCTTTTTTCTTGCACGAAACGACAGAGTTTCCCGCAAAGTGCGCCCGCGGATGTGATATGATTTGCAAAAACGCGCGGAGGGAGGGCATGGCGAGAAAGATCGTGGTGACATCAGGGAAGGGCGGCGTCGGCAAGACCACCGTCTGTTGCAATCTCGCCGTCCAACTCGCGCGTCGGGGCTTCCGCGTCGCCGTGTGCGACCTCGATTTCGGCCTCAACAACGTGGACGTCGCCCTCGGGGTGGAACACCTCGCCCTCTACGACGTCGTGGACGCGGTGGAGGGGCGTTGCCGTCCCAAACAGGCCCTCGTCCAACATCCGCTCTACCCTACCCTCTACTGCCTCGCGAGCAACCGCGTCTCCGAGCGCTACGTCTCCCCGCAGGCGGTGCGGCTCGTTTTGGACGCCGTCTCGCCGCAGTTCGATTTTATCCTCATCGATTCGCCCGCGGGCATCGAGGAGGGCTTTCATCGCGCCGCGTCCTGTGCGGAGGAGGCCCTGCTTGTCACCACGCCCCACATTTCCGCCATGCGCGATGCGGATCGGGTAGCGGGCATTTTGAAATGCTACCGTTTCCGTAGCGTGGGGCTGGCCGTCAACATGGTGCGGCGGGATTTTGTGCGGCGGGGCGAAATTTTACAGCCCCGGGAGATCTCCGCGGCGTTGAAGTTGCCCCTCGTGGCCGTCGTGCCCGAGGAGGACAAACTCTTTCTTGAAAACGTAGTGGGCCGTTCGCGTGCCTTTTGCGGCCTTGCCGACTATTTTACGGGCGGCGAGGGCGGCGAGCGGGGTGCGGACGAGGGAGGATTTTGGGGCGCCATGCGCCGCAGACATAAAAAGGAGGGCAGGGCATGAAGGGGCACGGCGCAGAGGAGAGGAGGCGCATCGCGTTGCTTCTCGACCGCGACAAGGAGGATATGAACGAGGAGAGCCGGGCGGCGGCCGTGCGCGATTTCGAGCGGGTCGCGCGGGAATATTTCGAGGTGGAGGGAGGGGTCTCCCTCGCCGTCGGGCGGCAGAAGGAGGGCTTTGCAATCACGCTCGCCTTCCGCGCCGCCCGCGTCAAAAATTTCACCGCTCTCCGCTGAGCGGAAGCGCCCCGCGGCACTGCCGCGGGGCGCGTTGATCTATCGCGTTTATCGATCCTGATTTGTCAAACAAAGGATATCGTTTGCATCGAGGTCAAGGATCATGCAAAGATTGGCGAGCGTGTCAAGGGCGGGCAACTTATCTCCCTTCACGTAATGGGAAATGGTCGCTTGGTTGACGCCCAGGCGGCTTGCCAATTCGGTTTGGGTCAAACCGCTCAATTTTATCGCTTCCGCAATTTTGCAGCGGATCTGTTCGAGTGCGATCATCCTTATCCTAACTGAAATTTTATGCCGAATGGACATAAAATACTTGACTTATGCCCATTGGGCATGTTACGATAAGGATGTGCGGAAAGGGCGCCGATTTTGCAACGGTGCGTTTGTAAGGCGAGAGGGGGAAGAGCGGTTTTCAAACGCCCTAAAAAGCAGAGCGGGAACGGTCGGGCGCAGAAGCGCCCCGCGGCCGTGCCGCGGGGCGCCTTTCAATCCTCGATTCCCAGCAAATAATCCACCGTCTCGCCGAAAA
>CANQAZ010000055.1 GCA_947589555.1 uncultured Clostridia bacterium | reverse complement strand
CAATATACAGGGTTTGGTGGTGGGAACGACAGAACTCGAATCTGTGACCTCTTGCATGTCAAGCAAGCGCTCTAACCGACTGAGCTACGCCCCCATGTACAACATATTTATGATACATGAATCGCACGGGCTTGTCAAGCATTTTAGCCGTTTTTTTGTGAAATTCCAAACTTTTCCTCGGAAAAACTCCGCGCGGCGGCAAAATCAAACCGAAGGAAAGGCGGAAAGTGGGCCGCGGAAAAGGAGAAAAGGGCGGGGCGAAAAAGAAGAAGGAGGCGCGGCGGGCGGAAATTTCAATCGTACATTTCGGTGCACTCGGGGCGCTTGAACAGTTTGGAAAGTTCGTCGCGGCAACGCTTGGCGTCGTCTCCGCGGCCATAGCAGACGGTGTAGACCGCTTCGGTGATGGGCAGTTCCACCTTATATTTTTCGCCCAAAAGTTTCATCGCCTTCGAGGTGGTCACCCCCTCCGCGAGTTTATCGAAGCGCTGGCCCTTTGCGAGAAGTTCGCCGTACATGCGGTTGTGGGAGTAGGGAGAAAAGAGGGTGGTTTCGTAATCGCCGAGGTGGGCGAGGCCGTAGGCGGAGAGTTCGTTGCCCCCCATCGTTTTGATGAGGCGGGCGACTTCGCGCGCGCCGCGAGACATCAAAGCGCCTTTGAGAGGGGGACAAATGACGTCGAGAACGCCGGCCGCGATGCCCATGACGTTTTTTGCCGCGGCGCCGATCTCGGTGCCGAGGAGGTCGTTTCCGTAATAAAAGCGGATGAGGTCGCTGCGGAAGGCGTGCACGAGTTCGTGCTTCAAAGCGTCGTTCACCGAATCGATGACCATGCAGTTGGGCACGCCCTGCACAAAACTCTGGATGTGGCCGGGGCCGACCCAGACGGCGATGCGTTGGAGGGAGACCCCGCTCTCCACCAAAATTTCGGAGAGCCGCTTGCCCGTTTCGGCCTCGATGCCCTTCATGCAGAGGACGAAGATCTTCTTGGAGACGTCATATTGCAGGATGCGCTTGGCAAAGCCGCGCAAGCCCTGCGAGGAAATGGAAATGACGATGATCTCGCCGTGCTCCACCGCCTCCTGCAAATCGCAGGTGAGGCGGATGCGCTCATCGAGGGCGACATATTCGTTGCGTCCCGTCGTTTTGAGGATCTGGTAGGAAAAATCTTCCTCGGGCCCCCAATTCAAAACATGATGGCCGCGGTGAGCCAAATACCATGCAATGAACGAGCCCCATCTGCCGCAACCGAGTACCGAAATCTTCATCCTTTTTTCCCTTCTTTCCTTTTTGGTTTTCTTCTTTCTTTTTGGCGGGCGAAACCGCCTCGCTTTTTGACGGGCAAAGCCGCCCCGAAAAATTTTTTTCCTCGTTGGAGGGCGGGGCGGGAAGGTCAGAGTTCCTTGCGGTCGGAGAGGGCGCGGGAGAGGGTGACTTCGTCGGTGTACTCCAACTCCCCGCCGATGGGGATACCGTGCGCCAGCCGCGTCACCTTGATACCCAGCGGCTTGATGAGTTTGGCAAGGTACATCGCCGTGGCCTCCCCCTCCACATCGGGATTGGTGGCCATGATGACTTCCTTGACGTTCCCCGCCGCCAGCCGCTCCAACAACTCCTTTGCACGGATATCGTTGGGCGTGACCCCGTTCATCGGATCGATGACCCCGTGCAGGACGTGGTACACCCCCTTGTATTCGTGCAACTTTTCGAGCGCGACGACGTCCTTCGGCTCCTTGACCACGCACACCGTGGAGGGATCCCGCGTTTGGCAGACGGAGCAGATCTCCCCCTCCGTGAAGTTGCCGCAGATCTTGCAAAAGCGCACCTTGCGCTTGACGTTGACGATGGCCTCGGCAAACTCCCGCGCCTCCTCCTCCGTCATGGAGATGATGCGGTAGGCGTAGCGCTGGGCCGTCTTTTTGCCCACCCCCGGGAGTTTGCTGAATTCGTTCATGAGCCTGCCGATGGGCTCGATAAAGACCTCCACTTAAAAGAGCCCTCCCATGCCGCCGCCGAGGCCCGCGAATTTGCCCATCTTTTCCTTGTACACCTCGTCCGCCTTTTTGTAGCCGTCGCGGATGGCCGCAAGCACGAGATCTTCGAGCATCTCCTCGTCCTCGGGGTCGATGACCGACTTATCGATCTCCACGCCGTCGATGACCTTTTTGGCGTTCATGTACACGACGACGGCCTCGCCGCCCGCCGTGCCCACGATCTCCCACTCATCGAGGAGTTTTTCGGTCTCCTGCATCTCCTCCTGCATCTTTTGGGCTTGCTTCATGAGATTTTGCATGTTGCCTCCCATGCCGCCGCCCCTGCCGTAATTTGCCATATTTCCTCCCTTATTTGACCTCTATGGGATAGTCTTTGAAATTGCGTTTGAGTTCCTCCATGCCGCCCCCCGCCGCCGGCGCGCCCCGCCCTTTGAGGCGCACGTCGAAGGAGGAGATCCCCACCAGCGCGAAGGCCTCCGCCATCAGTTTGCGGTGCTCCTCCCGCCCCAACGAACGGCAGACCGTCTCCGAATCGGTGGTGAGCACGAGGGTATCCCCCTCGTAAAAGGCCCCCAAATCGAGGCACATCGTGAACAGCACGCCGTTGCGGCAGGTCTTGCGCAGGGCGCGCATGAACAGGCCGTAGGCTTGCTCCGCCGTCATCTTCCCCTCCGCCGCGGGCGCGCTGAATACGGGTTGCGCGGGTTGCATGGGTTGCGGGGCGGGCGCGGGTTGAGCCACGGGTTGAGGCGCAGGTTGGGCCGCGGGTTGAGGTGCGGGCGCAACGGGCGCGGAGGGAGGGGCCTTGCGGGGGAGCGCCGCAGCGGCGGGCTCTTCGGGCGCGCCGTAAAAATTGCCCTCTTCGCTCCACGCGGGCTCCTCGGGATAGGGCGGTTCCTCCTCTTGCGCGGGGCGCTTTGCTGGAACGGGCTCCGCGGGCTTTGCGGAAACGGGCTCCGCGGGCTTTGCGGGCGCTTGGGCCGCTTCGGGCGCGGGCTCCGCCTTTTCTTCCGCCCGTTGGAGAAGGCCCCCCTCTTTGAGGGCGGCAAGTTCGGCTTCGAGGCGGGTGAGGCGGATGAGGACGGCGTCGAGGCCGAGGTCGGCCTCGGGCGTGGCGACCCGCATGACGGCCGTTTCGAGCGCGATGCGGGGGGAGGAGGAATAGCGGAGTTCGGTTTCGGTGCGGGAGAAGATCTCCGCCGCCCGAAGCACGGCCCGCCCGTCCGCCCCGTCGGCGAGCGCCTTGACCTCGGCGAAGAGTTCCTTCGGAAGGGCGAGGATGCGCTCGGCCGTGCGGCAGGTCTTGGCCACGGTGACGCGGTTGAGAAGTTCCAAAATATCTTTGAGCAAAACCCCCACCGATTTGCCCTCGGCGAGGATGCGCTCGGTGGCCGAGATGGCCGCGGAGAGGTCGGCCGAGAGAAGGGCCGAAACGAGGGAGACCGTCTCCTTGAAATCGGCGGCGCCCAGCACGGCGGTGACCCCTTCGTAGGTGAGGCGGTCGGAATAGGCGATGCACATTTCGGCGATGGAGAGCATATCCCGGTCGCTCCCCGCGCCCGCGCGGGCGATGGCCGAGACCGCTTCCTCCTCGTAGGGCTTGCCGATCTCTTGAAGCACTCTTTTCAGGTGCGCTTCGAGGTCCTCCACGGGGATGAGTTTGAAATCGAGCCGCATGCACCGCGAAAGGATGGTTGCGGGCAGTTTTTGGGGCTCGGTGGTGGCGAGGATGAAGATGGCGTGCGCCGGGGGCTCTTCGAGCGTCTTTAACAGGGCGTTGAAGGCGCTGTCCGTGAGCATGTGGACTTCATCGATGATGTAGACCTTGTATTTGCACGAAACGGGGGGATATTGCACCTTTTCGCGCAGGTCGCGCATCTCGTTGACCCCGTTGTTGGAGGCGGCGTCGATCTCCACGACGTCCAGAGAGCCCTCTTTGAGGGCGATGCAGGACGGGCACTTGCCGCAGGGCGAGCCGTTGACGGGCGCGGAGCAGTTGACGGCGCGCGCAAAGATGCGGGCGACGCTCGTTTTGCCCGTTCCGCGGGGTCCGCAGAAGAGATAGGCGTGCCCGACGGCGTTTTGCGCGATCTGGTTTTTGAGGATGCGCACGACGTGCTCCTGCCGCACCATTTCATCGAACGTGGACGGGCGGAAACGCCTGTAAAGTGAGGTTTGCGCCATAATTTCCCCCTATGCCTTCTTTTTTTTGTCCTTTTTGTCCCCGCCGTAGGCGCATTGCAGTTTGCGCTTGGCCCGCGCGAGGGCGTTATCGACGCTTTTGAGATCCCGCCCCGTCGCCTCGCAGATGCGGGAATAACTCATGCCGTCCAAATAGCAGGTGACGACGCGGAATTCGAAATCGGAGAGTTCGCGCATGAGGCGCATGCGGAATTCGGCGCGGCTCTCCCCGCTGATGAGAAAATCTTCGGGCGTATCCCCCTCGTCGGGGATCTCGGGATCGAGGGGCTCGGAAAGCGCCCCCCTTTTGCCGTCGGCGCGGAGGACGTCCACGATGCGCCGCGTCACGCAGAGATAGGCGAAATTTTTGAAACTTTTGCCCCCCTCCCCCGAATAGTCGCCGATGGCGGCATAGAGGCCGATCATGCCCTCCTGCACGAGGTCGTCCGTTTCGTACCCCGCCAAAAAATATTTGCGCGCGACCGACCGCACCGCGTTTTTGTAGCGGAGGAGGAGTTCCTCCGCGGCCGCGCCGTCCCCTTCCCGCGCACGGGCGGCGAGGACTTCGTCCTTAACGTTTTTGTAATCTTGCACGGACCACCTCATAGACCGCGACGCCGAGCGCCACCGAGGCGTTCAGCGAATTGACCTTGCCGAAGAGAGGGATGGAGAGGATCTTATCGCACCGCTCGCGGGTGAGACGGTGCACGCCGCTATCCTCCCCGCCCACCACGAGGGCGATCTTGCCCGTGAGGGCGTTGTCATATACGCTTTCGCCCCCCGCTTCGAGGGCGTACACCCAATAGCCCTGCTTTTTGAGTTCCTCCACCGCATAATTGACGGAGGGGACTTTGGCGACCTTGATGTGCTCCGCCGCCCCCGCCGAAATGCGCACGACGGCCTCGGTGACCGTCGCCCCTTTCGCTTTGGGGATGACGACGCCGTCCGCGCCGGCGCACTCCGCCACGCGCAGGATGGCGCCCAAATTGTGCACGTCCTCGACGCCGTCGCACACCACGATGAGGCTCTCCTCCCTGCCGAAGAGATCGTAGAGATCGGCATAAGAAAAATCGGTGGTGAAGGCCACGACGCCCTGATGGCGCCTGTCGGGAGCCTCGCGGTCCAAAACGGCGCGCTCCACGAATTGCACGCGGATATTTTTGGCGCGAGCCTCGGCGAAGATCTTCCCGAGGGTCCCCTGCGCCCCCTTTTCCAATAAAATTTTATCTACCGTTTTCTCCGTTTTGAGCAGTTCCAAAACGGCGTTGCGGCCCTCCGTTTTCATCCCTTTTCCTCCCCGAAAAAGAGTTGCGCGATGCGTTCCGCCCGACCCGTGAGGTACAAATACCCTACGACCGCCTCCATGCCCGTGGCGCGCACGTATTCGGCGACGGTGGCGTTCTTGCTTTTGGTGGGTTTGTGGGCGTTGCGGCCGCGGCGGTAGATCTCGGCCTCCTCCTCCGTGAAGAGGGGCAGGACGCGCTCCGTCGTTTCGCTTTGGCCGTGCGCGGAGACGATTTTCGCCGCCGAGGCGTTGAGCGCGCCCGCCTTGTCCTGCGAGGAGAGCGCGAGCCGCTCCCGCACCATGAGCGTATAGACCGCATCCCCCACAAAGGCGAGGACGACGGGATTCATGAGTTTGGCCCGCTCCTTAGAGACGGGGGCTTCGGGTGCTGTCATCGGCGGTATTATACCATATCTCCCCGAAAATGACAAGCGTTCGCGGGGAAACTCACGGGAAAAGTAAAAGTTTATCAAAATTTTTCCGCCCGCCGTTTGAACGCTCAAAAAAGTTGCATTTTGGAAAAAAAGGACTATAATAGATATGCTTAAAAACTACGAGACGAAAATCAGTATGGAAGCCTTCGAAATTTTACTCCCCCTCGCCGTGATCTTGCTCTTTTCCAAACTCATGGGGCTGGGCGCACACAAAATAGGCATGCCCGCCGTCATCGGCATGCTCGTTGCGGGCATTCTCATCGGATTGCTCAAATATATCCCGTGGGAGCCCCTCAACACGGCCTTTTTCGGCCGTCCCGCCAAGTACGCCCTCGACGTCATCGGCGAGATCGGCGTCGTGCTCATCATGTTCTCCACCGGCCTCGGCACCGACCTCAAAAAGTTGAAATCGTCGGGCGTCGCCTCCGTCGTCATCACCACGCTCGGGGTGGTCGTGCCGATGGGGCTCGGCACCCTCGTCGCCTTCCTTTTCCAGCGCGATGCGAACGTCCTTTCGTGGTTCTTTTACGGCGCCATCCTCACGGCGACCTCCGTTTCCGTCACCGTGGCCGTCCTCAAAGAACTCGGCAAACTCGATAGCCGCCTCGGCACCTCCATCGTAGCCGCCGCCGTCCTCGACGACGTCATCGGCATTATCATTCTGTCCGTTCTGACGGGCTTTGCCTCGGGCAACGGCTCGGCGGGCGGCTGGGATTGGTTTGACCCCAACCCCGGGCTCGTCGTCATCAAGATCGTCGTCTTTTTCGCGGCCGCGATCGCGCTCGGGGTGGCCCTGCGCAAACTTTTCGACCTCATGGAGCGCCGCGCGCCCCACAACCGCCGCGTGCCCATCATCTCGCTGGCCGCCTGTTTCCTCTATGCCTACGCCGCGGAGAAACTCTTCGGCGTGGCCGATATCACGGGCGCCTATCTCGCGGGCATTTTGCTCGGCGGCACCCTTTCGGAGACTCCTTACGTCGAAAATAAGGTGGATACCATCGGTTATCTCTTCTTTTCGCCCGTATTTTTCGCCAAAATCGGCATGAATCTCGATTTCGGCGGCATCACCCTCCCCTTCCTCGCCTTCGGGGCGGTGTTTGTTGTGGCCGCTCTCGCGGGCAAGTTCGTGGGATGCGGTTTGGGGGCGAAATTGTGCAAATTTTCGTGGTACGACAGCGCGCGCACGGGGCTCGGCATGATGGTGCGCGCCGAGGTCATCCTCATCTGCGCCGAACAGGGGGTGGCGCACGGGCTCGTCTCCCCCGCCATCCAACCCTTTATCTTTCTCATCATCCTCATCTCGTCGGTGCTCGCGCCCATCCTGCTCAAATGGACGTACGCCCGCGAGGAGCGCGGCGCGCGCGGAGACCGCCGCTCCCCGCCCACCGTCCTCCCCCCCGACTGGGGCGAAAACGGATAACCCTCTCCTTATACCCCATCGCCGCGCGCGGGCAAAGCCCCCCTCGGCCTGTGCGGCGCCAAGCGGCTTTTCCCTCAACAAACCTTCAAGCAATTTCCCTCGGGAGATTGCTTTTTTTGTTTGTGCATGGTACAATAGGGTACGGTCGCGGTACGAACACGGTACCGTAAAAGGAGAAAGGATGAAATATCGTAATCTCGGGAAATACGGCTTAAAACTTTCCGAAGTGGCCCTCGGCAGTTGGGTGACCGACCTTGCGGGGACGGAGGCGGAGCGCATCGCGCGCGAGACGGTGGACGCCGCCTTTGACGAGGGCGTCAACTTTTTCGACTGTGCGGACGCCTATTCGGGGGGCGCGGCGGAGCGTTTCCTCGGCAAGGCGCTGGGGGAGCACGCGCGGAACGAGTTCGTCGTCTCCTCCAAAGTGTTCTTCCCGATGGGCGCGGGCGCCAACGATTGGGGGCTTTCGCGCAAGCACATCACCGAGCAACTCGATAAGTCCCTTCTCAACATGCGGCTCGACTATCTCGACCTCTATTTCTGCCACCGTTTCGACCCTACCACCCCCATCGAGGAGACGGTGGAGACCCTTTCCGACCTCGTCAAGGCGGGCAAAATTCTCTATTACGGCGTATCGGAGTGGTCCCCCGTGCAGATCACCGAGGCCATCCACATCGCCAAAGAGAACAACCTGCGCCCGCTTGCGGTCATCCAGCCGCAGTACAACATGATGGACCGCTACGTCGAGGACGAAATTTTGGGTATATGCGAAAAATACGGCGTAGGCGTCACCCCCTTCTCCC
>CANQAZ010000054.1 GCA_947589555.1 uncultured Clostridia bacterium | reverse complement strand
CATGCGGGAGGCCCTCGTGCTTGCCGCCAAGCGCGGGGTGGACGTGCGCCTCATCACCCCCCACACCCCCGATAAGAAGATCGCCTTCGCCCTCACCCGCTCCAACTACCTCGAACTCATCCGTTGCGGGGTCAAAATTTACGAATATCTCCCGGGCTTCGTGCACGGCAAGTGCTTCCTCGCCGATGACGAGGTGGGGGTGGTGGGCACCATCAACCTCGATTACCGCTCCTTCCTCTATCACTACGAGGACGGGCTCTTCATGTACGGAACGGAGGCCCTCCGCTCCCTCAAAGGGGATATGGAGGAGACCTTCGCCGTCTCGGCCTGCCTCACCGAGGCGGACGCCAAGAAAAACGTGGTATGGAGGATCGTGTGCGAGATCGCCAAACTCTTCGCACCCCTGTTTTAAGATGATCCATTCCCTTTCGGGCGGCGTGCTCGCGGACGGCACGGTTTACCCCTTCGCAAAGGTCCGCGTGGAGGAGGTCCCGCGCTGGTATCTCGGCGGCTATGGGGAGCGGGCGGGCGACCGCGTCCTCGTCCCCTTCGGCGGGCGCACCTGCGAGGGGATCGTGGAGCGGGTGGAGGAGTGCACGGCGCAAACGGCGCCCTGCTCCCTCAAACATGCCGCGCGCATCCTCTCCGTTATCGGAAAATAGTTGACAAACCCCCTCGGGGCATGGTACAATTTCTCTGTCATAGGGGAGTAGTCGGCCCGCGTCCGCGGGCGGCATCGTCCACACAATGCGATTTTTCGCGGGCGTTGCATGAAACGGCGAGACTTATGCGCGGTGTTTTTTCGCGCGTAAGTCTCTTTTTTTCGGGCGGCGCGGAAGGAGAGGAGAAAGGAATGGGGCTTTGGGAACTTTTGCTCATCGCGGCGGCGCTTTCGATGGACGCCTTTGCGGTCGGCCTGTCCGACGGCATGGGCGAGCCCGCCATGCCCTTTTTTAAGCACTTCGCCATCGCCTTCGCCTTCGGGCTTTTCCAGTTCCTGATGCCCGTCGCGGGGTACTACGCGGGCTCGGCGTTCGCCGGCCTCGTCCAAAAAATCGCGCCCTACCTCTCCTTCGCCCTCCTCGCCTTCATCGGGGGTCGGGCGGTCGCGGGGTACGAGATCTCCCGCCGCGCGGGGAGGATCGGAACGAGGAGGAAGGGGGGTCGCAAGTCCCTCGGTCCCGCAACCTTGTTTGCGCAGGCCGTCGCCACCAGCATGGATGCGCTGGCGGTGGGGGTCACCCTGCTCGCGGCGGAGGAGAGCGGGGGCATTCCCTTCCGCGCCGAACTGTGCGCCCTCGTCATCGGCCTTGTCACCTTTTCGCTGTCGATGGCGGCGGTGCGCATCGGCGAGCGGGCGGGGGACCGCTTTTCCGGGCGCGCCGAACTCTTCGGCGGATGCATCCTCCTCCTCATCGGCCTCAAACTCCTCCTCGAAGGGGTCCTTGCATAACGCCCGCTCTTCCTTCGCGGGATGCCCTCATAACGCCCGCTCTTCCTTCGCGGGGCCTCTCATAACGCTTGACTTTTTCTTGCGGAAATGTTACGATTCCCCTGTTCCTTTCCTCTCTTCCCCCCAAAGGCCTCCCCTTTGGGAAAGGGGAGGCTCCGCCGTAGGCGGTGGTGGGGATTGCCTTCCTCTCTTGCCCTCCCCTTGCGTCAAGGGGAGGGGCAGGGGTGGGGATCCGCCCAAAAATTTTCCAAAAAACCTTGTCATGTACCGTCCCATAGCGCAAAAAAACATGTTACGCTATCTATGTAAGAGAAGAGTAGGTGACAACAAAACCGCGCCGTGAGCGCAAAACGCTCCCCGATGTGCCGAGTGGCGGCGCGCGCGGAGCGCGACGCCGCGAGGCACAGCGGGGAGCGTAAAAAGAGGAAAAAATTTTTTTCGGGCCGCAATGACGGAAAAAAACCGACATAAAAAAGCGCAGTTGTAATACAAAAAAGCGGAGCCGCAAAACGGAGTTTTATGGGCGAACTGGTATTATGGATCTTCCTTCTCATCTTGGGTCTTGCCCTTCTCGTCAAGGGGGCGGATTGGTTTGTGGACGGCGCGGCGGGGATCGCGGGCAAGTGTAAAATTTCTCCCCTCGTCATCGGGCTCACGGTCGTGGCGTTCGGCACGAGCGCGCCCGAACTCGCCGTTTCGGTGGCGGCGGCGGTCGGCCGCTCCACCGATATCGCCGTGGGCAACATCGTGGGGAGCAACCTCTGCAACATTTTGCTCATCTTGGGGCTCTCCTCCCTCGTCCATTCTCTTCCCGTGGAAAAAAATTCCCTCCGCCTCGATCTTCCCGTCCTTCTCTTTTCGAGCGCCCTCATCATCGGGCTCGGCGCGTGGGGGAGGGAAATTTCGTGGTGGGACGGGCTCATCTTCCTCGCCGTTTTCGCGGGGTACATGGTCCTCCTCTTCCGCGGCGCCCTCAAAGAGCGCAAGGCGGGCGTTTTGCCCCCGCCCGAGGAAAAAGAGCCGCCGAAGGGAAAAGCGGGCTTGTGGCTTGCCCGCATGGAGCAAAAGACGTGGTTTTTGATTGTGCTCACCGTCGTCGGCCTCGGCATGGTCGCGGGGGGCGGCGAACTTCTCGTGGAGGCGGCCAAGCGCATCGCCAACGATTATCTGCACATTCCCGAAGGGGTGATCGGGCTCACCGTCGTCGCCATCGGCACGTCTCTTCCCGAACTCGTCACCTCCGTCGTGGCGGCCAAAAAGGGGGAGACCGATATCGCCGTGGGCAACATCATCGGGAGCAACATCTTCAACATCCTGCTCATCGGCGGGGTCTCCTCCCTCTTCCATCCGCTGGCGTTCAATTTTACGACCAATCTCGTGGACGCCCTCGCGGCCTTTGCGGCCGCTCTTCTGCTCCTCGTGTGCGCCCTCGCGGGGCGCAAAAAACTCGGCAAGGCCTCGGGCGCCGTCATGCTCCTCTCCTTTGCCGCATTCTACGTCTATCTGTTCTTGTGTAGGTTATAACCTTGAAGCATCTCTTTTCCTGCCTGAAAACCTATCGGAAAGAGGCGGTGCTCGCCCCTCTTTTCAAGTTCCTCGAAGCGTGCATGGAACTTTTGGTGCCCCTCGTCGTCGCGCACATCGTCAATACGGGCGTCGGCAACGGGGATCAGTACTACATTCTGTACGGGTGCCTTCTGCTCGTCGCGTTCGGGGCGGCGGGGCTCGCCTTTGCGCTGACGGCGCAGTACTTTGCGGCGAAGGCGGCGGTGGGGGTTTCGGCCGAACTGCGCGCCCGCCTCTTCACCAAACTCCAATCCTATTCCTACGCGCAGATCGACGAGGTGGGCACGGCGGCCATGATCACCCGCATGACGAGCGACTGCCAGCAGGTGCAAAACGGCGTCAACATGTTTCTGCGCATCCTGTTGCGCTCGCCCATCATCGTGTTCGGGGCGGCGGCGATGGCCTTCACGGTGGACGTAAAGAGCGCCTTCGTCATCCTCGCCCTCATCCCGCTTTTGGCCGTTGTCGTCGTCGCCGTGATGGCGGCGGGCATCCCCCTCTACCGCAAGGTGCAGGCCAAACTGGACGGCGTCAATCTCTCCGCGCGCGAAAATTTGCAGGGGGTGCGGGTCATCCGCGCCTTTTGCCGCGAGGAGGAGGAAGGCAAGGAGTTCCGCGCACGGAGCGGGGCGCTCTGCCGCGAACAGCGCCGCGCGGGGGCGGTCTCCGCGCTCGCCAATCCCCTCACCTACGCCCTCGTCAACATCGCGGTCATCGTCCTCCTCTATGTGAGCGGCCTCCGCGTCCATGCGGGCTCCCTCGAACAGGGGGACGTGCTCGCGCTGTACAGTTATCTCTCCATCATTTTGGTGGAACTCGTCAAACTCGCCAACCTCATCTTCACCGTCAGCAAGGCGGTCTCCTCCCAAAAGCGCATCGGCAAGATCCTCGACGAAGAGGGGGAGCCCGCCACCCTTCCCGCCCGCGGAGAGATGAAGGGCGCGCTCGAAGCGGAGAAGGGAAATTCCGCACCCGAAGCGGAGAGGGAAATTTGCGGATCCGAGGCGGAGAAGGAAAATTCCGCACCCGAAAGAGGGCAGGATGTGCCCGCGCTCCGCTTTGAGAACGTGGCGTTCACCTACCGCGGCGGCGGGGCGCCCGCCCTCGACGGCATCGATTTTTCGGTCGCAAAGGGGACGACGGTGGGCATTCTCGGGGGAACGGGCTCGGGCAAGACCACCCTCGTCAACCTCATCCCCCGCTTTTATGCGGCGAGCGGCGGCCGCGTGCTGTTGGACGGCGAGGACGTCAACTCCATCCCCGCCGACCGCCTCCGCACCCGCGTGGCAGTCGTTCCCCAGCACGCCGTCCTCTTCAAGGGGACCATCCGCTCCAACCTCCTTTGGGGGGGAGAGGGGACGGACGAAGAACTGATGCGGGCGGCGGAGATCGCGCAGGCCGCGGACGTTGTGGAGGCAAAGGGGGGACTGGACGGCGAAGTGGCGCAGGACGGCAAGAACTTTTCGGGCGGACAGCGCCAGCGGCTGACCATCGCCCGCGCCCTCGTGCGCAAGCCCGAGGTGCTCATCTTAGACGACAGCGCCTCCGCCCTCGACTACGCGACGGACGCCGCCCTCCGCCGCGCCTTAAAGACCCTCCCCTGCACGGTGGTCGTGGTCTCCCAGCGGGTGGCCGCCGTGCGCCACGCCGAACAGATCGTCCTCCTCGACGAGGGCAGGATCGCCGCGGTGGGGAGCCATGAAGAATTGCTGAAAACGAGCGCGCTCTACGGCGAAATTTACGCCTCGCAGACGCGCGCGGAGGGGGAACGGGCATGAAGAAGAGCATCGTTTTCCGCCGTATCCTCCGCCTTTTGAAGCCCTACGCGGGCTATCTTGTGCTCACCCTCTTCGCCGCCGCCCTTACGGTGGCCGCCCAACTTGCGGCGCCCTACCTCGTCGGCAGGGCGGTGGACGCCGCCGCGGGCAGGGACAGCGTCGATTTTTCCGCCCTGTGGCGGGCGCTGTGGGGGATCGGCGGGTGCCTCGCGGCGGCGGCCGTCTCCCAGTACGCCGTCAGCCTCTTCAACAACCGCATCGCCTACCGCGTGCTCGACGACGTGCGGACGGAGGCCTTTGACAAGTTGGGCCGCCTCCCCCTCAAATACATCGACAACCGCTCCTACGGGGAGATCTCCTCCGTCCTCGTTTCGGACAGCGAACAGTTTGCGGACGGCCTCCTTTTGGGCTTCACCCAACTCTTCACGGGGGTGTGCACCCTCCTCGGCGTGCTCGTCATTATGTTCGTCATGCGCTGGGAGATCGCCCTCATCGTCGTGTGCGTCACCCCCCTCTCCCTCCTCGTCGCGCGCTTCATCTCCAAGCGCACCTACGCGACCTTCAAGCGGCAGTCGGAGGTGCGGGCGGAGCAGACCGCCTTCATCGACGAGATGGTGGGCAATTTGAAAGTGGTGAAGGCGTTCACCCACGAGGAGGAAAACGGGGAGACCTTTGCCGAGATCAACGAACGCCTCCGCCACGCCTCCCTCAAAGCCGTGTTCTTCTCCTCCACCGTCAATCCCACCACCCGCTTTATCAACTCGGTGGTGTATGCCGCCGTCGCCTTTGCGGGGGCCCTGCGCATCCTCTCCGCGGGGGGCGCGTTCAGCGTGGGGGACCTGACCTCCTTTTTGTCCTACGCCACCCAGTACACCAAGCCCTTCAACGAGATCACCGAAGTCATTGCCGAATTCCAGAATTCGCTCGCCTGCGCGGGGCGCATCTTCGCCCTCCTCGACGAGAAGGAGCAACCCCCCGACGCCCACAACCTCGACCTCGGCAGGGCGAAAGGGGAGGTGCGCGCCGTGGACGTCAGTTTTTCGTACGACCCCGAACGCCCCCTCATCGAGCACCTCGACATGACGGCGCTCGCGGGAAAGCACGTCGCCATCGTCGGCCCCACGGGGTGCGGAAAGACCACCCTCATCAACCTGCTCATGCGCTTTTACGACGTGGACGGCGGGAGCGTGCGGGTGGACGGACGGGACGTGCGCGCCCTCACCCGCGCCTCCCTGCGCCGCAACTACGGCATGGTGTTGCAGGATACGTGGCTCAAAGAGGCGACGGTGCGGGAAAATTTGTGCATGGGCGCCCCCGGGTGCACCGAGGAGGAGATGGTGGCCGCGGCGAAGGCGGCGCACGCCCATTCCTTTATCATGCGTCTGCCAAAGGGCTATGACACCCCGGTGGGGGGGACGGGGACCCTCTCCGAGGGACAGCGGCAACTTTTGTGCATCGCGCGGGTCATGCTCTGCCGCCCCGCCATGCTCATTTTGGACGAGGCGACTTCGAACATCGATACCCGCACCGAACTTTTGGTGCAGGACGCCTTTGCGGAACTCATGGAGGGCCGCACCTGCTTCATCATCGCCCACCGCCTTTCCACCATCAAAAACGCCGACCTCATCCTCGTGATGAAGGCGGGCAACATCATCGAACAGGGCACCCATACCGAACTTCTCGCGCGGGGCGGGTTCTATTTCCGCCTCTACCACGCCCAATTCGAGCAGTGAGCCCCGCTTTTGGGGCGCATCCGAAGAAAAAAAAGGAAAAAACGGGGGCGGCCGCGCGCCGCTTCCCCGAAAAAGAATAACAGGCAGGAATTTGTGAAAAAAACATCGGAAAAAATCAAGAAAAAGGTCAATTACACCATCCAGATCGTCTCCGTCGGCCTTCTGACGGGGCTGTTCGCGGGGATCGTGGTCACCTTTTTCAACGTGCTCGCCGAGATGGCGGAGGAATTTGCGCAGGGGTACTACGGCTATTTCCGCGACCACCCCGCCTTTATCCCCGTGCTCCTCTTTGCCCTGCTCCTCGGCGGCATCGTCGTGGGGGGCGTTCTGCGCTTTTTGCCCCTGCTCAAAGGCAACGGCTTCCCCCAGACGGAGGGCGCCACGCGGGGGCTCCTCCGCTTTAAGTGGTACCGCGACCTCACGGGCATGTTCGCCTCCGCCCTCTTCCTCGTCTTTATGGGGCTCTCCGCGGGCGCGGAGGGGCCGAGCGCCTTCATCGGCGGGGCCTGCGGGGCGGGCGTGAGCGACCTTTGCCGCCGCGACCCCATCGTGCGCCGCTACCAGATCACGGGCGGGGCGTGCACGGGGCTCGCCGTCGCCCTCAACGCGCCGCTCACCGGCATCATCTTCGCCTACGAGGAGGCCCATAAGCGCTTTACGCCAGAGGTGTTCGTGTGCTCCTTCTCCTCGGTGGCCGTCGCCGTCGTCATCCGCAACGTGCTCCTCAAATACGTGCTCGGCATGGAGGCGGGGCCCTTCCTCTCCAACTTCGTCTACCCCGCCGCGGGGGATATGGGGCTCCTCTTTTGCGCCTTCGCCCTGCTCGCCGCCCTCGTCGTCACCCTCGTCGCCGCGGGGTTTTACCACCTCCTCTTCTACGTACGCAAGTACTTCAAGCAGTTCACCTTTTTGAAGGGGCTGGGCAAATATACCTTGCCCTTCCTCGCGGCGGGCGCGTGCGGGCTCATCTCGGTGTACGCGATGGGGGGAGGCCTCAACTTCATCGACGCCCTCGGGAGCCGTTCGGAGGGGGAGTTCTCCCTCTTCGGCATGCCCGTTTGGGGGGTCATCGCCGTCATCGTTTTACTGCGCCTCGCGGCCACCGTGTGCAACCTCGGCGCGGACCTGCCCTGCTGCGCCTCCGTGCCCATGCTCGCGATGGGCGCGGGCATCGGAAAACTGCTCTCCATGCTCTTTGTGCTCATGGGCATGGATCCCGCCCTTGCCGACGGCCTCGTGGTCCTATGCATGGTCACCTTTTTCACCACCGTCGTCAAGGCCCCCCTCACGGGCATCATCATGACGGCCGAACTCACCTGGAATTTCGCCTTCCTCCTGCCCGCCGTCATCTGCGCGGCCGTGAGTTACCTCGTGGGGGACCTTTTGCACATCGTGCCCCTCTACGACAGGCTCCTCGACGAGATGCTCGACGAGGACGTGAGCGAGGGCATGCGCATCGTGGTGCGGGTGCGCGTCGGCGGGAGTTTGCCCGCGGCAGGCAGGTCGGTGCGCGACGTGCTGTGGCCCTTTACGGCCATCGTCAAGAATGTGGAACGGGGCCAGAGCAACTTTGCGGCCTCCGGCTCCACCGAGTTGGCGGCGGGGGACGTGCTCACCGTGGAGGGCACCCCCCACGACAGGGAGGAGTTCCTTTCCGC
>CANQAZ010000053.1 GCA_947589555.1 uncultured Clostridia bacterium | reverse complement strand
TGAAAAGTTGTGGCGCAACACATCGGGATACTCCATGCGGGCGTTCCCTTTGTGGAGCGTCCTTATTTTTTGCCCGCGAAAACACATAAAGGAGAAAGAAAAGATGAAACACAAATGGTTGACGGTACTTTTGGCTCTTATTGCGGCGGTATGCCTCTGCTTTGGCCTTGCGGCGTGCGGAGGGAATGGCGGAAACGGCGGCACGCAGACCGAACAGGGAAGTACGGAAAACAATCAAGGCTCGGGCGGCGATACGAGCGGGGACACGGACGGGAGCAAAGAGCCCGAAGGACAAGGCGGCGACGAACAGAAGTGCAAACATGAATATACGGCCGAAAACGTGTGTAGCCTCTGCGGCGACAAGTGGGAATACACCGAGGGGCTCAACTATGTTTACAATGATTTAAGGGATATATATATTGTCGGGGAAAATCCGAATGCAAGCGGAGACGTGGTCATCCCTTATGGCTATCAAGGGAAATTTGTAACGACTATATTGTCGTCTGCGTTCAAGGATTGTAGCGAACTTACGGGTATTACCATTCCAAGTAGCGTGACTACGATTGGGAGGGATTCGTTCTATGGTTGCTACGGGCTGACAGAAGTGCACATCACCGATCTTGCGGCATGGTGCAAAATCGAATTCATAGACGTGGAGGATAATCCGCTTTATTATGCGCATCATCTGTATTTAGACGGAAAGGAAGTAAAAGAACTTATCATTCCGGACGGCACAACTTCGATTAGGTATTTTGCGTTCTCGGGTTGCGAGGGATTGACGAGCGTGACGATTCCCGACGGCGTGACTGCGATTATGAGTGGTGCGTTCTATGGTTGCTACGGGCTAACGAGCGTGACGATCGGAAACGGTGTGACCTTGATTGGGGAGGAGGCGTTTTATTTGTGCATCGGACTGACGAGCGTGACGATCGGGAGCGGCGTGACGAAGATTTGGGATTGTGCGTTTAATGGTTGCATCGGACTGACGAGGGTGGATATCACCGACCTTGCGGCATGGTGCAAAATCGATTTCGAAGATGAACCTGCGAATCCGCTTTGGTATGCACATCATCTGTATTTAGACGGAGAGGAAGTAACAACGCTTACCATTCCGGAAGAAATTACTCAAATCAAGGCTTATGCGTTCTATCATTGCGAGGGGCTGGCGAGCGTGACGATTCCCGACGGCGTGACTTCGATTGGGAGTGGTGCGTTCTGGGGTTGCACCGGGCTGACGAGGGTGGATATCACCGACCTTACGACATGGTGCGAAATTGATTTCGGAGACTGGTCTGCGAATCCGCTTAGATGTGCGCACCATTTGTATTTAGACGGAGAGGAAGTAACAACGCTTACCATTCCGGAAGAGATTACGGAAATCAAGAAATATGCGTTTTTGGGTTGCAGTGGGCTGACGAGGGTGACGATTCACGATGGCGTGACCTCGATTGGGGAGGAGGCGTTCTATGATTGCACCGGGCTAACGAGCATTACGATTCCCGAGGGCGTGACTTCGATTGGGTATAAGGCGTTCTACGGTTGTAGCGGGTTGACGAGGGTGGATATCACCGACCTTGCGGCATGGTGTAAAATCGATTTTGGAGATAATCCACTTTTTTATGCACACCATCTGTATTTGGACGGAGAGGAAGTAAAAGAACTTATCATTCCGGAAGAAATTACTCAAATCAAGGCTAATGCGTTCTCATATTGCACCGGACTGACGAGCGTGACGATCATAGGCGGCTCGATCGGGGATTATGCGTTCTCATATTGCACCGGACTGACGAGCGTGACGATTGGGAGCGGCGTGACGGAAATAGGGGGGCATGCGTTTTCGGGTTGCACCGTACTGACGGATATTCAGTTCAAAGGAACGGTTGCAGAGTGGCAAGCGATAAAAAAGGGTGGTTATTGGTGTGCTAATACCGGCGATTACACCGTGACGTGTACGGACGGAAAGATAGATAGTAAGGGGACTGTGACGTATTTTGAATGATTGAAACCGTTCGCTTGCTTCTCGCGCGCTCCCGCTTGCGGTCCTCCGCATTGCATGAGGTTTCAAAAGGCGAAACCTCACACAACGCGGAGGCTATGTCCGCGCGTCGTCGCACGCGTGCTTTTTACGCTTTTCTTGCGAAAAGGCTCTTTTAGCACGCGGCGCCTCCTTTTCCCAAAAAATCTTTGCTACGCAAATCTTTTTCGGGAGCCTTATGACCTTTGGGGGGCAGGGAAAAAGGCGTGGACGGTGAAAAAGGGAGTTTTTGAAGAGTAGAGGGAGAAAGGGACACGAGAAACAATAAAAAGATAAGGGGCCGCCCCGCGCGATGTTGCGCGGGGCGGTTTTGGTGTGAGGGAGAAAGAAGGGCTCAATCCCCACCACCGCCTACGGCGGAGCCTCCCCTTTGAAAAAGGGTAGGCCTATGGCAGAGCCATTGCGGGAAAAGGCTCCGCATATCATAAGGTCGCCTTTTCCCGAAAGCCATAAGGAAGGCTCCCCTTTGGGAAAGGGTAGGGCTTGGGGAGGGGCAAGGGGAGGGCAAGTTGGGGAGAATGCGCGGGGCGGCTCTTGTGTGAGGAGGGGCGAAAAGGCGAAAAAGAAAAGGGGCAGGTCAGAGAAGGAGGACGCACCAGAGGACGCCGAGGGCGGCGGCAAGAGCGGGCAATGCGACCGCGACGCCCAATTTCAAAAAATCGAAATAGCCGAATTTGACGTCGTGCTCGGCCAAAATGGCGCTGAACATCAACCCCGCAAGCGCGCCGATGGGCGTGAAAAACGCGCCGAGGTTGGAGCCCACCACCGTGGCGTACATCGCCCCCTCCCCCGCGCCCGCCGAGGAGATCATCGAGGAGAAAAATACGCTCATCGGAATGTTATTGATGAGATTAGCGGCCGCAAACGAGAGCGCGCCGTATTTGAACACGGCGTGATCGTTCCCCAAAAATCTGCCGATCTCGGCCGTGGTGCCCTGCATCCCGAGGGCCTCCGTCATGATGAACATGGAGAGCAGAAAGGGCACGAGTTGCCACGGCGCGCGCTTCAAACATCCCCCCAAAATGCGGGGTTTTTGTTTGCGGCAGGCCGATATGACGAGGGTGAAGAAAAACAGGCTCCCCGCCGCCGCAAGCGCCGCGATCCACATTTCGAGCCCGATGTACGAGCCGATCGCAAGCAACACGGTGCAGACGGCAAGGTGGGCGATCCCCACGCCGAGGCAGAGTTTATCGCCGATGGGCTCGCGCTCCGCCCGCCCCGAAAGGGGAGAACGCAACCGCTTGCGGAAGAGCAGCCACAGCGCGAGTAGGGAGACGCCTCCCGCCGCGACCGTGGGCAGGATGCTCACGCCGAGATAGGACACGAAGTCGACGCCGTAGGCGGTGGCAAGATATATATTGGTGGGATTGCCGATGAGAAGGGCCATACTCCACGTGTTTGCCCCGACGAATTCGGCGGCGAGATAGGGAACGGGGTCGATCTTCGCCTCCCGCGCAAAATAGCAGATGAAGGGGGTGAAGGAGAGCACGATGACGTCGTTCGAAGTGAACACGGTGAGGGCGGAAACGGTGAAATAGAGGGCGAAAAAGAGGCGCGTCTGCCCGCCGTGGGCGTGACGCAGGACGACGGAGGCGAGAAAACGGAAAAAACCCAGTTCGTCGAGGAAGATCGAGAGGACGGTCATGGAGAGGAACAAGACGAGGATCTTGACGGGGTTTACCGCGGTATCCGCGACGAGGGAGCCGAGCAGGACGGCGGCGTTTTCCGCATTGCACGCGAGAGTGACCGCCCCTCCGAGGAGGACGGCGATCCAATAGGTGGAAATGCGGCGCTTGCCGACTTTGAATTTGGGAAAAAAGAGCACGCAGACGAGCATGGCAAGGCAGGTCGCCGCGAAGAGAATGATGTTGAGCATATCCTTTTCCAAAAGCCGCGCCTATCGTACCACTTTCCCTTGCAAAAGTCAACGTTTCGGCGGCGCAAAACTTCTTTTTTTCGGCAAAAAACGCCCCTCTTCGCGCGGAAGGGAGGCGGGTGGGGAAAAAGGCGGCGCGGCGGGGGAAAGGAGGCGGGAGATGGAAAAAGGGGAGGCGGAAGATGGGAAAGGGGGCGGCAGGGCGGGGAAAAGGAGGCGGCGAGGCGGCGGGCGATGAAAAAAGCCGCGGTCATTCCACGGCTTTGAGGGATTCGTTCATCTTGATGCCCGTAATTTTCCGTCGCAACAGGAGGGTCACGAAAAAGGTGAAGAGCAGGGAGAGCAGGGGGGCGAGGAGCCACACAAACCAGTTGATGGAGGAGAGGGTGGCGAAGTCGTTCATCACCTTGAACACGAAGAAGCAGAGGAGGGCGCCGAAAGGGAGCCCCAACGCGACGCCGATACCGCTTGTAATGTAGACCTCGCGGTAGATGTAGCCCGTCACCTCGCTATCCTGATAGCCGAGCACCATGAGAGTGGCGAGTTCGCGCTCCCGCTCGCTGATGTTGATGTTGGTGAGGGTATAGATGACGACGGCGTTGAGGAGGGCGGCGAACACGAGCACGATGACGGCGACGCCGATCATGGCGTTGGTGCCCACGTCGGTGAAGAGGCAGGCATCGAGCACGGCGAGCCCCGCGAGGACGAGCCCCGTGGACGCCATGACCGCGACGAGGGTCATGATAAAGCGCATCTTATAGCGCAGGACGTTGCGGAGGGTGGATTTGTATTTGAAGGAGACGCGGTTCCACAGCACGGGGATCTTTTCGAGAATGACTTTGTGCCCGGGGCGGGGAGACTTGGGGCGGAGGAGGGCGGCGGGCGCTCTTCCCGTCATGCGGAGCCCCGCGATGAGGGTGGCGGCGAGGGTCGCGAGCAGGATGACGGCCGTCACGATGAAGAAGAAGAGGGGAGCGATATGGGTGGAGAAGGGTGGCATTTCGTACACCCACGTAAAGTTGATATAGATGATGTACGCGAGCCCCCAACTGGCCGCAAACGCGCCGCCTCCGCCGATGATCGTTCCGACGAGCGCAAAGAGGAGATATTTGGAGATGATGCGCAAGGGGGAGTAGCCGAGGGTTTGCAGACAGGCGATCTGCCCGCGCTCCTCTTCGAGTAGGCGGGTCATGGTGGAGAGCACCACAAGAAGGGTGACGAAGAGGAACACGACCATGATGACATAGCCGATGCCTTCGAGTTTATCTTCGTACTCCTCGAAGGAGCGGTAGGTGAAATTTTCGTGCAGGGTCAAAACGGCGCAACGTTCGGCAGAAATCTCGTCCGAAAAGATCTCCTCGACGGCCGCCTGTTCCCGTTCCAGCGCGGTTTGGTAGTTGGGATCGAACAGCGTATGTTCTTTGAGGGAGGGCACGGAGATGTACGCCTCGTTCATGGGGAACACGGGCAGGGGATGGGCCTCGTCTGTATAGATATAGAGGATGTTTTGGAGGGGTTCGTAGTCGTCCTCGCCGCCGTTCTCGGCCTTCTGCATGCTCGGATCGCCGTATTGCGCCAGGTGCAACGCGCCCACGACGTGTTCCGTGACGGTGAACTTGTATTCGAACAGTTGCATCGCCCCCATCGCGGCGGACGCGGTGACCGTCTCCCCGAGGGGGACGCCCGCAAGGTCGGTGGCCGCCCGCTCCGCGGCGATGGAAAATTCGTTTGCGGGGAGCACCGCGCCGGATATGCCGGCGTCTTCGCGGCGCTCGGAGACGTTTTGTTTGTCTTTATCCGCCCTCTCTTTGATATAGAGGCGGGTGACGCCTTCGCCGATGCCCTCGCCCGCAAGCGTGAGGGTCACTTTGGGCGACGCGCTCAATTCCAGTTCGCCCCCCGCGGTCTCCACGACGCCGCCCCGCACGACGTTCTCTTGGCCGTAGCGCTCTTCGAGGGCGGCAAGTTTTTCGTCCGGGATCGCCTCCGCCCCGCGCACGATGAGATCGCTCACATTGTGGGCCTTGTAGTAGTCGGAAAGGGAATAGACCATGCTGTCCTTCCCCATGCCGATGCCCGCGGAAAAGCCCACGCTCACGAGCACCATCAAAAAGATGGAGACGAGGCGGGTAATATGCTTTTTGAACATTCTGCCGAATGTTTTAAGGTACGTTTTCACCACTCGATCTCCTCGACGGGCACGGGATTCTCGTTGATCTCGATTTTTTCGATGCGGCCGCTGCGGATGCGGATGACCTTATCCGCCATTGCGGCGAGCGCGGCGTTGTGGGTGACGATGATGACGGGCTTTTTCTGCTTTTTGGATACTTCGTAGAGGAGTTTCAGAATGCGCTTGCCCGTTTCGTAGTCGAGCGCGCCCGTGGGCTCGTCGCAGAGGAGGAGTTTGGGATTTTTGGCCATTGCGCGGGCGATGGAGACCCGCTGTTGCTCCCCGCCCGAAAGTTGCGCGGGGAAACTGCGCAGACGCTCGCCCAGCCCCACCTCTTCGAGAACGGTTTGGGGATCGAGGGCGTTTTTGCAGATCTCGGTGGCGATCTCCACATTTTCGAGGGCGGTCAGATTGGGCATGAGGTTGTAAAACTGGAACACGAAGCCCACGTCGTTGCGGCGGTATTCGGTGAGGCCCTTTCTATCGAGCGCGGTGACGTTTTTGCCGTCAAGCACGATCTCGCCCGAGGTGGCGCGGTCCATTCCGCCGAGGAGATTCAAAAGGGTGGTCTTGCCCGCGCCGCTCTGGCCGAGCACGACGGCAAATTCGCCGTTTTCAAGGGTAAAACTCGCGTCGGCAAGGGCTTCCACTTCCACCGTGCCCGTGCGGTAAATTTTCCCGACGCCCGTCAATGTGAGATAACTCATGCGCCCCTCCCGTATGCTCTTCTATATGATACTGACATTATATCAACCGCGGGAAAAATTTTCAAACGCTTTCAATACATTCGGTCAAAACATTGCACCAAATTTTTTTCGGAACGCACCGCAATGCGCCTCGGGAGAGAGGAAAGCCGCGGGGAGAAAAATTTTTCGATTTTTTCAAAAAAATTTTTTATTATGACATTAGTTGTCATATTTGATGCTTATAATAGGGCGCGTAAGGCATTCGGAAAGGGAAAACGGGAGGTTTTTCATGAAAGAAAGGATGCAAAAATGGCTCGAAGAGGGGAGATTTTACCAAAAAGTGCGCGTCGCCTGCGGGGGCGAGGCGTTGGTGCGGACGGACGCCATCCTCGGCTACTGCCACTGCGCCGAACACCGCGGTTTTGTGACGAAAAACGTCTTTGACGGCCACGATTGCCTAAAAAAGGGGTGCTTTTACTTCGAAAAATTTGAAAATTGCCCCTGCTGGGAGCGGGCGGAAGCGCGGAAGAAACAAGCGGAGCGCGAACGCGCCCTGCGGAAGGAAAGAAAGCGGGAGGAACGGGAACGCGAAATTTTCCGCGCCGCGGTCAAGGCGCGGGCGCAGGAATGGTGCGATCTTCTCGGTTATCCCATCGTCATTTCGAGCGTCCTCGAAAGGGCGGCGGGGGAGTTTACCGTCTTTTTCGTCTCCGACGCTTTCGGCAACGACGCGTGGCTGTACATGGACCTCGGCTACAAGTTGCAGTGCGAATTCGGCGGCGCTTTTTTGATGCGGCGGACGAGGCGCCCGGGCGGCGGATATGCCACGGCGGAAGATCTGCGCCGCAACGGCCTGTTTCCGGCCGTCCTTTCGCCCCAAACGGCCCTTGCGCAGGGCGCGGGGGAAAGCGCGGGGGAAAGCGCGGACCCGCAATCTTGACGGCGCGCCTCTGTTATGATATGATAAAGGGGAATTCGGTCGGCCGTAAAAGTCCTCCGCTTCCGTTGCCCGCGCAAAGCAAAACGGTTGCCCGATTTCGGACAACCGTTTGTGGTGTTCGCCTTGCGGCGGATGGTGGGGACAACAGGACTCGAACCTGTGACCTCATGCATGTGAAGCATGCGCTCTAACCAACTGAGCTATGCCCCCGCACCGATTACAAAAACCATTTTAATCCATTTGGCGGCGCTTGTCAATCGATTTCATATCGCTCAAAAATAATTTTCTTCACAAAAAACATGGATCAAATCAATTTTTTTGTCACAAACACTTGAAACTGCGGAAAATTTGTGGTAAAACATTATAAAGAAGCAAAAAGAAGGGACGGAATCATGGAAAATAAATTGTCTGCCGAAGATGTATTGCTCGCGCTGTATGATGAAGCCACCACCTCTCTTGAAGAGTTGCAAGCGGTCCAGGATGAGGACGGCGGTCCGACCAATCAGTTTGTTGATGGCGAGAAGAGCGCGCTTGTCGTCTGTTTGGAATTTATCATGAAGTGGCAGAAGGCGAAAGAACGCGGGCTCGAATTCGACGTCGAGGGAACTTTCCCCGTCTGACGCTCCGCGGCGCGGGAAAGCGGGCCGCCGCCGGAAGGCGAGAAAAATTTTCCGAAAGCATGCGGAAATTGCTTGCTTTTTTTCGCGGATACCGTTATAATCAACAAAGGACGGTGAGAGGTTACGCCTTTTTTCGTCCTTCGGCGGAGCCGGATCTGGGGATATAGCTCAGTTGGTAGAGCGCTGCGTTCGCAACGCAGAGGTCACGTGTTCGAGTCACGCTATCTCCACCA
>CANQAZ010000052.1 GCA_947589555.1 uncultured Clostridia bacterium | reverse complement strand
CCCCTTGCCGCAGGGGGAGGATTCGCCGCAACCCACGACGGCGCGCAGAGCCCCCCGCTCGCTCTCCGTGCGGAAATATTCGCGGAAGGCGCGGTTGGCAAACAGCACGCGGAAGTTGCGGTCGAGCAAAATAGCGGCCGTCGGAATGCGGTTGAGGATCTCTTTATACAGGTTCGCCATTTCAGCCCCGATACATTTGAAGTTTGCCCGTTACGACGCGGACGGAGAGTTCGCGGGCGGGGAATACCTCGCCGTCGTACTGCACGGACGAGGGCTCGTCCGGCACGATGCGCACTTCCTCGCACAACAGGTGGTGGGTGAAGGGGATCTCCAAGATCCTGCCCGAGTTGAGTTTGAAAAGATAGCGCGGCACTTGGATGCGGGGAGGCTGGTCCACGTAGACGAGGTCGAGTTTGCCGTCGTCGAGGAGGGCGGGAGGACAGAATTGGATGCCGCCCCCGAACTGCCGCCCGTTGCAGGCCGCCGCAATGAGGGCGTGCACCCGCTCCGTTTTGCCCTCCGCCGTGATGGTGAGGTTGGCGCCGCGATAGTGCATGAGGGAGGCGAGCAGGCTCCTGTAATATTTGCCGCGCGCCGAGCCGTGCTTCTTTCTTTCGCACCGCATCAGAATATCCACGTCGATGCCCAGCCCCGCGATGTTGATGCTCCGCCGCCCGTCGCTACATTCGAGAAAATCGGTGGGTTTGGGGGAGCCGTCGAGGATGAAATCGACGGCCGCCGCACCCCACGGGACGCCCGCCGCTTCGGCAAAATCGTTGCCCGTGCCGGCGGGAATGAGCGCAAGAGGCACTTTTTCGAAATTTTCCATGCCGCAGACGGTCTCGTTGAGGGTGCCGTCGCCCCCCATCGCGACCAGAATGCCCTCGCCCGCGGCCGAAATTTGCCGCGCCAACTCGGTGAGGTGGCCCCGCCGCTCCGAAAAACAGAGGGTGTAATCGGCGCCCCGCTCTTTGAGCCGCGCTTCCACCTGCGCAAAACAACTCTTTTTGCCGTGTTTTGCGTTGGGATTGGCGATGATGTGCAATTTCTTTTTTCCCATTGTAATTCCCGCCTGCCTGTCTATTATACAATATCTTTCGGGGATTTGCAATTTTTTTGGGAATTTGCTATACTGTTTCCGAGAAAAAATTTTTGAAAGGTGATCCAATGCGCGAGACCCTTCCGCAACCCCTCATCGCCCTCTCCGAAGTCTGCCCCGCCCCCCTCTACCTTGTGGGCGGAAGCGTGCGGGACTACCTCGCGGGCGAAATGGCTCCCTCCCCCGACTGGGATATCGCCTCCCCCTGCCCCGCAGAGGAGATCGTGGCCGCCGCCCAAACGCTCGGCTTTGCGGTGTGCGCCGTCTATCCCCGCACCGGCACCGTGAAATTGCGCGACGGGCAGGGCGTTGCCTACGAATTTACCCGCTTCCGCACCGACAGTTACGAACGAGGACTGCACGCGCCCGCCGGGATCTCCTTTACGGACGACATCGGCAGGGATGCGCGGCGGCGCGATTTTTGCGCGAACGCCGTCTATTTCGACATCCAAAAGGGAGAATTTTGCGACCCCCTCGGCGGCAGGAAAGACATTGAGGGGCGCATCCTCCGCACCGTGGCGCCCGCGGAACGGGTGTTCGGGGAGGACGGGCTCCGCCTCATGCGCCTCGCCCGCATCGCCGCGCAGACGGGCTTTGCGCCCGACGGGGAGTGCATCGAAGGAGCGCGCAAAAACGCCGCCCTCATCGGCGATATCGCCCCCGAACGCATCTACGCCGAACTCTCCCTCCTCCTCTTTTCCGACGCCAAGCGGGGGGACGCCGACGCCCCCTACCGCGGCCTAAAACTGTTGCACGCCACCGCGGTCCTGTCCCGCATTCTGCCCGAATTGGCCCTCGGGGACGGCATTGCCCAACGGGCCGACTTCCACGACCACGACGTGCTCGAACATTCCCTGCGCGCCGTGCGCTATGCCGACCCCGCCGTGCGCTGGGCCGCCCTCTTCCACGACGTGGGCAAGCCCTTCTGCTATTTCCGCGACGGGAACTTCCGCGCCCACCCCGAGGAGGGCGCGCGCATCGCGGAAGTGGTGTTCGCCCGTCTCAAAGCCCCCAAAAAACTCGCCGAGGAGACCGCGACCCTCGTCCTCTACCACATGCGCGACCTCGATTTGAGCACGAAAGAGGGAAAATTGCGGCGGTTTTTTGCCGAAAATGCCCCTCTTTTGCCCAAACTTCTGCTCTTGAAACAGGCCGACTATTCCGCCTGCAAGGACGACAGGGGCAAGGCGCCCGTCGTGGCGAAATGGGAGGGCATCCTTGCAAAAATGAGGGCGGAAGGGGCTCCCCTCTCCCTCAAAGAACTGCGCGTGAAGGGGGACGACCTCTCCTTTGCGCCTCCCGCCCGCCGCGCCGCCCTACTCAAAGAATTGCTCGCGTTCTGCGCCGCGGACGGCTCCCGCAACCGGAAAGAGACCCTTTTGCAATACGCCATCACCCACTATAAGGAGGAATTATGACGACTGCCCTGCTCATCCTTTGCGCCGTGCTCTCCGCCCTCGCCGCCGCCCTCGCCGCCCTCGCTTTGGGGGCGGCCAAAAAGAAGGGCTCCGCCGCGGACGCCGAACGGCTCAGGAGAATGGAGGAAAAGACGGACGCGGCCTGCCGCCTCGCCGACCAGACCGCGCGCATGGTGGACGGCTCCGCCCGCGCCACCGAGGCCCGCCTGCAAAACATCCAGAACCGCCTCACCGACGACATCAAGTACATCGTGGACGCGAACGCCCAAAATCTCGAACGCATCCGCCGCACCGTGGACGAAAAACTGACCTCCTCCATCGACGGAAAACTCACCGAAAGTTATGCGCGCATCTCCGAACGCCTCGAAAAAATGTATGAGAGCGTGGGAGAGATGAAGAGCCTTTCGGGCAACGTTGCCGACATCAAGCGGGTATTTTCCAACGTGAAACTGCGCGGCACGTGGGGGGAGACCCAACTCGAAACCCTGCTCGCCGATATGCTCGCCCCCGACGAGTACCGCAGGAACGTGAAACTCAACCCCCTCGACAACTCCCTCGCCGATTTCGCCATCTTCCTGCCCGCAAAGGGGGGAAGCGTGGCCCTGCCCGTAGACAGCAAATTCCCCGTGGAGGAATTCGAACGCCTTGTGGACGCCTCCGAACGGGGGGACAGGGAGGCCGTGGAGCGCGCCCGCAAAAATTTGGAGCGCGCCGTGAAATTGCAGGCGGACAGCATCGCCTCCAAGTACATCCTGCCCCCCGCGACCACCGACTTTGCCGTGATGTACCTCCCCTCCGAGAGCCTCTATGCCGAAGTGACCCGCATGGCGGGACTTTCCGACTTTTTGCGCCGCCGCCGCATCCTCGCCTGCGGCCCCACCAACTTTGCCGCCCTCCTTTCCACCTTGCAGACGGGATTCCGCACCGCCGCCATCGAAAAGCGCTCGGGTGAGTTGCGCGAAATGCTCGAAGCCTTCCGCGTCGATTTTGCAAAATTTTCCGATCTGCTCGAAAAAACGCGGCGCAAGTTGCAGGAGGCCGCGGACAGCGTGGAAAGCGCCGAAAAACGCACAAACGCTATCGGAAAACGCCTCGACGGATTCCGCGCCCTCAGCGACGGGGAGAGCGGAGATGACTAAAAATTCCCGCCCCCATTTTACTTGCCTTTTTCGCGCGCATGTACTATAATGGGAATATGAAACTGAAAAAAACGCACGCCGATACCCTGCCGAACGCGCAGGGATTCGCCTCGCCCGTCCGCGTACAGGGCGGTACCCTTTCCGCAAGGGGACGGGAACGCCTCGCAGAGAGCGGCGGACGCTTCAAACTCGCCTGCGCCTCCCGCGCCACCCTCTTCCTCCTCAAAGGGGAGGGCTATGCGAAGTGGGAGCGGGGCGAAGTGCCCTTTGCGCCGGGAGACGTGTTCTCCCTCGAAGGGGAGGGCGAGATCGATCTGTACGGCAAGTGCGTTTTTATCTATACCGCGGAGTAAAAAATTATGGCAAAAAAAGCAAAAAAAGCGGATAAGCCCGCCGCCAAAGAGGCGGGCGGCAAAAAACTTTCGCGCAAGGAGCGCAGGGCGCAGAAAAAGGCCCTGCGCAAGAGCCAACTCGCCTACGAAAAGCAACTCGTGGCGGAGGGAAAGATCCCCCCGCGCAACAAGTACCGCTCCAACAACTTCTTCTGGCGGGTGTTCGCCCTCTGTCTCGTCTTTTTCTTCGGCATGTTCACCGCCGTGGGCGCCCTGCTGGGATTCGGCGCCTTTGCCCCCGTGAAGGACGTTTTGTGGCTCGCAGGCATCGATTATACCAACCTCGTCAAAGAGGATTACGCGGCGTACAGCCTCCTCGACATCGTGCGCGACGTGATGGGCAATCCCTTCGATTCCCTCTCCTCCATCGCCAAATATTCCCCCGTCATCGATCATTACCTCGATACCTTTGACGAATCGCTTTCGGCGCTCGGCGTGCACCTCGACAAGGAAAAGGTGAAAGCGACCCCCTTCGGGGAACTCGGCGCCTACCTGCGCGACGACGTTTTGGGCACCATCGTGCTCGGCGAGGCCCTCGGCCTCACCGCCAACGACAACAACCGCCTGATGGTGGCCATCTGCTACGGCGAAGAGGGCGTGGACTATACCGTGGACGGCGAGGGCAACATCACCCCCATCTCCGATCCCCTCACCGTGGGCATGCTCTCCGAGGATTCCAAATCCATCCTCGACCGCGTGACCGTGGAGGATGCGCTCGGCGTATCCGCCTCCTCCAACGCCGCCATGCGCTTCCTCGCCTACGGCACCGAGGGAACGGAATACGAGATAGACGGGGACGACGTCGTGATGCTTGAAAATGAACTGACGGGCGAACTCTATTCCAAGAAAACCCTCTCCGACCTCACCTCCGACGGCGCGACCCCCATCGAAAACGCCCGCATCTCCGACCTCATCACCGTGGAATCGGATACGGGCATCCTCGCCGCCATCAAGGATTGGCACATCTCCGACCTTCAAGACCCCTACCGCATCGAACGGCTGAAAATCAGCGAAGTCATGGAGATCGGCCCCGACTCCTCCCGCGTGGCGCAGGCCATCGCGCAGTGGAGGCTGGCCGACTTCAAGGACCCCGCCATGATGGATTCCCTCAAACTCGGGCAGGTCATCGGCGTGGGGCCCGAGTCTCCCCCCATCCTCCGCGCCCTCGAAGAGACCCCCATCGGCGAACTCGGCGACGCAGTGGACGGGTTGCGCCTCCTCGACATCCTCGACGAAGAGGACTTTACGGACAATAATTTCCTCAAACCGCTCAAACTTTCCTCCCTCACCTCCCTTGCGGAAAATCTGAAAAACCTCACCGCGGCCGACCTCTTCGGCGAGGATATGTACGAATACCTCGACCCCGAGCAAAACGGCGGAAAGGGCTACAAGACCCTCTACGAAGAATATGAATCCGCGGGACGCAACGACAAAGAGAATAGCGCGGTCCTTCCCGTCAAGTACGAGAGGGGCGCGGACGACGTCGTTTCCTCCTACTTTGTGCACGGCGGGGAGGAGACGAGGCTTCAACTCGGCTTCTACTGCGGGTCCGAAGAGGATGGCTACGTTGCCGTGCCCGAAAACGGCGTGCACGCGCGCAAGATCTCGCCCGCCCTGCCCGAAGAAAGCGCGAGGACGGAATACTTCATCAACGGCGAACAGGTCCTCACCCCCGCCTACGAATGGCGGGCCGTGGACTACGAGCAAGAGGGGCTCGTTCCTCTGCCGGAGGGAGACGGGATCTCCACCGAGACGGCAGGCTATACCGTCATCGAGCGGGAGGGAACGCCCTATACCGACCCCGCGGGCAACCCCTACTACTACCTCACAACGCGCATCCGCTTCGAGGACGGCGCCCCCACCCAAACGACGGAGCGGGTCGCCTATCCCATCCTGCAAAGCGGGTACGGCCTCTATTACACCTACCTCAAATACACCGAAGGGGCGGGCGCGGACGAATTCCGCGAAGAGCGGACCGACCTCGAATACGCCCTCGTCTCCCTCTCCTACGAAGAGGACGGCCAAACGGTGACCCTGCACAAGAACGCCGATGGCAAGTGGGCGTACAATCCCGAGGAAGGGGCCGAAGAGCAGATCGTGCCCGTCTACGAAAAGGAGGCCGTGACCGATCCCGAAACGGGAGAGGTGCAGACCCCCGCCTACTACTACCGCAAGACGGAGACGGAGGTGTTCCGCGGGTATTACGCCGAGAGCGGCGAGATCTCCGCCGTCTATCCCGAGGGCGACGAGAGCGTGACGCAACGCTTTGAGATCGTGAAGGCCTCCCCCGAGGATGACGGGCCCGAGACGCGCACCGAGGTGGAACGCATCCTCGACGGCGTGTGGTTCTTCCTCTTCGGCGGCTTGGACGAGGAAGGAAATTTCATCGATACTTCCGATACCCCCGCGCTCGACCTCACCGACGTGATGAGCGGCATGTCCGGCACCCTCTCCGATACCGTGCTGTGGAAACTGTACTTCCACGGGCTCCTCACCCACAATCCCTTTGTGGACCTCGCCACGAAATTCCCCGAGGGCTGTCCCGTGGGCGGAGAAAAAACGGTGAAAAACCTCAACGAATGCACCGTGACCGAGAGCATCACCCTCGTAAACGCTTTGATGAGCCTCGGAAGTTGAAAAAACAAAAAAATTCGGCCCAATTTTTGCGCGCGGCGCGAAAACACGTTGACTTGCGCGCCCAAATATAGTAAAATGAGGCTAACCTTGCATGCAGAAAAAGCATGCCGAATAAGTCCGGGAGGTAAAAAAATGCAAAAGTACGAGATGCTCATTCTTCTTCGCAGCGACATGGAGGACGAGGCACGGGAAGCGGAACTTAAAAAGTACGCCGATATTGTGACCTCGATGGGCGGCGCCGTGGAGGCGACCGACAAGTGGGGCGTGAAAAAAATCGCCTATCCCATCGGCTATAAGACCGACGCCTTCTATGCCCTCATGAAATTTGAGGCAGACGGCGCCGTCGTAAAAGAACTCGACCGCGTTGCGGGGATCTCCGCCGACGTCATCCGCCGCATGATCACCAAAGCAGAGGAAAAGTAACATGAACAAAGTTTTTTTGATCGGTAATCTCACCCGCGATCCCGAAATGTCCGAGACCGCAGGCGGCGTAAGCGTGTGCCATTTCGGCATCGCCGTCAACCGCTCCTATTCCTCGCAGGACGGGGAGCGCCAGACCGACTTTTTCAACGTGACCGCGTGGCGCGGCCTGGCCGACAACATCGGCCGCTATTGCAAAAAGGGCAATAAGGTGGCCGTCTCCGGGAGCGTGCAGATCCGCAACTACGAGGACAACCAGGGGAACCGCCGCACCGCCGTGGATATCATCGCGCAGGACGTCGAATTCCTCAATACGAGAAACCAGAGCGCGGGCGACGATTTTTACGACGCACCCGCGGGCAACCGTGCCCAACCCGCAGGCGGCGACCGCAAAAAGCCCGCCTTGCAGACCTTTGACGACGACGGGGATATCCCGTTCTGACGTCCCCCACAACCCATTCTAATAAGGAGATCGGAAAATGGAAGAGAACGAAACCGTTGTGACCGAAACGGCCGAAGAACCCGCCGCAGAGGCGCAGGAAGTGAAGGAAGTAAAGGAGCCCCGCAGGGAAGAAGCGCGCGCCGAACGCGGCGACCGCCCCGCAAAACGCGGCTTCAAAAAGCAAAATTACAAAAAAGTGTGCGCTTTTTGCCAGGACAAGTCCGCCAACATCGACTATAAGGACGTGAACAAACTCCGCAAGTTCATCGCCGAGGGCGGAAAGATCCTCCCCCGCCGCATGACGGGCACCTGCGCAAAGCACCAGAGAGAACTTGCGACCGCCATCAAGCGCGCCCGCATCGCCGCCCTCATTCCTTTCAGAGCGGAATAAGGCTTTAAGAAAAAAAGGACCTTACGTTTACAGTAAGGTCCTTTTTTTCTGCCATTTTTATTATGGAGCGCGGAAAACCGCAAACCCCTTTACCTGTGGAACCACATGCCGCTCGGCTTTTTTTCGGGACCGCATACCATGGCGCGTCTTTTGAACAGGCTCCAAAAACGCTCTTCTTCCGGGGTAAGACGGGCGTACGGCCGCTCGATCGCCTCCGCCGAATTCAGCCAGCGGCCGATCGGGTTGAAAGCGCCGAGATAGTTCTCATTGGACTTTCTTTCCCATATATCTTCCGGGCACATTCCCCACGCGAGCTTTTGGGTGTATCCTTCCGTAGAGCTGACATTCGGCGGGACCGCAAATTCCCAATTCCTGCCGCGGAGCGACACGATGTCCACTTGTTGGGGCTTGAAAGCGGCGGGTCCGATGTAGGTGACGGTGGAGGGAATTTTGATGTTTCGGCGCGCTCCTTCTTCCAAATCCGGATCCCTGATATTATCGATAAAGGCAGCCCGCCCAATCGTTTTCAGCCCATAGGGCAACTCGAATTCGGAAACGACGGTACCCACAAAAGCGCTATCTCCGATCGCCTTCACATGGGGAGCGACGACGCGCTTGATTCTGACGAAATTCGGGTGCATAATATACGGAGACTTAAATAATTCCGGGGGGATCTCTTCCCCCTCAAAGACGACGGTATTGACTTCCATCAGC
>CANQAZ010000051.1 GCA_947589555.1 uncultured Clostridia bacterium | reverse complement strand
CCCCCTCCACGGAGGGGCTGGAGGCGGCTACCGCGCCGACGGGCTACTGCACGGCGGCACTACTTCGCGGCTGTGCCGCTCGTGCCGCGCTTAGTAAACGAATGATGCGCGCGGGGCGGCGCGGAGGCGGGTTCCCCGCCGCTCCACGCCCCCATTTGCCACACTACCGTAGGCTTAATGTCGTGATAAGCGAATATTGAGATAGGGTCGATATCCCAAAAGCGTTACATTCTTCGTGAAAAATATTTTGCGCGCAAAATATTTTTCACGAATTACTCCTCTGTCTCGTCCACCGTTTCGGGCTGTTCGGGCTCGGGGATGTAGGGTTGCAGGGGCGCGGTTACAGGGGTGAGATCGTACTTATCGTCGATGTCGCCGCCCAACAACTCTTCCAGCATATCCTCGCGCGTGATGAGCCCGAGGGCATTCCCCTCCGCGCCCACTATGACCATCTGCTCCCGCATGGACTGCATGCGCTTCATGAGGTCGGAGACCTTTTCGTCCGTCGTCGTGTAGGAGACGGGGCGGATGATATTCTGGAAATCCCGCCGCCCGGCGAGGAGATTTTCGTAGAAGTCGGCGCGGTACAATACGCCGATGATGTTGGGCTTGGTGCCCTTGTACACGGGGATGCGCGAAAAGTTGGTCTCGCGGAAAATTTTATAGACGAGGCGGGAATCATCCCGCACTTCGGCGAGAATGACCCGTTCGAGAGGGATCATGCACGAGCCGACGTGCAGATCGTCATAGCGGAGGGTGCGCTTGATGAGGTCGTGCTCGGTCTCGTTGAGAACGCCCTCCTCCCTGACGTCGGAGACGAGCATTTTGAACTCCTCTTCGGTGTACGTCTTGCGCTTTTTGTTCAGGCCGAACACGAGGAAGATGAGTTTTTTCCAATACCCGAAAACAAAGTTGAGGGGCCAGAAGAGCCACGTGCAGACGAGGAGAGGATAGGCCATGAAGCGGGCGAATTTTTCTGCCGCCTCCCGCGCGAGCGTCTTGGGGGTGATCTCCCCGAAGATGAGGATGACGGCCGTGAGCACGATGGTGGAGAGGGTAGGCGCGAGTTCGGGGTCGGAGATCCACCGCCCGAACAGGATAGTGGAGATGGTCGCCGCCGCGATATTGACGATGTTATTGCCGATGAGGAGGGTCGTGAGGACCTTGTTATAGTCCTCTCCGAGCCGCAAAACAACGCGCGCCGTGCGCTTTTTTTGCGCCATGCGGCGCATGCGTACCGTACTGAAACTGGTGTAGGCCGTCTCCGTCGCACTGAAACACGACGAGAGCACGACAAGCACAATGAGGGCGATGAGCAGACCTATGTCGCTGCCGTCCATAAAAAATAAAACCTCCGGAGCGGCCGAACGCCGCCAAATCCGCGCGGAAATCTTCGGACCGCGCGCTGTTATTTCTATTATATAATAAAACCGCGCAAATTACAAGGGAATTTGCACGTTTTTTACAAAAATCGTTTGGTTTTGTTTCGTTTTTTCAAGAAAAGGTCCCTTTTATCAGTGCGCCGCGCCCTCCGAAAGGTACTTCCGCACCGAAAAGGCGGCCACAAGCCCCTCCCCCGCCGCTTTGGCGTATTGGTAGGGCGCGCCCGTCACGTCCCCCGCGGCAAACAGCCCGGGAATGTTGGTGGAAAGGTCCCGCGCCACTTTGACGTGCACACCGTCCTCTTCGAGCGCGAGCCCGCCGCAAAGCGCCTGCGCGGGAGCCGAATTTTTGAGGAAAAATACCCCAGAAACCGACAGCGTTTCGCCGTTTTGAAGAATTTTCTCCACCCGCGCGCCCCCCGCGATCTCCTCGGGCGCGCCCGCATGCACTTCGATGTTTTTTGCGCGGAATTCCGCCCCGCCGTAGAGGCAGAAGCAGTGCACTTTTTCCGCAAACGAGGCGAGATACTCCGCCTCCTCCGCAAATTCGGGGGAGGAGAGCACGGCGGCTACCGTCTTGCCGCGGTAGAGCGCGCCGTCGCACACGGCGCAGTAACTCACCCCGCGGCCGATGAAGGCGCGTTCCCCCTTCACGTTCCCTTTCAGGTCCACGCCCGTGGCGAGGATCACCGTCCGCCCGGCGTAGCCCGCACTCCCCGCAGTGAGCAAAAAGCCCTCTTTTTGGGCAAACACGCCGTCCACCCGCACGGGGATGAACTCCACCCCTTCGCGGAGGCGTTGCGCTTCGAGCGCATCGGCAAATCCGACCCCGTTCCCCGTAAAAGAGGGAAAATTGCGCACCTGTTCGGCGGCGCGCGTCTTTTCGCCGAAAGTTTCCGGGGTCAGCCAGATCCCGTCGAGTTTCAAATTTTTCGCGGTGAGCGCGGCGGTGTAACCCGCAATGCCGCCGCCCACAACGGCAACGTCGTATCTCTTTTCCATACCGTCAGTTTGCCCCTTCCGCGGCAAAGTAAGCCGCGTCTCTTTGAAAAAAGCGGCCGCCGCCGCTTCCTTCTATTTCACGAATTTTCCGTACACCTCCGAAGTCGGCGAGAAGAACGCGAACGTATCGGGGTATTTTCTGATGATGCGTTGGAGTTCGGCGATCTGCCGTTTGCGGATGATGCACACGAGCATGCTCTTATCCTGGTGGGTGTACATGCCCGTCGCGTGCATGAGGGTCACGCCGTGATGGGTGCGCGCCATGATCTCATCGGCAAGTTCGTCGGGATGGGTGGTGACGATCTCGAATTTATACGCCGTCTTGAAGCCGTGCAGGATGAGGTCGCACGTCTTACTCGTCACAAAGAGGGAGACGAGGGCGGCGAGCACGGGCACAAGGTTGACGGCAAAGCCCGCCGCGCCGTCGTAATAGACGAAGAAGGAGGCGAACACGACGACGGCGTCAAAGGCGGAAGTCATCCAACTCACGCTCAAAAACCGCCATTTTTTATGGACAACGGAGGCGAGCACCGCCGTTCCCCCCGCCGTTCCGCAGGCGCGGAGCATAATGGCGAGCGCAATGCCGAGAAAAATGCCCCCCGCCACGGCGCCGTAAATGCCGTAGGCGACGGGCTCCTCCGTTTTCAGGCCGTCAAAGGTGAGGGCTTCGCGGAAGCCCGGGATATAATCGAAAGCGATGAGCAGAACGGAGGTGAGCACCATCGACGCGGTGGAGAGCACGGCGTCCTTCTTGCCCAAACAGAAAAAGGCGAGGAAGAAGAGGGGCACATTGAACATGATGAGAAAGTAGCCGGAGTTCCACCCGACGCCGTATTCGAGAAGGACGGCAAGACCGTTGATGCCGCCGGGCGCGAAGTGGTTGGGCGAAACAAAAATATAAATGCCGATGGCCCTCACGATGCCCGAAAGAATGACGGGCATCACGAAAAGCATCATGAATCTGCCCAGTTTGCACCAAAGATCCTTCGTTTTTTCCTGCATATCCTTTCTCGCGCCGCCGCGGCGCATCCCCCTATCCCCTCAAAATTCAGCGTCTGTGCGCGCCCTTTCGTGCGGGCTTCTCGGCAGGAGTCTCTTCCTCTCCGCCTTCCGCGTCGCCATCGGTCGACCCTTTTCCGTCCGCCTCCCCTTTCACGGGGCGGAATTTAAGCGTTTCCTCCTCGTCGAAGAGGCCGCCGGCCCAGGCAAAGGCGATGAGAACGACCGCCTCGGCGAGATACACGAGTCCCGTAAAGAGCCAATCGGCGCGCGTCGTATCCATGAGGCGCACGCAGGAGAGCACGCCGAGCGCGACGAACGCAACGCCGAGCGCGATGCGCACGCCCCCGACCGTGCGGCTCTTCTTCAAGGTCCTGATCCCTTCATAGCATTCGGACGCCGCGTGGAGCACGGCGGAAACGCCGAGCGCAATGGGCACCACGCTCCATTTCACGAGGGTGGGCACGAAGAGATAGACGGCCACGGCGAGCGCCCCCACCCCCGAAAGGAGATGAAAAATGCTCTCGTCCCGTCCCAAAAAGTAGTAGGCGATCACCGCCGCGCCCGCCGCAAGAGCCAGAATCGCGGTCACAAACTCGTAGGCATACGCCGCCGGCTTTCCCGCGATGACGGAGGGATACATCGAAGCGGTCAGAACGCCGATGATGAAATACAGCGCCGCGGGCAGAACGACGCCCCACTTGAAACGCTTGAAAAATTCTTTGGAAGTCATACTTCTCCTTTGGCGCGGATCGGGTGCCCCTTCAACGCCTTTCCCCCGCGCGCATTCACTATTGTAACCGAAACGCGCGGCCTTGTCAAGCAAGCGCCGCCCGTTTCTCACATTTTCCGCCCCTGCGGGCTCTTATGCGGCAGTCCCCTCTTTACGGAGACGTCCCCCTTCTCACAGCCGCCTGCGCACCGCAAAGATGACGAACGCGCCCGCGCTTGCCGCGGTGACTCCGCCGGCCGCCGCGATCCCCGCAATCGCCCCCGCGGAAAGGCCGCCTTTGCCGTCGCTTTCACCGCTGTCCTCGCCGGTATTTTCTCCGTCCGAACCCTTGCCGCCGCCGGTATTTTCACTGCCGTTGCCGCCTTGCTCGGAGGAACCGCCTCCCTGTTCTTTACCGTCATCGGGCTCGGGGTCGGGCTCGGGCTCGGGCTCGGGGTCGGGCTCGGGCTCGGAAGATGCGACGATGCGGAGGGTCACCTCACGCGTGAGCACGGCATAGTTGCCGGCATCCGCGCCCGCATATTCGCACACCGCGTCCAACGTGCCGGGAAGGAGGGGCGTTCCGCCGTCCACCCACCGCCAGTAGGCGGGGAGGGCAACGTCATCGAGCGTCTCCATCCCCTCTGCAAGCGTTATCTCGCCGAGCGGATCGAGCGCGGGCGGCTCCTGCGCCTTTTGTATCTCAAATTCAAAACTCTTACTTCCCGTGTAGTTGGAGATCCCCTCCACGGTCGCGGCCGCTCTGCCTGCTTGTACGGCGGAGCACTTCACAGCGTAATGCACGTTCTCGACCAAAATGTTCCCGTTGAGTTTGACCGTGACCCGCGGCACAACCGCTTTCCCCGTGTAAAAGTAGGTCCCCTGCACGGCGATCTCGGCGTCGGCCAGCGAAAGAAGGTCGTGCCGCACGCTCTCGCGCAGGACGTAAACTCCCGCCTGTATGTATCGCTCCCCCGTCTCCTCATCGTAGCCGTTCGTCTCGTAATTTCCGTCGGTCACGGGGAATTTGATCGTCCACTCCATCGGCTCGTCGCAGGGGTGTTTTGTTAAGTCAACTTTATAATACCATTCCCATCCTTCGGGGAGGGGGATCTGTCCGAGGTTGGTGATCTCATATCCCACCACAATGGGGTCTTCGCGGTCCTTTACGGGCGTATTCGGGGGCTTTTTCGCCCTTGCGATGCGGAAGTAGGCGCGGCACGTTCCGCTGTATTCTCCCCTCCCTTCGGCCACCGCACAGGCCTTGCCGAGGGCGTTGAGGTTGTTCTCGTAGCGAAGTTCATAGTCCCGCCCTTCCTGCAACTCGGCGCCGCCGAGGGTAACGATCGCCTCGGGCGTGTGCGCCTCTCCCGTGTACACAAATTCACGCTCTGCAAGGGTGATGGCGGCAAAGCGCAGATCGTTTCGGTCCACCGCTTCCGTCCGCGCCACGTTTTTGGTGTACGCCCGCACGTGAGCGCAATAGCCGCCGTAGTCGTCGAGGTTGCTCCACCCGCCCTTCTTGTACTCAAAGGTCATGTCGTTGGAACTTGCGTACTCCTGTGAAGCGAGGATGCGCGCCGAGCCGTCGGCGTTTCCGGCCTCCGCGACGACGGAGAAAGATTCCCCGTTTTCGAGGCGGACGGGCCGATCGAGGTAAACGGTATAAAATCCGTCCCGCGCCACCCGTTTGGAGGCCTCCGCAACGAGGGTCCCGGCCTCGGGGTCGTTATCGGGGGAGGAAGGATAGCCGTAGTTAGGGTTGAGCCCTTTATAAACGGAGACGTGCACGTCCACGTCCTTGCCGCCGACGCCGATATTGACGGCGTTGATCTCCTCAGCAAATTCGCTCGTACCGCCTTGCGCGCAGAAGATCGCCGCCGCCCGCGCAACGCCGTTTTCGCCGTACACGGAGACGTTCCCGCGGGAGAGGGTACCGTCATAGAGATATTGGTTGTCGAAGGCGTCCGCTTTGGTATAGTCGAAGGCCCAGATATCATAGATGCGGGAATCGTAGGAGAGGTAAAAATACCCCTCGTCGGCGGCCGTCTTCCCCCAACTGTTTTTCACGAGCCACCCGCCGTTACCCGTGGAGGGGATGGGTTTGAATTTGGAAGCGGGGATGGTATCGTCCCAGCCGATGATGGCGCAGGCGTGGGGATTGCGCTCCGTTTGTCCCGTGTTGTTGAAGTAGGTATCGATGTTGTAATAGCCGCTTTCATAGGTATGGATGGGGAAGGAGAAGGCCGCCGCGCCGTACTCCGCGACGAGCCGTTTCACGTCCTCCACCGAGTACTTCACGGTGACCATATCTTCGAGTTTATAGGCAAGGGGGTAATCCGCCGCGACGGCTTGATCGCCTGTATAGTCGCGCGAACGGGTCGGGCCCATCCATTGGAGCATGGTCTTGCCCGCCACTTCCACATATCCCCCCTTGTCCCACGAGCCGTCGCCCGGGGAAAGGTCGTCGTCGATGAGGTGGAAGGGGTCGCCGTGTGGATTGTGGGCGCGGTAGGCCAGCGTGCGTTCTTCGAGGCCGAAAAAGGCCGATTGCACCGCGCCGCCCACCCCTTCGCGCAGGATGGAGGTCTCGGAGGCGGCCATCGTCGCAAACGCCCAGCACAGGCTGTATCCGCCCTGGTTTTTGACGGGGGTGACGATGCTGTAATCGCGGCTGCTGTATTTTTCGAGCGCGGCGATCTCGGCGGGGTCGGTCTGCCGCAGCGTCTCCACTTTTTTGTAGCCGAAATAGGTCTCCGCCGCCGCCCCGCCGTGCGGACGGAAGAGAAAGCCCGCCCCGACCGCGGCGCACAGCAAAACTGCGAGCAAAAGCACAAAAATCAGCCGTTTTTTCGTCGTGCGGAACATTTCCTTCCCTCCTTATCATCGTTTCAACGCCATTATACTACATAAATCCCCGTTTGGCAATTCTTTTTGAAAAATTGCCCCCTTCCGCGCCCTTTTTTATCCCTTTCCGCCCACTTTCGCTCCCTTTCCGCCCACTTCGGGCCCCTTTTTGCCCCGCTCCCCCCTTTCGGGAGGAAATTTCCGCCGTCCGCGTCCCCATTCGGCCCCGTTTTGACCACTTTTTTCCGGTTTTTTTCCGCGCAAAACGTAAGAACCCCTCCGCAAAGGGAGAGGCTCTTACGAAGATTTATGGAGATTGTGTATGGTCTGTTTTTTGTCGGTTTGCCGCGGCCCTGCACGCCGCGCAGGCGGAGCAATTTCCGCCGCAGTCGCAACAAGAGGACTTCCCCTTTTTCCTGCGGATGACGGCCCCAACCGCAACGGCGATGACAAACCCCGCCGCGGCAATGATGAGCAAAATTTCCCACCAACTCATTTCGTTTCCTCCGTGTCGTCGCTTACCGCGGCCTCGGCGCTCCCCTCTGCCGCCTCTGCCGCTCCGTCCGCGCCTTCGCCCCCCTCCGCGAGGGCCGCCGCGTCGGGCTCTTTGACGGGGTGCTTTTTATTCCACAGCACGATGCCCGCAACGGCCGCCGCCGCAACGGCGAGGACGGGGAAGATGGTCCACCACCACGAGCCGACGAGGTAGAACGCCGTGCCCGTGAGGTAGGAAGCGCCCAGCCAGAAGAGGGCCGTCCACTTGAACTTGCCTTTGGGCAGTTCGGCGCGGGCCGTGGCACAGGCCGCAAAGCAGGGAATGGTCGTCACGTTGAACATAATGAAGGCGAGGAGGCCGGGGATGCCGATGCCCGTCGATTGGATCATCGTCATGACGTCGGCGGCGCCCTCCGCAAGCCCGTCTGCGGCGATCCCCGCGGGCAGGGCGGGAAGCACCGCGGCGAGGGTGCCGAACATGCCAATGACGTTCTCCTTCGCGATGAGCCCGTTGATGACGGCCACTGCGAAGATCCAACCCCATTCGGTGAGTTGGGAGCCGAATCCGAGCGGCGTAAAGATGGGCTGGATAAGTTTGCCGAGGGAGCCGAGGATGCTCTCGCCCACGCGGAGGTTGACGAGTTCGCCCTCTATCTCCTCGGGCAGGAAGTTCCAACTCCACCCGAAGGAGGAAAGGAACCAGATGACGATGGTCGAGGCGAAGATGATGGTAAAGGCCTTTTTCACGAAGTGCTTGGTCTTATCCCACAGGTGGATCATGAGCCCCTTGAAGAGGGGGAGGTGATAGGCGGGCAGTTCCATGATGAAGGGAGGCGTCTCCCCGCGCAGGGTGGTATTGCGCAGAAGGAGCACGCTGACGATCGCCACCAAAACGCCCGCGAGGTACATGGAGTAGGTGATGAGTTCGGTATAGCCCACGCCGAAGTAATTGGCGATGGCCGCGGCGATGGCGAGGATGATGGGCGCCTTTGCGCCGCAGGCGAACATGGGCAGGGCGCGGATGGTGGCCGTTCTCTCCTTATCGTCCGCAAGGGTGCGGGTATTGACGGAGGCGGGCACCATGCACCCGAAGCCCATGATCATGGGCATGAACGCCCTGCCCGAGAGCCCGAAGCGGCGGAAGATGCGGTCCATGATGAAGGCGACGCGGGCCATATAGCCCGAATCCTCCAAAATGGAGAAGAAGAGGAAGAGGACGAGGATCTGGGGCAAGAAGCCGAGCACGGCGGAGAGTCCTCCCCACACGCCGTCGCCGAGGAAACTGCCCACCCACAGGGGGGCGCCGTCCGTGATGAGGCCGATGAGCACC
>CANQAZ010000050.1 GCA_947589555.1 uncultured Clostridia bacterium | reverse complement strand
CCCTTAGGGGGGACGGCGCGCGCGGGCGGAGGAATCGGTCTTGATTCGATTCCTTTTAACGGAGCGGAATGCTCGCTTCGGCGTTCAGGGTGAGCGGCGCGAAATTTCCCGCGCGGAACTGCATGAGGCCCTCGGCGGCGATCATCGCGGCGTTGTCGGTGCAGTGCTTCTTGGCAGGTAAAACGAGCGTCAGATTTGCCGCCGCGCAAGCCGCCTGCAACCGCTCCCGCAGGTACCCGTTGGCCACCACGCCGCCGCCCGCGGTCACGGTGGAAACGCCGCGCTCCACGGCGCCCTCCACGACTTTTTTGACGAGGATATCGAGCGCCGTGCTTTGGAAGGAAGCCGCCACGTCGGCGCGCGACCATTTCTCCCCTTTCTGCGTCTTGTTGTGCACATAATTGATGACGTAGGTTTTGAGGCCGCTGTACGAAAAATCGTAGCCCCCCAACCCCTTCAACATTTTGGGCATGGGAATGACGGACCTCCCCTCTTTGGCCAGCGCCTCGATGTGCGGGCCGCCGGGATAGGGAAGGGAGAGGACGCGGGCGATCTTATCGAAGGCCTCCCCCGCCGCGTCGTCCAGCGTGCCGCCCAAAACTTCGAACTCCGTGTATGATTTGGTGTGGATGATGGCGGTGTGCCCGCCGCTCGCGAGCAAGGTCATGAAAGGCGGCTCCAAATTCCCGTCCTCCAAGTACGCCGCCGCGAGGTGCCCGCGGATGTGGTTGACCCCGATGAGCGGGACGCCGAGCCCGTAGGCGAATCCCTTTGCAAAGGAGAGGCCTACGAGTAGCGCCCCCAACAGCCCCGCGCCGTAGGTGACGGCGACGGCGTCGAGTTCCTCCTTTTTGACGCCCGCGGAGCGCAGGGCGCGGGCGACCACTTCGTCCACCGCGTCGGTGTGGGCGCGGGAGGCGATCTCGGGCACCACGCCGCCGTAGAGGGCCTGTACGGGCGCGGAGGAGATGATCTCATCGGACAACAAAACGCGGCCGCGGATGACCGCCGCCGCCGTCTCGTCGCACGAACTTTCGATGCCCAACAGAATGGGCTCTTCCTTGATGTTTTTCACGGTTTTACGCTCTCCGTCCCGTTCAGACGGCCGTCTTTTTCAAATAGTCGATGATAAAGCCCTGTATTTCGCCGTCCATCACCGCCTGCACATCCCCCATTTCGTAGCCCGTGCGGTGGTCCTTGACGAGGGTGTACGGGCAGAATACGTAGGAGCGGATCTGCGAGCCCCACTCGATTTTTTTGGTCTCCCCTTTGAGCGCCGCCTCCGCCGCCATGCGCTCCTCGATCTGCTTTTCGAGCAAGCGGGAACGCAGGTACTTGAAGGCCATCTCCTTGTTTTGGAGTTGGCTCCGCTCGTTCTGGCAGGTGACGACGATGCCCGTCGGAAAGTGGGTGATGCGGATGGCCGTTTCCGTCTTGTTGACCTTCTGCCCGCCCGCGCCCGAACTCCTGTAAACGTCGATGCGGATGTCCTCGTCCTTGATCTCGATTGCGTTGTCGTCATCCACCTCGGGCATGACTTCGAGGGAGGCAAAGGAGGTCTGCCGCCGCTTGTTGGCGTCGAAGGGCGAGATGCGCACAAGGCGGTGCACGCCGATCTCCGCCTTCAAATAGCCGTAGGCGTTTTCCCCCTCCACCTTGAAGTCCACCGATTTGAGCCCCGCGGAATCGCCCGGGAGGCGGTCGATTTCGGTGACTTTGTAGCCGCTCCGCTCGGCATAGCGGCAGTACATGCGGTAGAGCATGGAGACCCAGTCGCACGCCTCGGTGCCGCCCGCGCCAGCATGGATGGAGAGCAGGGCGTTGTTGCCGTCGTAATTGCCGCGCAGAAGAGCCCGCACCCGCATATCCTCGATGTCGTCCGCGGCCGCCTGCACCATTTTATCCAATTCGGGGATGAGTTCCTCCTCCCCCGTCTCTTCGATGAGGTCGATGATCTCGCCCGCGTCGTCGAGCGCCTTTTTTCCCTTTTCGTATGCGGCGATCTTCGCCTCCACGGAGGCGATCTCCCGCCCGATCTTCGCCGAGCGTTCGATGTCCTGCCAGACGGCGGGGTCCTCCTGTTCCTGCCTCAACTTTTTCAGTTGCTCGGCGCGGTTATCGATGTCGAGCGCGTACTTCGCCTCGGCGAGGGTCTCCCCCAGCGCCTTCAATTTCAATCTGTAATCGTCTGCCTTGAACATACTTGCCCTTTCTTATTTATGATACTTCCAGTAGCAACAATCTTTGTACTTCTTTCCGCTTCCGCACGGGCAGGGATCGTTGCGCCCGGGTTCCTTCCCCTTCCGCATGGAGGCGGGGTCGAACTTGGTATCGCCGCTCGTTTTGAGGGCGTCCACGTTGACGGCGGAAGGCAAAGCCTCCTGCGTGCGCAAATCGTTGACCCCCGCCGAAGGGGCCGTGCGGCCGCCCTGTCCCCCCTGCATGGCCGCGTAGGGAGGGGTGGGATAGATGCGGGGAATGGCTCCGCCCGCCGCGGGAGCGCCCTGCCCGCCGCCCTGAGGCGCGGTTTGAGGTGCGCTTTGAGGCGCGTTCGGACCGCCGTTTTGAGGCGCGGTTTGGGGCGCGGCCTGCGGCATGGTGGGAAGGATGCGCTGGACGGGCTGTTGTTTGACCTCCAAGCGGGCTTTGAGGAGGATGGCGATGGTGCGCTCCTGAATGCGCTCCACCATTTCGTCGAACATGGCGAAGCCCTCCTGCTTGTAGGCGATGACGGGATCGGTCTGGCCGTAACTGCGCAAGCGGATGCCCTTGCGGAGTTGGTCCATCGCATCGATGTGGTCGATCCAGTTGCTATCGACGATGCGGAGGAGGATCCTGCGCTCGGCGACGCCGAAATCGAAGCCCGTTTCCTCGCGGATCTTGGCCACCTTCTCCTCGTAGCACTTGGCCGTTTTATCGGAGATGCGCTTGATGGCCGTTTCGTAGTCCCATTTTTCCAACTTTTCGCGGGTGACGTAACCCGAGCCCTCGGGGATGAGTTTGCGCTCGATGGCCTCGTTCAGATCGCCCTCGTTCCACTTTTCGGGCATCTGGTCGGCATTGACGGCCGCGCGCACCACGCTCACGACGTAATCGGGAATGTATTTGAGCACCTGCCGGTGCACGTCCTCCCCCATGATGACCTTCATGCGCTCCGCATACATGATGGTGCGCTGTTTGTTCATGACGTCGTCGTATTGGAGGACGCTCTTGCGGATCCCGAAGTTGCGGCCCTCGATCTGCTTTTGCGCGTACTCGATGAGGCGGGAGAGAAGTTTGCTTTCGAGGTTCTCCTCTTCCTCCATCTTGGACATCGCATAGATCTTCTTCATGCGCTCGCCGCCGAAGCGGACCATGAGATCGTCCTCCAAAGAGAGGAAGAAGATGGAGACGCCGGGGTCCCCCTGACGGCCAGAACGGCCGCGGAGTTGGTTATCGATACGGCGGCTCTCGTGCCGCTCGGTGCCGATGATGCACAGACCTCCCGCCGCGATGACCTGCGCCTTTTCGGCGTCCGTCTGCTCCTTGTACTTTTTGTAGAGTTCGGCGTACCGCGCGCGGACCTTCTGCGTTTCCTCGTCCACCTCGGCGTAACCGGTGGCCGCCTCGATGACCTCGTGCTCCACCCCCTCCTCGCGCAGTCTCTTTTTGGCGAGATATTCGGGGTTGCCGCCGAGCAAAATATCGGTGCCGCGGCCCGCCATGTTGGTGGAAATGGTGACGGCGCCGTAGCGGCCCGCCTGCGCGACGATCTCGGCCTCGCGGGCGTGGTTCTTGGCGTTGAGGATCTCGTGCTTGATGCCGTTGCGCCGCAAAAGACGGGAGATCTCCTCCGACTTATCGACGGATACGGTACCCACGAGGATGGGCTGGCCCTTTTCGTGCCGCTCCGCGATCTCCCGCACGATGGACTTCTTTTTGCCCTCCGCCGTGGCGAATACGCGGTCGGGCAAATCGTTCCGGCACACGGGGCGGTTGGTGGGGACTTCCACGACGTCGAGGGAATAGATGGTGCGGAATTCCCCCTCCTCCGTTTTGGCGGTACCCGTCATGCCCGAGAGTTTGCGGTAGAGACGGAAATAGTTCTGGAAGGTGATGGTGGCGTAGGTCTTGTTCTCCTCGCGCACCTTGACCCCCTCCTTCGCCTCGATGGCCTGATGGAGCCCGTCCGAATAACGGCGGCCGATCATGAGGCGGCCCGTAAATTCATCGACAATGACGATCTCGTCGTTGCCGTCCTTATCCTTGTTGATGATGTACTCCTCGTTGAGGTGGAAGAGTTCGTGCGCTTTGAGGGCCTGCTGGATGTGGTGGTTGAGGGAAGCGTTTGCCATATCGGCGATGTTTTCCACGTTGAAGAAGGCCTCCGCCTTCTCCGCGCCGTACTCGGTGAGTTGGACCTGCTTTTCCTTGCGCTCCACGACGTAATCCCACTTCAACTCCTCCGCAAGGGCGAGTTTGCGGGCGCCAGCGCCCTCCTGCTTCTTTTTGCGGGCCTCCTCCGCTTCGAGATCTTTGAGTTCGTCGTCAAAGCCGCCCTTTAAGGTGCGGACGAATTTATCCACCCGCTCGTAGAGGTCGGAGGACTGCTCCCCCCGGCCCGAGATGATGAGAGGAGTGCGCGCTTCGTCGATGAGGATGGAGTCCACCTCGTCCACGATGGCGAAGTTGAGCCCGCGCTGGACCATTGCGGGAAGTTCGGTTTTGAGGTTATCGCGCAGATAATCGAAGCCGAATTCGTTGTTGGTGCCGTAGGTGATATCGCACGCGTAGGCGGCGCGCTTGGCGTCATCCGGCATGCCGGGCACGACGACGCCCACGGTGAGACCCATGAAACGGTGCACTTTGCCCATCCATTCCGCGTCGCGGCGGGCGAGATAATCGTTGACGGTGACGATGTGCACCCCCTTGCCGCCCAGCGCTTCGAGATAGGCGGGGAGGGTGGCGACGAGGGTCTTGCCTTCGCCCGTCTTCATTTCAGCAATGCGCCCCTGAAAGAGGCAGATGCCGCCGACGATCTGCACGCGGAAGTGCTTCATGCCGAGGACGCGCCAACTCGCTTCGCGCAAAGCCGCGTAGGCGTCGGGAAGGATGTCCTCCATCGTTTCGCCGTCCGCCAACCGCTTTTTTAAGATCGCCGTCTGGCCCTGCAACTCGGCATCGGTCATCACCCGATATTTGTCTTCGAGATCTTCCACCTTCCGCGCCGTTTTATAGAGTTTTTTCAGGCTCTTGCGGCTATCGCCGCTCTTGATGAATTTGATTAGTCCCATGCTGAACGCTCCGTTGGCACCCGAAAAGCCGGGTGCATGAATTCACCCGACTATTGTACAATATTTTTCGGAAATTTCAAAGCGTTTTTCAAGCGTTTTCGCGAAATTCTCACAATGTTGTCGCGCGGACGGGCGCGCGGAGAGCATCCCTCCCCGCGCTTCCCCCTTTTTTGCCCTTTTTCGGCCCTTTTCGGGCTCTTTTTGCCCTTTTGAGCCCTGCGGGGGGACGGTCAGACGCCGTCGGGGGCGGGAGGCGGGGAAAATTCCCCCTCCGCCGCGGGCTCGCCGAGGGAAAAGTAGAGTTCCTCCGCGATCTCCTCCAACGCGCGCGAAGAGGCGCTCATGGCGCCTGCGCGCACCGCCGTTCTGAGTTGGGCGGCGTTCTCCACCCCCGTGCAGTGCACGCTCAGCCGCCCTCCGCCCACCGTGAGCGCCCTTAGGACGAGCCGCGGCTCCCCGCGCACGCAGACGCCGTCCGCCCTGCCCTCTTTGGCCGCCCGCGTGCCGAGCGCGACGTCGTCCTCGGTCAGAGTGTGATCGTCGAGCAGGAGAAAAACGGCGTTCCTTTTTGCGGCGCGCTTGACCTTTTTTACCTCCCGTTTGAGATAGGAGGCGTTGCCGCCCGCCAGCGCGGAATAGCAAGGGACAAGGAGGATCTCCCGCGCGCCCTGCCGCGCCGCCCGCTTGGCCTCGGCCCGTTTGAGGGCGGGAAGGCTCTCCCCCGTGCCCCCGACGAGACAGACGACGCAGGGCTCGGCGCCCGCGAGGAATTTTTTCGCCGCGCTCACCCCCACGGGGGACACCAGCACCCCCCGCGCACCGAATTTTTTGGCGCAGTCGCACGCCCCTTTGAGCGCATGGCGGTCGGTCTCCCGCCGGGACGCGTCCACGACGACCTTTTTGAGGAGAAGGGCGATCTCCGCCTCCCGCCTGCTCCGCTTGAATTCCCCGAATTCCGCGGCTTCCTCCGCGGAGACGATCGTTGTTTCCATGCCCTCGGTTTTTCCCGAAAACTTCGGAAAATAACCCTTTTCCGCGCATTTTATGACAGAGTTTGTGTTTTATAATGGGCGCATGCTACTCCTTTCCGTACAGGGACAGGGTTGTTTGTACGCCCTGCTCCTCTTCCTCGGTTGCGTGGCCGCCGTCGCCCTCCTCCAACTCGCCCTCATCGGCTACCGCACAAAGTATAAAAAACTTCCCGCCCAAAAGCCCAAAAAGCCCAAGCGCGAGAAGGAGCCCGTCTATTTTATTGTGGAGCGCAAAAAAAAGCGCTCGAAAACGGAATACTCCGAGCCCAAGCGCATTCAATTCAAGTGATTTTCAAACGACATTCCGGCGACTTTTAAGCGGTTTTTAAGCGGCCGCCGAGGGAGCGGCGAAGAAGCGCGCGGAAAAACGGCGCGCGGGAGCGGACGCGAAACGGCGGCCGTTGGAAGCGCGGGTGCGGCGGCACGGACATTGCGGGCGGGCGCGGAATCGGGCGAAGCGGACGCAAAACCGCGGCGCGGAAGCGAGCGGGCGAGCGGCGTGAGGGCCGTTATTCGCCGTCCGAATAGCGTTCGACGTTTTTGCCGCTATCCCAAAGGCGTTCGAGATAGTAGAAGAGGCGGCTCTCCTCGTTAAAGACGTGCACGACGACGTCGCCGTAGTCGAGGACGCCCCACCGCCCCTCGCGCAAGCCCTCCGTGCGGGCGGGCGTGAGGCCGTGGTCCTTTTTCATCAATTCCTCCACGTTGTCGCAAAGGGCGCGCACCTGCGTGGTGGAACGGCCGCTTCCGATGACGAAATAACTGCACACGACGGTCTGCTCGCTCACGTTGAGAATGACGATGTCCTGCGCCTTTTTATCGGACAAAATTTTGGCCGCGGCTTTGGCAATTTGATAACTTTCCATCCTTTTTATCCCTTTTTGATGTATTTATGTCACGCATAGTACTACACTAATTGCGTTTTAACCAAAGATATGCCCGTTCCGTGAGGCCGTAGACGGGCATTTTGCCCCGTTTGAGATAGTCGAGTTGGTGGCGGAGCGCGGCGAGCAGACATTCGTCGAGATCGCGCCAAAAGAGCGCGCGGAGTTCCTCCAACCCCTCGAAGGAGCGCCCTTCCTCCAAGAGATCGGCGAGATAGATGAGTTTGCCGAGCGGCGTCATATCCTCCCTCCCGCTCGCGTGGTAGCGGATGGCGTCGAGGATCTCCCGATCGCGGACGCCGAAACAGTGTTGGGCGAGGAAGGCGCCCGTATATTGGTGGACGACGGGAGGCGGCACCTCGTAGGCGGACACGCCGCGCGGGAAGCGGAACCCCGCTAAAAGAGGAGACCCCGCATCCACATACTTCCCGCAATCGTGGAGCGCGGCCGCGAGGAGGGCCTTTTTCTCGGAAATATTTGCGCTCCGCGCGCGGGCGACCGCCAACTTCGCCACGCGGTAACTGTGCTCGCGCCGCTCCTCCTTTTCGAGCGAGAGGGCCGCAGGGATCGCGGGATAGCGGTAGAGCCCCCTCTCCGCGATGTACTCCGCCACGGCGGGAGGGAGCGCGGCGGGCTTACGGAAGGCGATATCCACGCGGATCTGCCGCGAGGAGACCTCCCTGCCCGTAAACGGCAACGCGATGAAGTCCTTTTGGAAACGAGAGCGGAATTTTTCGCGGAGGGGCTCGACCTCCGCCGCTCCCCGCCCGCAGGCGACGAGGGTGACCGTATCCAGAATGCCCTCGGGGTTTTTCCAGCGGAAGAAATTTTCGAGCATATCCGCGCCGAGGAGAAAATAGAGCGCCGCATCGGGATAGCGCGCGCGGAAGGCCCGACAGGTCAAATAGGTATAACTCGTGCCGCCCGAGGTGAGTTCGAAATCGCTCGCCTCGGCGTATTTTTCGTCTGCCAGCGCGATTTTACACATTTCAAGGCGCTCTTTTCCGCTTGCGACGGCGCCCCAACGCTTGTGCGGCGCGACAAAGGACGGGATGACGAACACGCGGTCGAGCCCGAGAGCCTCCCGCGCCGCCCGAACGAGGCGGAGATGTTCGGTATGGAAGGGGTCGAAAGAGCCCCCGAAGAGCGCGATTTTCATATCCGTATTATACGACCTTTTCTTTGCCTTTGCAAGTTTAATTTGCGCGGAATCCGTCAAAAATCTCTGCGATGAAAAAACTATCCTTTCCGATGATCGCCGACGTGCTCTTTTACTCGCTGGCCGCGGGGCTCCTCGCCCTCGGCCTGTTGCGCTACCTGCGCGTGCCCCTCGGGGCGGGGATCGCGCTTGCGCTCGGCTTTGCCGCCGCGACGGGGTGTATCCTCTTTCTCGCGCTCTATTCGCGGCGCAAGAAAAAACTGCTCAACAAGAAGGAACGGGAGGAACGCGAAGCCCTGATGCTCCACCTCGCCCTCGAAAAAGAGGAACGCGTGCGCGCCGCCCTGCTCTCCGCCTTTCTCGCCGACGGGAAAGAGGCACATTGCGAGGCCGAGGGGCTTTCGGTGGACGGCAAACTTTACCTCCCCCTCTTTACGATGCAACCCGTCACCGCAGACGCCGTAGCCCGCTTGCTCCGCGAACACGGCGCGGCGGCTGTACTCGAAGAAGATCAGGAAGCTGTCGTCGTTGAATTGCGCCACGATGTCTCCC
>CANQAZ010000049.1 GCA_947589555.1 uncultured Clostridia bacterium | reverse complement strand
GACGGATTCTTTTGGGGGTAGAGGGAAAAAGGGCGGAAAGGGCGGATTCTACTGGGGGTAGAGGAAGAAAGGGACACGAGGGGAGGGGGAGAAGGAGAAGGGAAGAGGGCGTATCCCCACCCGTCCCTACGGGCCACCCATTGCGGTAAAAGGCTCCGCACATCGCATGGTCGCCTTTTCCCGAAAGCCGTAAGGAAGGCTCCCCTTCAAAGAAGGGTAGGGCTTGGAAGGCGGACTTCGTTGTTCGGGATTCTTCGACCGTTGCCCGAGTGCTCTACACTCGGGCAACGGCTCAGAATGACGCGGGATAAAGAGGCAAAATGCGCGCGGGCGGGACAGAATGACGCGGGATAAAGGGGCAGAATGACGCGGAGGACGGACAGGGGTAGGGCAAGTTGGCGGCGAATGATGCGGGGCGGGTTTTGTGGCGAAGGGTAAGATGAGGGCCATCCCCACCACCCGCCTACGGCGGGGCCGTGACACCCATTGCGGGAAAAGGCTCCGCATATCATAAGGTCGCCTTTTCCCGAAAGCCGTAAGGACGGCTCCCCTTTGGGAAAGGGTAGGGCTTGGAAGGCGGACTTCGTTGTTCGGGATTCTTCGACCGTTGCCCGAGTGCTCTACACTCGGGCAACGGCTCAGAATGACGCGGGATAAAGAGGCAGAATGACGCGGGATAAAGGGGCAGAATGACGCGGAGGACGGTCAGGGGGGAGGGTAAGTTGGGGCGAATGGTGCGTGGCGGGTTTTGTGGCGAAGAGAAAGATGAGGGCCATCCCCACCCGTCACGGCGGAGCCGTGCCACCCTCCCCTTCAAAGAAGGGTAGGGCAAGTTGGCGGCGAATGCGCGGGGCGGGTTTTTCTCTTGTAATGTAAAATGTTTGAAAAATGGCGGAAAGTGTGATATAATGGTATCACCCATTAGAGGTATGATATGGACAACTCCCCGCAAGTCAGAATTTTATCCGTCATCCCCATGCGCACGCAGGTCGTCTTCCCCGACGTCGCCGCCGCGTTCGACGTGGGCCGCGGCCTCTCCCTCGCCGCCGTAGAACGCGCCGAGGATAACGACCGCTATGTCTTTCTCGCCCGCCAGAAGGATCCTTCCAAAGAATTCCCCGACGACGGCGACCTCTGCATGGTGGGCACCGTGGCCCGCATCCGCCAAACTACCCGCCTCCCCGGCGAACGGGTGCGCGTCTACGTGGAGGGCGTCTACCGCGCCACCGCCCGCGATTTCCGCCTCGAAAGCGGCTATCTTTACGCCGTCACCGACGAGATCCTGACCGTGCACGGCGACCCCGCCCTCGAAGAGGCCTACTTCCGCACCGCCAAAGAATTGGTGAAGGATATCGTGACGAGCGACGGCAAAATTTCCAAAGAACTCGATTCGGCCCTCACCGGCATCGCCGATATCGATAAATACATCAACGTTTGCGCCTACAACATGCGCCTCAAAGACGACGTGAAACAGCGGCTGTTGGAGGAAAACCGCATGGTGGAACGGCTGAAATTCTTTGAGCGCTGCCTCAACGATGAGTTGGAGATCGCGCGCTTGGAGCGCAAGATCGCCCAAAACGTGAGGCAGAACATCGATAAATCGCAGAAAGAGTACTTTTTGCGCGAACAGTTGAAGGCCATCCATGCCGAACTCGGCGACGACGTGGCCGAAAACGAAAAACTGCGCGAAAAATTGCTCGCCAAAAAACTGCCCGCCGCCGTGGAGGAAAAGGCGATGACCGAACTCGCCCGCATGGACAAGATGCCGCCCTCTTCCCCCGAGTACACCGTGTTGCGCAATTATGCCGACTGGCTCATCGATTTGCCCTGGCACGAGGAGACAAAGGATACCGAAAAACTTTCCGACGTGGAAAAAGTGCTCAACGAGGACCACTACGGCCTCGAAAAAATCAAGGAGCGGGTCGTGGAATATCTCGCCGTGCTCAAACTCACGGGAGAGTTGAAGGCGCCCATTTTGTGCCTCGTCGGCCCCCCCGGCGTGGGCAAGACGAGCATCGCAAAGTCGGTCGCCCGCGCCCTCGGCAGAAAATTCGTGCGCATGAGCCTCGGCGGCCTCAAAGACGAGGCCGAGATCCGCGGCCACCGCCGCACCTACATCGGCGCCATGCCCGGACGCATCCTCTATGAAATGAAAAACGCAGGCTCCGTCAACCCCGTGTTCCTTCTGGACGAGGTGGACAAGATCTCCTCGGATATGCGCGGCGACCCCGCGAGCGCCCTGTTGGAAGTTTTGGACCCCGAGCAGAATTCCACCTTCCGCGACAGATATCTCGAAGTGGAATACGACCTTTCGAAGGTCATGTTCATCGCCACGGCGAATACCCTCGACACCATTCCCTCCCCCCTGCGCGACCGCATGGAGATCATCGAACTTTCGGGCTACACGAGGCAGGAAAAGGCGGAAATCGCAAAACGCTATCTCGTTCCGAAGAAGCGCAAGGAGAACGGGCTAACGGAGGACATGCTCCGCATTACCGACGGCGCGATCGACGCCGTGATCGACGGCTACACGATGGAGGCGGGCGTGCGTTCGTTGGAGCGCACCATCGGCACCGTCTGCCGCAAGGCCGCCGTGCGCATCGCAAAGGGCGAGGAAAGCAAAATTTCCGTCACCAAACAGAATTTGGAGAAATTTCTCGGCGCAAAGCGCTTTTTGCGGGACGGGGAGATGCTCGCAAAGGACGAGGTGGGGGCCGCGACGGGGCTTGCCTGGACCTCCGTGGGCGGGGCGACCCTCACCATCGAAGTTTCCGCCTTCGAGGGCAAGGGGGATATCCTCCTCACGGGCAAACTCGGCGACGTCATGAAGGAATCGGCTCGCGCCGCCATCAGTTACATCCGCGCCCATGCCGAAAAATACGGCATTGCCGAAGAGGACTTCGAACGGAAGGACATCCACATCCACATCCCCGAGGGGGCGACCCCCAAAGACGGCCCTTCCGCGGGCATTACGATGGCGACCGCCATTCTCTCCGCGTTTACGGGCATGCCCGTGCGACGGGACGTTGCCATGACGGGCGAAATTACCCTGCGCGGCAAGGTCTTGCCCATCGGCGGCCTCAAAGAAAAGGCGCTTGCCGCCGCGCGCATCGGCATCCATGACGTCATCATTCCCGAAGAGAACAAAAAGGACGTGGAGGAGATCCCCGAAAACGTGCGGAAAGATCTCCGCTTTATTTGCGTGAGCGAGGTGGACCAAGTGTTTGAAAACGCGCTCCCGGGGTTGGCGTATGCGCATTGACGGGGCAAAATTTGTGACGAGCGCGGCCGCTCCCGCCCAGTTTTTGCGGCCCGAAAAGCCCATGATCGCGGTGTGCGGCAAGTCCAATTCGGGCAAGTCCACCCTCATCAATTTGCTGGCCAACCGAAAAAACCTCGCCAAGACAAGCGCGGCGCCCGGAAGAACGCGGCTCGTCAATTATTTCGACTTCGGCAGTTTTTTGCTCGCCGATTTGCCCGGCTACGGCTATGCCGCCGTCTCAAAGGCCGAAAAGGAGAAATGGGGTAGGGTTTTAGACCAATTTTTCGCCCGAAAGGAGGATATTGCCCACGTCTTTTTGCTCTCCGATATCCGCCGAGATCCCTCGGAGGACGACATGCAGATGGTCTCCTTCCTCAATTACCACATCATCCCCTTTACCGTGGTCGCCACGAAGAGCGATAAACTCTCCCGCATGAAACAAAAGGAGAGGCTGCGCGCCGTCGCTTCCGCCTACGGGTTGGGCGAGGGGAACGTGCTTGCCGTATCCGGCCTGACGGGCGCGGGCAAGGAGGGGATCATCGCGAAAATCGACAGCGTTTTGGCGGTTTCGCGGTAATTCGCCCCGTTTAAGAGCCTTTTCGGGGCCGATTTTCGGCTCGGTTTCGGGCCGTTTGCGCCTGCGCGGCCTCCCGCGCGCCTTCCCACCCGCACTGCACGCCGCCTTGCGGCCGCAAAGGAAAAAATTCCATCCGAGGAGATCCCATGAAGCAGTATCCCAACGTATTTCTGTTCGATCACCCGCTCATCAAGCACAAGGTGAGCATTTTGCGCGATAAGCACACGAGCATGAAGGAATTCCGCGAACTCATCGAAGAGATCGCCACCGTGATGACCTACGAGAGCATGAAGGATGTGGAACTTGTGCCCGTCGGCGTGGAGACCCCCCTCGAAAAGACGGTGGGCTACCGCGTGAAGGAGGAGAGCATCGTCATCGTGCCCATTCTGCGGGCGGGGCTGGGCATGGTGAACGGCGTGCACCGCGTTTTGCCCACGGCGCACGTGGGGCACATCGGCATGTACCGCGACGAGACCACCCTCGAACCACAGGAATATTACTGCAAACTGCCCGACGGCATTGCGGATAAAACGGTGTACCTCGTGGACCCCATGCTGGCGACGGGGGGCTCGGCGTGCGACGCGATCGCCGCGCTCAAAAAGCGGGGGGTGAAGAAAATCAAGTTTATGGCGGTCATCGGCGCGCCCGAAGGGGTGGCGAAGGTGGCCGAGGCCTACCCCGACGTCTCTGTTTACGTCTCCACGCTCGACCGTTGCCTGAACGACAACGGCTACATTTTGCCCGGCCTCGGCGACGCGGGGGACAGATTGTTCGGCACCAAATAAAAATTCCGCGAAAATTTTCCGCCTCTTATGCACCCCGTGCGCCGGGAGCAGAGTAGCGCCGTTTTTCTCAAAACCCATAAAACGCTATCAAAAAAGGCCCCGTTCGGGGCCTTTTTACGGATAGAACAAATTCAATATTCCTTTCTTCCGATGAGAAAATCAACGGAGACGCCGAACCGATCCGCCAACCGCCATAAACTCGCAATGCTCGGTTGCTTCTTTTTGGAGAGCCATGCGCTGATCGTGTTCTGTTTCACGCCGATTTGCGCCGCGAGTTTCACTTGCGTCAGACCCTCCTCCTTCATCAGTTCCCGCAAACGCTCCTCAATTTTGATTTCCACCTGTTTTATTTCCCCTTTTTCTTGACATATTATCCCCATAGGAGTATAATGGCTCAAAATATCCCTATGGGGATACAAGAAAGGGAGGAAAATCGGGTGGAGTACAGTACGGACCGTGCAAGCCGTCTTGCCTACGAAAGGGAGTGGAAAGAAAAATTCTCACGGCGGTTGCAAACGCTCGCAAAGACGCGCGGGCTCACCCTTTCGCACCTCGCCGAGGCAATGGAGTGCGGCGAAGAGAGGGCGCAAACACTGCTTTCGGGCGGCGATTTCCCCACCGTACCCGAACTTTTGCGCCTCTGTTTTTTGTGCTACGACGCCGACGAAGTCCTGTTCGGCGCGCGGGATGCGGGGCTCTTTTACCTTTTGCGGGGAAAATTTCAATAACGCGCGGGGGGATCCCGTCGCTCGCGGGGCGAATCTCATTTAGAAATCTCAATTCCTTCCCTTCGCGTGCGTACGCGCACTTTCCGAATTCCATAAAAAACTTGCAAAAGCGGCATAAAACAAGTTGCAAAAAAATTTCCGCTGTGGTATAATTTGTAAGCCTCAAAAGGGCAATACTCACCCCGCGGGCGCCGTTCTCCGTGTTCCGCAAATCTCATCGGCGGAAAAAGAACGGGCTTTTCGCGCACGGGGGCGGTATAACGGAGGAATTATGTCAGTCATCACCATGAAGCAACTTCTCGAAGCCGGCGTCCACTTCGGCCACCAGACGAGAAGATGGAACCCGAAGATGAAAAAGTACATCTTCGCCGCCCGCCACGACATCCACATCATCGACCTCGAAAAGACGGCGGGCCTCATCGAAGAAGCCTACACCTTCGTCGTGGAAAGCGTCAAAGCGGGCAAGAGCGTCCTCTTCGTCGGCACCAAAAAGCAGGCGCAGGACGCCATCAAGGAGGAGGCGGAGCGTTGCGGGCAATTCTACGTCAATTCCCGCTGGCTCGGCGGCACCCTCACCAACTTCAAGACCATCCGTTCGCGCATCGACTATCTCGAAAAACTCGAACGCATGGAAGCGAACGGCGAATTCGACCTTCTTCCCAAAAAGGAAGTATTGGGGCTCAAAAAGGAGATGGAAAAGTTGAGCCTCAACCTCGGCGGCATCAAAAACATGCGCACCCTTCCCGGGGTGATGTTCGTCGTCGATCCCCACAGCGAGGATATCGCCGTGGCGGAAGCGAGAAAACTGCACATCCCCATCGTCGCCATCACCGATACCAACTGCGATCCCGACCTCATCGATTACGTCATTCCCGGCAACGATGACGCCATCCGCGCCATCAAACTCATCTCGTCGGTCATCGCCAACGCGGTCATCGAGGCCACGGAGGGCGTGACTCCCGTTCCGGAAGGAGAAGCGGCCGCGGCGGAGAGTGCGGAAGCGCCCGCGGAAGCCGCCGATATCGAAGAAGTGGTCGCGGCGGAAGGGACCGCGGCGGAATAATCTCTTCCGCGTCATTCTGACGGGGCGTAGCCCCCGAAGGATCCCGTAAATGAAAAAAGCAAGGAGAACAAAAAAATGGCAGAATTTACCGCAAAAGACGTAATGAAACTCCGCGAACAGACGGGCGCGGGCATGATGGATTGCAAAAAGGCGTTGACGGACGCCGAAGGCGATTTTGAAAAGGCGGGGGAACTCCTCCGCGAGCGCGGCATCGCAAAGGCGGCCAAGCGCGCCTCCAAAATTGCGGCGGAGGGCGTCGTTTACGCCTATACCGAAGGCAACACGGGCGTCCTTGTCGAAGTCAACTGCGAAAGCGACTTTGTCGCCAACGGCGCCAAATTCCATGAGATCGCCGAAACCATCGCAAAGCAGATCGCAAAGGCGAAGCCGGCTACGGTGGAGGAACTGCTCGCGGGCGAGTTCGAAGGCCGCACGGTGGAAAGTTACGTGCAGGAGCAGACGGGCGTCGTCGGCGAAAAGGTCTCGGTGCGCCGTTTCACGGTGTACGAGACGGCGGGCTTTATCGAAACCTACATCCACATGGGCGGCACGATGGGCGTCATGCTCGATTTCGGTTGCGCGCCCACGGCGGAGGCCAAAGGGGTGGCGCACGAAGTCGCCCTTCACACGGCGTTTTCCAAACCCGCCTACCTGACCCGCGACGAAGTCACGGCGGAGACCATCGAAAAGGAAAAGGCGATCCTGAAACAGGAAGTGATCAACGAGGGCAAGCCCGAGGCCATCGCCGAAAAGATCGTCATGGGCAAGATCAACAAATTCTACGAAGATAACTGCCTTCTCGACCAAAAATTCGTCAAGGACGATAAGATCACCGTGGCCCGCCTGTTGGAGCAGGCCGGCGCAAAGGGCGCGCTCAAACGCTTTGTGTTCTACGTCATGGGGCAGGGGCTCGAAAAGAAGCAGGAGGACCTCTCCGAAGAGGTCGCCAAGCAAGTCGAAGCGATGAAAAAGTAACAAACGCTGTCAAAAGAGCCGACCCGTTCGGCTCTTTTTTCATGCCGCGCCCCGCGCCCGTTTTCTGCGCCGATTTCCGCGCCCCGCGCCCGTTTTCTGCGCCGATTTCCGCGCCCCGCGTCCGATTTTTGCCTCTTTTTCGGCCTTTTTTGCCCGACGGAGGGGAACTCCGCGGGGTGGGCCCGCCTTCCGCCGCGAAAAAATCGCCGACTTCCCGCGAAGTCCTTGCATTTTCGCCGCACTTATGCTATACTGAAAAAAATCCGCGGGGAGGAAATTTATGGAACCCAAATACAGACGGATCTTATTGAAACTTTCGGGCGAAGCGCTCGCGGGCGAGCAAAAGCACGGCCTCAACGAAGGGGTCGTGTCGGCGGTGGTGGATCAACTCGTCAAAGTGCACGCAATGGGGGTGGATATCGCCCTCGTCATCGGCGGGGGCAACTTCTGGCGGGGGAGGCAGGGCACCAACATGGACCGCACCGTCGCCGATCAGATGGGCATGCTCGCCACGGTGATGAATTCGCTCGCCATGATGGACGCCATCGAAAAAAAGGGCATCCCGACGCGGGTGCAGACGGCGCTCAACATGGTCTCCGTCGCCGAGCCCTACGTCCTGCGCAAGACCCTGCACCACTTCGAAAAGGGACGCATCGTCATCTTGGCGTGCGGCACGGGCAACCCGTACTGCTCCACCGATACGGCGGCGGCCCAGCGCGCCTGCGAGATCGCGGCCGACGTTCTTCTCATGGCCAAGAATGTGGACGGCATCTACGATAGCGACCCCGCCCGCAACCCCGCCGCAAAGAAGTACGAAAGACTGACGTTCAACGAAATCGTCAATAAAGGGCTCAAAGCGATGGATGCGACGGCGGCCACGATGTGCATGGAGAACAACATCCCCGTGCTGGCGTTCGCCCTTGCGGAAAAGGATTCCATCCTGCGCGCCGTCTGCGGCGAACAGATCGGCACTCTCATTTCAAACGGTTGACCCGTTCATCGGTAAGGAGGAAAAAAAGATGATTGAAAACGAAAAAGTGGAAGAAATGTTTCTCGTGCTGGACGACAAACTGGAAAAGACGGTGAGCGTCCTCAAAGAAGATTTTGCGGCCATCCGCGCGGGCCGCGCCAACCCCCATGTTCTCGATAAACTCATGGTGGAGGCGTACGGCGGCACGAGCCCGTTGCAGCAACTGGGCAACGTCGCCACGGCCGATGCAAGGTGCCTCGTCATCAGCCCGTGGGATAAATCGCTGTTGAAGGCCATCGAAAAGGCCATTCTCGCCTCCAACATCGGCATCACGCCCACCAACGACGGCACGGTCATCCGCCTCGTATTCCCCGAACTCACGGAGGAGAGAAGGCGGGACCTCGTCAAGCAGGTGCGCAAGATGGGGGAGGATGCCAAGATCGCGGTGCGCAACAACCGCCGCGAGGCGATGGAGACCCTCAAAAAACTCAAAAACGGCAAGGAGATCTCGGAGGACGAGGCCAAGAACTGCGAGATCGACGTCGAGGAAGCCGTCAAAAAGAGCATCGAGGAGGTCGATAAAGTGGTCGCCGCCAAAGAAAAGGATCTCATGACCGTCTGATGGCGGAGCGCAAGGGTACGGATAGGGGGGCGGAAAAACTTCCCGTGCATGTCGCCGTCATCATGGACGGCAACGGCCGCTGGGCCAAAAAGCGTCTCCTGCCTCGGGGCGCGGGCCACCGCGCGGGGCTGGACCGCATGGCCGCGCTCGCGGAGCATGCCCTCGACCGCGGGATCAAATATCTCACGCTGTACGCCCTGTCCACCGAAAATCTCGCCCGCCCGGAGGAGGAACTCAAAGGGCT
>CANQAZ010000048.1 GCA_947589555.1 uncultured Clostridia bacterium | reverse complement strand
GCGAGCCCCTTGTGCGAGTGTTGGTTGTACTTCCTTCTGTTTGCCATATTTCCTCCTTCGCCCTCTCCGGGCGTTTCAACCGTTTGTCTGCCGTCCTTTTTCGTGGGCGGTTCTGTTGTTTTCGCACGATGCGCATTTATCCTTCGCATAGACGAATGCGGCAAAGGCGCGGCAGAAGATCCTGCCGTCTCTTTTCATCTCTTCGGGGTCATGCCCGAGGTGTTGAGCGCAATTCACCAAATATGGGGTATCGTACTCGTCGTAATCGCCATCATGCCACTCATGAGAGTTCAAAACATCATTCAAACAGTTCATAGTGAACTTACCTACGCTTTGATATTAAATCATAACATGTCCCGTAGCTGACTGTTGAGTTCCTTGCAATCTACATTCTGCTTCGATGCGCCCATAAGCCCCACCGAAGAAGCACGCTCGATCGCGCGAAGTTTCTCCTCCTTTTTCATGCGTAAAAGACGTTCCCTGTTCTTGGTGACATAGTCGTACGCCTTGCGGTCATTGTTTATCACGACCCCTACCGTCCACGTGTCCCAGTTTCGCCAGCCGTTGCATTCACGGTTCTTACGATCCTTTACGCTGTTCCCTGTTTTGTAACGTGCCATAAAAAATTCCTCCTTGCACAGAATATCTGTGTTTTTGGAAACAGTATAACACAGAATTTTTGTGTTTGCAAGAATTTTTCACAAATTTTCTGTAAAATTTTTTTAAGAGGATAAAAATGACGTTTCCAACAAGGTTAAAAGAACTACGAAAAGAAAAAAATTGTACGCAACGTCAACTTGCCGAAGTCTTGGGATTGACGCCTAATTCTATTTGTGAATGGGAAAAAGAGCGAAGCCAGCCAAGCGCAGAGATGATTGTAGAGATTGCAAAGTTTTTTGATACGACAACAGACTACTTGCTCGGCGTGACCGATGATTTCGGTTCCCCAACTGCCCTTTCCCCTGCGCTCTCCGATGAGGAGCGATCCTTCCTCGATCTCTTCCGACGGCTTTCCCGCGGAGAGCGCGCGCAAATCCTCGCTTTCGCCGCCGGGCTCTTGGGCAAAGCACGCCCAGACACAAATTCCAAAAAATAAATTGCAAAGGAGATAAAAATGGATGTTTTTTCAGATATAACCCCTCCCCTTTCCGAGAATGCAGGGGCACAAAGCCATTTTTGGGATTGGTGGCTGTTGGGGGTCGTTCTCGGATTTTTGGCGATTTCCATTGCCACTTATTTCATCGTTTATGCCATCTTAAAACCTTCGTCCAAAAAAGAAAACCGCCAAATAAAATGCAACCACTGCGGAAATGCTCAACCCGGCTTTATATCAGTGAAGCGGAATATTTCTTTTTTGCTCGCTGTCGCTTTTGCGTATCTTTTGGTCGTGTTGGTTTTTGTTGCTCACGCACTTCCTTCTATTATTGACGGAACATTTAGTTCATTGGATTATACTATCCTCTCCCTCATCATTGCGCCTTTTCTGTGGCTTCTCGAACTTGCCGTTATCATCAGGTCGTTTCCCAAAACAAAAGCGATCTGCCCGAACTGCGGGCAGACGTGGACATTATAAGTCCGAGATGAAATCGCTCGTCAAAAAGGCCTGTTCATGATAAAATGCTTTCCCACTATGGAGGAGGGAAAGCATGGACGGGATATTACACGTTGAACTAACGCCGGGCGATGTTGCGGCCCTTCTGAATGCCGCCGACCGCATCTATTCGTTCATCGGATATGCACAAGGCGAAGAAGCGCGCTATCAGATGCGCCGTGATCAGATCGTTGTCGCCCTGCCGTTGGGTAAAAAAAAGCCGTGGAGGAGAAAAAACAGAGCACAAAACAAACGTATTCGAAAATGGCATCAAGTAAATTTCAGAAGGAGATTTCCAAGATGCCAAAAAAATTGCAAGAAAAGATCAAAAAAGCCGTTGTGCGAACGCCGCGGTATCATAACCGGGTTTATGAAAAACGGGCCACTATCGACGGGGTTTTAATCGTTTCGCGCTCACAGGATGCGGAAGAATGCCAAATTAAATTCATGGAACAGCTGGCAAATTATTTGTCGGCACAACGCGACGGAGGCGGCAACGCGCGTCCTGCGCACCCGTCGGCGAACGTCCTCTTTTCCGAGTTCGCCGAGCGGTGGTTTGAGAACGTTCACAAAATCAAGGTCATTGAAAAAACATATTATTCCGACCATTCGACTTTTTGGAAACGCGTCATCCCCTATTTCGGCAATCTTCGTTTGCGCTCTATCACTTCGGCAGATTGCATCGACTTTATCAGCAGTATGCTGGCAACAGGTCACGAGCGAATGACGGAGAGTTGCGACGGCCTTCTTCGGCAAGTGTTTAAGTACGCCGTAGACAGCGAACTCATCCGAAAAAGCCCGATGGACGCTTTCAAGCGGATCAAGAGCGAACGAGAGAACGGCGTTCCACTCACGAAGGAGCAAGAGCGGGAATTTTTGAAAGCGCTCGAAGGCACAAAATACGAAATGTGCTATGTTGTTGCGCTTTATACCGGAGTTCGCCCCTGTGAACTTTCAAGCATAAGGATCGAAGGGGAATTTATCGTGGCGCAAAACCGCAAGCAAAAAAATCAAAAGCGCATCGTATTCAAAAAAATCCCGATCACGCCCATGTTGCGGCCATATCTTCCGAAACTACGGGTGGCTCTCCAAAATTGGGAGGAACTTCTATCGCGTTCCGAAACGTTTTACCGGAATGAGTTTCGGCGCCGTTGTCCCGATGCGGAGCACACGCCCTATGACCTTCGCACGACTTTTGCAACGCGATGCCAGGAGTGTGGCGCTTCGGTACAGGCTGTCCAAGCGTGGATGGGCCATGCCCCAAATTCAATTTTGGCGAAGGTTTACACAAAACTTTCGGACGAATACCTTCTTTCAGAAGGTAGCAAGGTAAAATATTAAAAGTTGCCCCCAAATTCTGCCCCCAAATTCTCATCGTTTCTTTTCAAAAACAACGCTTTTTGCCCCTAAAAATGGCAAAAACGGCCGCTTTTTTGAAGCAAAAACGGTCGGCTACGGGTTCGGGACCAAGAGGTCGCGTGTTCAAATCACGTCTCCTCGACCAAAAAATCCGCACGGACTTTTGTCCGTGCGGATTTGTTTGATTCCGGATCGAGACGTGGTTTGAGGGTGGAGGCGATTGCGGGAGCAATCGGTTTGCGGGCGAATTGCAGGAAAACAAAAAAATTTGCCGCAAACTGCATCAGCCCTGCGGGCTGTGCACCGGGGCGCGCCGCCAAAGGCGCAAATCACGTCTCCTCGACCAAAAAAAGCGGGGTTTTTCAATCAAAGCCCCGCTTTTTTCTGCAAAAATGCCAACTTGGGAAAATCTGCCCCGCAATTTTTCGATCAGGCCTCGTGCGCTTTGAGCCATGCGAGCAGACCGTCGTATTTCATCTCCCCCGTGGCGAGGGCGATCCCGATTTCGACCAACTCCCCGTCCGTCACCTCCAACGTAATGCCGTTGACCTCCAAAAAGGTCAACAGCACGCAGACGCCGATGCGCTTGTTGCCGTCCACAAAGGCATGGTTGGAAATGAGCCCCGCGCAGAGCCGCGCGGCCTTTTCCTCCGTTGAGGGAAAAAGTTCCTTGCCGCCGAACGTGGCATAGCCCGCTTCGAGCGCGGATTCCAAAAGGCCCATGTCGCGGACGCCGTCCTCTCCGCCCGTCTCCGCAATGAGCATACGGTGTAGGGCGATCGCCTTTTCCTTGCTGAATTTGATCATTTTGCGAGTTCCTCGAACGCCTTGCGGTGCCGCTCCAAAATGCGGCCCGCCACTACGTCGATCTTCTCGTCGTCCGTAAGGCCGAACGAGGGATCGCCGGCCAAATTCACGAGCAGATAGCGCGGCTTGTTGTTCTTGAAAATGACCACGCTCCCCTCTTTATCGGCAATACGCGCCGCCCGCGAAAAATTTTGGTTGGCCTCCGTCATGGAAAGGATTTGGTTCGTATCGATCAACATGTTTATCACCTCGCTATTATTATACCCGAATTTTACCTAAAAAATCAACCTATTTTTTGAATCTCGCCGAAAAATCCGCCGAAAGGGCGAAAAAAAGCGGGGACGGGGCTCAGCGGCGGGACAGGCGGAGGGTGCGGAAGGGAAAGAAAAAGCGGCCGCCGCGCCGCGCGTACAGGCAGGCCGAAAGAACGATGTGCACGGCGCAGAGCACGCCCGCGGCCGCCGTCAGGCACCAAAACACGACGTCCTGAAAGGCCCCCGAATTGCCGAGATCGGTGACGATCAGACCCCCGATATCGAACAGCGTATGCACCGAAACGCACAGCCAGACGTTCTCCGTGACGCAGTACATGACCCCGAACATCACCCCGAGCAGGAAGGTGTAGCCGACCTGCAACGCCGTTGCGCCGAGGCTTGCTCCGAACAGCAGGTTGAAGAGGTGCACCGCCCCGAAAACGGCCGCGGACAGGAGAACGGAGAGGAAAAACTCTCCCCTCTTCCCCCGCAACTTCTCCCGCAAAAAGGGCAAAAGGGCGGCGCGGAAACAGAGTTCCTCCATCAGCGCGACCGCGATGCATTTGAGCAGGAAGAGGGGCAAAAGTTCCCAGCGCACGATGCGGGCGCTCCCCGAGATGAGGGCGCTGTACGGAAAATTGGCAAACGCTACCAAAAAACAGGGCAAACTCCACAACAGAGACCGCCAGAAGAGCCCCCGCGGAGGAAAGACCTCCCGCCCCCACAGGAGGACGAGAAGCAAGGCGGAGACGCACAGGCGGGGGAGCGTTTCGGTGAGGAGGCGGGCCGTGCGCGCGTCTCCCGGGAAAACGGAGGGGAAAAAACTCAGCACGATGAGGGCGGCCGAGGCGACGGCAAGGAGGACGGCGGCGATCTTACGGGCCTTCATGTGCGGCCTCCCCTCTCCCCTTCTTTTTGAGGTAAAATTTGTAAAACAGCGCAAACGCTATTCCGCAAAGGGCCAAAACGACGGACAAAAGTTGGGAGGGAGACAACCCGCCGAGCCCCGATGCGCCGCGGTCGTCGGCGCGGAAAAATTCGATGCAAAAACGCCACACCGCATAGGCGATGAGGTAAAAACTCGGGGTATATTCGAAGCGAAAGCGGAGAAAGAGCACAAAGAGCCCCGCCGACAGCACAAAGAGATAGATCGCCTCGAAGAGTTGGAGGGGCACCCTCCTTTGCCATTGCACGCCGACGAACATCTCGATGCCGTACCAACGGTCGGTCACTTCGCCGTAACAACAACCGTTAAAAAGGCACCCCATCCGCCCAATTCCGTGCGCCAGCGCGATGCACGGAAAGACCAGAGAGAGCATTTGATGGAACTGCGCGATGTGCTCCCCTTTTTTGCACAAAAACTTGCCGAGGAGAAAATACAGGGCGAGGTAGGCGAGGGCCGCGCCGATGAGACCGCCGTAGAACGTGGAGCCAGCCCCCCAGACGAAGACGCCCGTTTCGAGGTACTCCCAAAAGGACTCGAAGAGGAGGGAAAAGAGGTAGCCGGCGGCCACTCCCCCCACCGCGGAGCACAAAACGACGTCGAAAACGCGCGCGGACAGGCCGGCACGCACGGAAAAGAGGCGCGCCGCAAGCATCGCCGCGAGCACGGAGGCCAAAAATATCCAATAATAGAGGCCGACGCCCAAAAATTGCGCTTCCGGGAACATGGGATCCCTCCTCCTCCACATTATAACACAAAAGGACACGGAAAGCAATCGCTGTGCTCCGTGTCCGAAAAATTTGTGCGGAAAGGGAATGACGCCGCCCGCGTTTTTGGGCTCCCCGTCAACGGACGCCGCCGCGGCGCCTCCTGCGCGCGCTTACAAATTCCCGTTGGCGGGACAGCGCGGGATCGTATCGAAGCCGCGCTTCAAGTCGGCGTCGGTCGGGATGCGGTCGGTCATCGTGCCGTCGTTGTACTGCTTGTAGGCAGAGAGATCGAAGTACCCCGTGCCCGTGAGCCCAAAGAGGATGCGCTTTTTCTTCCCCTCGCGCTTGCAGGCGAGCGCTTCGTCAATGGCGACGCGGATGGCGTGCGCGCTCTCGGGAGCGGGCAATATCCCCTCGCACTTCGCAAACGTCACCGCCGCATCGAACACCTTCGTCTGCTCCGCCGCGACGGCGCGGATATAGCCGTCGTGGTACAGTTGGGAGACGATGGGGCTCATGCCGTGATACCTGAGCCCGCCTGCATGGTTGGGCGAGGGCATAAATCCGCACCCGAGCGTGTACATTTTGGCAAGGGGCGTCGTCTTGGCGGAATCGCAGAAATCATACACGAATTTGCCGCGCGTGAGCGAAGGGCAACTTGCGGGCTCCACGCCGATGAACTCGATCTCGTTTTTCCCCTGCAAGCGCTCCCCCATGAACGGCGCGATGAGTCCGCCGAAGTTGGAGCCGCCGCCCACGCAACCGATGATGATATCGGGCGTTATGCCGTACTTTTCGAGCGCGAGTTTGCTTTCGAGCCCGATAACCGATTGATGCAGAAGGACGTGATCGAGCACCGAGCCCAGCACGTAGCGGCAATTCTCCGTCGTGACCGCCTTTTCCACCGCTTCCGAGATGGCGCAACCGAGCGAACCGCCCGTGCCGAGGAATTGGGCGAGGATGCGCCGTCCCGCCTCCGTCGTATCCGAGGGAGAGGGCACGACGTTAGCGCCGTAGGTGCGCATCACCTCCTTGCGGTAGGGCTTTTGTTCCGAGGAAATTTTTACCATATATACATCGAGTTTCAATCCGAAGAAGGCCGCCGCCATAGCGAGCGCCGTGCCCCACTGCCCCGCGCCCGTTTCGGTGGTGATGGACGTAAGCCCCTGCTTCTTGGCATAATACGCCTGCGCCGCCGCCGAATTGAGTTTGTGCGAACCCGACGTGTTGTTTCCTTCGAATTTGTAGTAGATTTCGGCGGGCGTGGAGAGAGCGCGCTCCAAAAAGTAGGCGCGCACGAGCGGCGAAGGGCGGAACGTCTTGTAGAACGAACGAATCTCTTCGGGGATCTCGATGTACTCGTCTTTCTCGTTGAGTTCCTGCTCGACGCATTCTTCGCAAAAGACGGGCGTGAGGTCGGACTTGCCGCACGGCTTCTGCGTGGCGGGATTGAGGAAGGGCGCGTGTTGGGTCTTCATCCGCGCCTTGACGTTATACCACGCCTCGGGCATCTCCTCTTCCGTCAGATACACCTTGTAGGGAATTTGTTTTGCCATTTTTGTTACCTCCGAAAAATTTTTTTGACAAAAAACACGGAGCGCCTTCGCTTGGGACGAATTTGCTCCGTGTTGCCACCCAATTTTACGGTTGCTTGCGCCACCGCCTCATTACGGACACCATCATGTCCTCTCTCTGTAACGGAAGAGTTCCGTCGGGGCATTACTCCGCAAGTTGCGTTTCCTCCCCGCCCTCGGGAATCCATTCCTCCGCCGCAGACTGCTTTCTTCCCACCGCCGAAAACTCTCTGGAAGTCTGTTGGAGCGGACTACTCCTTTCCCTCATCGGTTTTCTTCATTGTATCAACTTTTCCCCGGGATGTCAACCTTCTCCCGCAAATTTTTTGTAAATTTTTTCGGTGAAAATTTTTCGGAAAAGGACGGGGAAATTGCTTGACACTTGCCGAATTTTCTTTATAATAGGATATGCTTTTTTGCGAAATGCGCGCTTTGGCGCGGGGTCGCAAAGATACTGAGGTGTAGCGCAGTTTGGTAGCGCGCTTGGTTAGGGACCAAGAGGTCGCGTGTTCAAGTCACGTCACCTCAACCAAAATGCTATATATTGTGTTTAATTTCGCGGTCAAACACAATATATAGTGTTTTTTTTTGCGCGTTTTTTTGCGAAAATCGCAAAAACATATTTTTTTTGGGTAGTAATTTGGGTAGGAAATTGCTCAAAAATCAAGTTTTTCAATCTCCCGAAGCATGAAATCGTCCGAAAAATGCGTGTAGACCGCCGTTGTCATATCCGATCGATTCACATGCCCCGTCCAAACATCCACAACTTCTTTTGCAATTCCACTCTCTTGGGCCCGGGTCGTAAACGTATGCCGAAGATCATAAAGTTGATGAGCCGGGAAAAGTTTCTTGAAAACATTCGTCATAACTTTCCCGCACTTTGCAAGATCCGCCGCACCGATCGGAAGATACTTACGGAGCCCGGGCGCGATCGGAATTTTACGGAAGGTCTGCTTCTCGCCCTTCCGACATTTGCCATTTGCGACCGTCACAAAATTCTCGTCGAACGTCGCGCTGGCAATCTCACTGCGCCGGATCCCCGTGTACAAATACAACATGAACTGCTTCTGATAAAAAGAGCCTTTGCACCGCTCGATGAAATCCGCGATTTCCTCCTTTGACAAAGCGCATCCGTGCACCGATTGATGTTTCGGCAACTTCACGTAATCCATCGGATTGCCCGGAATCAACCGCTCCCCCACTGCCGCGCGCAAGATCTCTTTCAAAAGTACCTTTGCCTCCTCCGCCGTTCTACCAAGCCCCGCCGAAAGCAACCCGTTCAGAAACATTTGGCACTTCATCGGCGTAAGTTCGCGCAAATTCACCGCGCCGAGCGCCGGGAGAATATGCCGTCGCAAACACCGCTCTTGCATTTCATACGTAACCGCCTTCACGTTTACCGCCTTCACGTGGACAAAATAACGCTCGGCGAAATCCGTAAATGTAGTTGCGTGTTTCGTCGGCTTTTTTAAGGCCACTTTTTCATCATCTACACTTAACACCCACTCACGAAATCGGTCCATTACTACTGCTTTTGTTTTTGAGGTGAATTGTATATCATATCCGCCCCGACGATACCTCACCTGCCAATATCCATCCGGTGTTTTGCGGAAATGCCCGTCTTTGAGTTTCGGCATCTTTGCTATCTCCTCCTGCGAATAGTCAAGAGCCTCTTCTCGGGTTTTCGCCTTACTATCTGATTGCAACGCCCCCGCATCCGTGGGGGCCGCTTTTTTTCCAGGGAAAATAAGTACGCCGTCCTCTTCCTTTATGGCTTCTAATTGTATAGCACGCCTATCGGCTCGGCCCTGCGCATTCCCTATGATCCGCGCCGACAATTCCAGCGCGGAAAGCATTTCGCTAACCTCCTCTTTTGTAAAACTTATATACACATCGTCCCCCTCCTGTGGGGGGCCGAATCATAGCATAATTCCCCAAAATTATCAATAAATTCCGATTGTCATGCCTTTTTTTTCACAAACGATATGCCCAAAATCCC
>CANQAZ010000047.1 GCA_947589555.1 uncultured Clostridia bacterium | reverse complement strand
GTAAAAAAGTGCGCCGACCGAAGCCGACGCGCTACAAAACGCAAACTCCGATCGTCGCCAAACAATCATGATGAAGCACGGAAAACTCCTATCTTCGTCGTTGGAATTTGCAGTCCTGCCAAATTCGTCCGAAGATAGTATGAGTTTTACAAGGGAAAAAAGCCCGCGCTCCCGACATGGGCTCATGATTGTTTGGCATATCCAGTATATCACATTACGGGAGGATTTGTCAAGTCGAATTTTTTCGGAAAGCCTTGCAAAAACATGTATATTTCAAATATCTAATATACGTGAAACTCGACCGTCGCCAAACGATCGCGTATGCCACGCAAAAAGGGCAGAGACCCATTTCTCTGCCCGCATTTTTTATTATAGCCCGCCGAATAGGCGGTAAATTTTTGAATTTACGCCCTAATCAGAGTACTACGTCACACATAATCGCCTCAAAAGGGCGGTTTTTTAGATCAAAGTCTCATATTCGGCGTAGAGGGCGTCGATTTCGGCGCGCACCTCTTCCTGCCGCAAAGTCACCTTTTGCACCTCTTTATAGTCGGCGGCGACCTCCGCAAGGCGTTTGTCCAACTCTTTTTCTTCCGCCTCCAAAAGGGCGATGCGCGCCTCGATCTCCCGCGTTCTGTTGCGCGCCTGCGCCTCCCGCGCGCGCTCCTCGCGGGTGCGGAATCCGCCGCTTTCCGCATTCTTTTTTTCGGGCTTCGCTTCCGCTTTTTCCGCGGGGATCTGTTTCTCCCGCGCCGCCAAAAATTCGTCGTAGCCGCCCTCGAAGGGGACGAGCGCGCCGCCTTCGAGCGAGACAATTCTCGTTGCCACGGCCTCGATGAACCGCCTGTCGTGCGAGACGAATAAAAGCGTTCCTTCAAATGCTTTCAGCGCCTCTTCCAAAGCCTCGCGCGCGGGCAGGTCGAGGTGGTTGGTGGGCTCGTCCAAAAAGAGAACGTTCGCCCGCCGCGCCTCCAAAATGGCGAGCGAAAGTTTGGCTTTGAGCCCGCCCGAAAGTTCAAAAACTTTCTTTTGCACGTCCTCGGCGTTCAGCCCCGCGCGGGCGAGCAGGCTCCGCGCATCCGTCTGCGTCATGCCGACGTTCTTCCCCCAAAACGCGTCGAGAACGCGCTCGTTTTGCGGCAGGTCGGCGTTCTCCTGATCGTAGTAGCCGAGGCGCACGAACCGCGCGTACTTCACCCCCGCGGGCGCGGAGAGGAAGTACTTCAACAGCGACGTTTTTCCCGTGCCGTTGTCGCCGACAAGGGCAATTTTCTGTCCGCGCGTCATCAAAAAACTCGCTCCCGCAAGCAGGGTTTTTCCGCCGACGGCGAGGTCGAACTTCTCCGCTTCCAGCACGCGCTCGTAGGGCGGCTCGTCAAAGGCAAAGCGGAAACGCGGCGGCGCGGGCGGGGGAAGGGGCTTTTCCAAAAGTTCCATGCGCTCCAATTTGTTCACGCGGGAGAGCGCGCTCTTCGCCGTCGTCGCGCGGACAATATTTTTGTCCACATAGGTCTGCAACTTGCCGATCTCTTCCTGTTGCCGCTCGTATGCGCGGGTGAGTTCCTTAAACCGTTCCTCTTTGAGCACGCGGTACTTCGTGTAGTTGCCCTTGTAGGAAGTCACCTTCCCGTATTCGAGTTCGAGGGTGCGCGAAGTCAGCCTGTCCAAAAAATATCGGTCGTGCGAGACGACGAGGAGCGCGCCCTTGAAACGCGAAAGGTATTCTTCGAGCCAAAACAGCGTTTTGATATCGAGGTGGTTGGTCGGCTCGTCCAAAACGAGCAGTTCGGGCTCTTCCAACAGAAGGCGGCACAACTTCAATGTGGTCTTTTCCCCGCCCGACATGGTGGAAACGACCCGCCCGTAAAATTCTTCAAAGCCCATGCCGTTCAAAACGGTCTTGATTTTGACGTCGAAGTGATAACTGTCGCGCGCGGCGATCTGCTTTTCGAGGCTCTCACAGCGCGCCGAAAGAACGCGAAATTCGTCTCCCGTCGCCGAAGAGAGGGCATTTTGCGCCGCGGCAAGGCGGGAAATGAGGGCTTTGTCCTCGTCGAACACCTCCTCCATCGCGCGGTAGACGGTCGCCTCGCTCTCCAAGCCGCCGCTCTGTTCGAGGTAGCCGAGCCGAAGCCTGTTTTTCCGTGTCACCGTGCCCGCGTCGGGGACGAGTTCGCCCACGAGGAGGCGCAAAAGGGTGGTTTTTCCCTCGCCGTTGCCGCCGAGAAGGCCGACGCGCTCGCCTTCGTTCAACGCAAACGAGACGTTCTCTACGGTGGGAACGCCTGCATAGCCGAAGGTGACGTTTTGGAACTCGACGAGCATATTTTTTACCTCTCGGGGCAAAGTGAGGGTATGAAGTGCAAGGAATTACAGGCGGTGCGGCTGTTGGAGGAGCGCCTGAAAGCGGCGTCGCCCTCCGAGAGCGGCAAACTCGCAAAAGAACTGGTAAAACTCAAAGACGATTGGCTGAATAAGTAGGAACGCGGTAGCCTGTTTGTGCAAGGCCTACCCTCTTCGGAGGGGAGGCTCCGCCATAGGCGGTGGTGGGGAGGCAATCATCCCCTAAAAATCCCATTTCGGCACGAATTTTTCGTCCGCGCTCTCCTTTTTCTGCGTGTACACCGTCTCAAAGCCCAAAGCGTAAGCATAATCGGTGACGCGCGCATACTCGCGGTCGGTGATCTTCCGCCCGAGTTCGGGAAACTTTTGAATGTCGCCGTAAGGCGTGTACTGCCGCAGAATGGAAATGGGCGCTTCCGCGGGCAGAATTTCATGCAGAAAATCGAGCGCGCGCCGACTATCCGACGTGCACCCGGGCAACACCAGATGCCGCACCAAAATGCCGGAAGTCAACCGCTCCCCGTTCCACCGGACGGGCTTTTTTGCCATGTAAGAAATGGCGCGGCTCGCGACCTCGAAATAGTCGCCCCGCCCCGTGTACCGCGCGGCAAGTTCGGCCGAGAAAAACTTCAAATCGGGCATCCACACGTCCACGAATGGCGCGATCTCTTCCAAAGCGGCGACTTCGGCGTACCCGCTCGAATTGTAAACAACGGGCACGCGCGGCTTGTAGAGGGCGAGGGCCTCCGCGATGAGAGGGGAGACGTGGTCGGGCGTCACAAGGTCGATGTTCTCCGCGCCCACTTTTTCGAGTTCGCGGAAGATGCCCGCAAGTTCGGCGGGGGTTATCGCCTTGCCCCGCTCGGCGCGCGAGACTTCATAATTTTGGCAAAACACACAGCGCAGATTGCACCCGCCGAAAAACACCGTCCCGCTCTTGCCGTTTGGCGAGAGGCAGGGCTCCTCAAAGGGATGCAAATAATATTTGGCGACGGTGAGGCCCTTCACGCCGCACGCGCCCGCCCGTTTTGCTCTTTCCGCCCCGCACTTCACGGGGCAAAGTCTGCACTGCATAGGGGAAGTATAGCATATCGCCGCCTAAAAAGCAACCGCGGCAAGAAAAAACGGCTCATCCGAGCCGTTTTTTCGCCTTTATTTTCTCATATCCGATGAGTTCGTCCGTCGAAATATCAAAGAAGAGCGCGAGGGAAACGAGGGATTCGAGGCTTGGTTCCCGCAGGCCGTTCTCCCATAGGCTGATGATGCCTTTGCTTACGCCGATGGCCGTCGCAAGTTTCACCTGCCCGATCCCGCGCTCACGCCGCAGGGCGAGTAAGTTTTGTTTGAACTCCGTTTCCATAACATTATTTTCTCACAAAAGTAAGAATTTTAGTTGACTTCTTACAACTGTAAGATTGTAATGTACCTATCAAGCCCGTTTAGGCTTGAAAGAATTACAAAAAGGTGAGGTGGTACTATGGGTTTATTTGATTTCGGCAAAAAGAAGAAAGAACGTGAACAGCAAGAGCAGATGAGGGCGCAGTTGAAACAAAAATACCGCGTCATGAATTTGAAGCAATTGATTTCTGCTGTGGAAAACCTGAGGCAGATATTTTCTGCGGACGAAGCGTATGAAATCCGTGCGTCGTACATCTTGGCGTTGTTGAAAGCCGATTCGAGCGAAGGCGGGTTCGGCATCTCTTCCAACCGCTTGGCGGATGAATTCGGTCTCTATGTCTATGGCAGTATCGATGAACTCGTCAAGAATGACGGCGTCGCCTATCATTACGACAAAAACGGAAACATCGTCTCCATCAACAGAGCGCTTGTATTCCTCGGGAACTATATGCGCGCGGACCAAAAGGCCGATTTGCGGAGGGCATGGCTTGTAACGAAAAATGTGTTCGAATTGCAAAAGGATGAAAGTGTCATTACATTCACGGATGAGGACATTATGAACGAGCATCATCAAATCTACAACGGTTGGCTCGGGGAGCCGTCTGCCGATCCGAAAGGGGACGACGGTTTTCGTCGTTATAAGGTACAGGTGGCTCTCATGCTGTGTACGCCTTCGGTGTGCGAGCGGTATGGGGTATTTAAGCGGAAAAACGGAGTTGTCACTTCGGAATACGCCACCGTGGATGACTTAACGGGTGTAAAGATGACGGCCCAACTTCAACAATTGCTCAATTCCCTGCAAACGCGATGATGAAAACGGTTTGCAGAACAAATCTTTTACAATCAAGATAAAAAAGGAGCATTTCATGCGCTATCGTCTTTCTTCGGACGTCTTTTACAGAACATATAACTCCCGCGTCATCGTCTATCAAACGGACGCGCGCAAGGTATATGTTTACACCGCGCCCGCCGCGGAAATTCTCGATTGTTTCAAAGAATTCTGCGCGGCGGAGGAATGCGCCGCCATTCTTTGCGAAAGGCACAAACTTCCCGAAAGTGAGCGGGAAGGGCTCGTCTCTTTCGCCGAAACTCTTGCGAAAATCGGGATCCTGCAAGGGGAACATGAACTCGTCGAGGATATGGACAGCGCGGAAAACTATTTCCGTCAAACCTCGTTGCCGCCCTTCGTTTTATACGGGGCGCTCATCGAACTTACCTATCGTTGCAACGAGAAGTGCCGCTACTGCTATTGCGTGACGGAAGAGAAGGGAGAGATGACGACGGAGGAAGTCAAACGCATTTTAGATGAACTCCGCGCGATGAACGCCCTCGAAGTCACCTTCACGGGCGGCGATCTCTTTGTGAGGAGTGACGCCCTCGAACTCATCGAATACGCCTATAAAATCGGCCTCCTTGTCACGGTGTTCACCAACGGAATTGCGCTTTCGGACGGCGATCTTCTCCGCCTCAAAGCGTGCCATCTGAAAAGCATTCATTTCAGCATATACAGCCATATTCCCGAGCGGCACGATTTCTTCACGCAAGTGAAAGGCTCCTTTGTGCGCACGACGGAAATCATCAAAAAGTGCGTGCTTCTCGGCATTCCCGTCAATATCAAAACGACAGCGACGGAGTACAACCTCAACGATTTGGAGGGTATTATCGCGCTTGCGAAAACGCTCGGCACAACGGTGCAAGTCGGCATGACGGTGTGCGCGGGGAACGACGGAAACGCCGAACCGTTGCAATACCGCGTTACGAGCGCGGAAAAACTTGCAAAGGCAATCGAAGTGTTGCGCGAAAACGTTCTTTTCCGTTGTTCTTCCGACTTCGTGCTTCCCCGCGAGCGGGACGACGTCATCTGTTCGGCGGGTTTCAACAGCCTTTCCGTCAATCCCTACGGCGAAGCGTTTCCCTGCAACGCCTATCTTTTGAAATGCGGCAGTGTGCGCGAGAGTAGCATTAAAGAGATTTGGGAGAAGTCGGAAACCCTCAAAGAACTCCGCACCAAACGGTATGCGGACATCAAGGGGTGCGAAAATTGCCCCGATTTTCAATATTGCAACTTTTGCCCCGGGAGCGCGCTCACGGAAACGGGCGATCCCTTAAAGCGTTTTCCCGAGGCGTGTACGCTTGTACAAGCGAAAAAGTTGGCTGAAAAACACAGAGGAGGTAAAGCGTAATGTTTGTCCCTAAACTTCTTGCGGAGAGCGAATACGTGCATTCCCTTGCTTGTAATTGCTCGAAACGGACCGATTACCAGTGCGGCGTTATGTATCGTCAAGGCAACTGATCGTTAGCGAATTCGCCCGCGGGCCCGCCTTCAAACAGGCGGGCCCGAATTATAAAGCGCGATTCGGTTGACTTTTCCCGCGCGTTCTTATATAATGGAAAAGATCGACAAAAGGAAAAACACGGCTATGAAAAGATTTTTTACGAGCGAAAGCGTCACCGAGGGGCATCCCGACAAGGTCTGCGACCGCATTTCGGATACCATTCTCGATGAAATTCTGCGGCAGGATCCCCACGCCCGCGCGGCGGTGGAGTGTTGCGCCGCCTATAATACCCTCATGATCGCGGGGGAGGTGACCAGCACGGCGCGCGTGGACTACGAGGCCATTGCCCGCGCCGTCATCAAGGATATCGGCTACTACGCGGGCGATTTTGCCTACGATAAGTGCCGCATCCTGACCCTTGTGCATGCGCAGTCGCCCGACATCGCCCTCGGCGTCGATAGTTCCCTCGAAAACAGGGCGGGCGGCGAGAAGAGCGACATCCTCGGCGCGGGCGACCAGGGCATGATGTTTGGCTATGCCTGCCGCGAGACGGAAGAACTTATGCCTCTTCCCATCGTGCTCGCGCACAAACTCGCAAAGCGGCTCGCCGAAATCCGCAAAGATCAAACCGTCGACTATCTCCGCCCCGACGGAAAGACGCAGGTTACCGTCGAATACGACGGCAAGACTCCCGTCCGCGTGGATACGGTGGTCATCTCCGCCCAGCATAATACAAAGGTCACCCACGAGCAGATCGAGCGGGATATGAAGGAACTCGTCGTGAAGGAGGTCATTCCCGCCGCACTTCTCGATGAAAATACCAAATATTTTATCAATCCCACGGGCAGGTTCGAGATCGGCGGCCCCGAGGGCGATACCGGGCTCACGGGCAGGAAGATCGTCGTCGATACCTACGGCGGCAGGTGCGCCCACGGCGGCGGCGCGTTCTCGGGCAAAGACCCCACAAAGGTGGATCGGAGCGCGGCGTACATGGCGCGCTACATCTGCAAAAACCTCGTCGCGGCGGGGCTCGCGGACGAAGTGGAACTGCAAATTGCCTATGCGATCGGCGTTGCCAACCCCGTCTCCGTGTTCGTCAACAGTTTCGGCACGGGCAGGCTTCCCGACGACAAACTTGCCGAAATCGTCAAAACGCTGTTCGATTTGCGGCCCTTTGCCATCATCGAGACGCTCGATCTTCGCCGTCCCGTCTATGCCGAAACGGCCTCCTACGGGCACTTCGGCAGAGCGCAATTTTCGTGGGAACGCACCGATCGGGTAGAGGATCTTAAAAAGTGGCTGTAAGCGAGCAATCAAGCGCAAAACGCGGCAAAAAATTTCCACAGAGCGCGGCAAAGAGCATTGCGCAAACCGCCCTCGGCGTCGCCCTCATCACGGTGTGCGCATGGGTCACCATCCCCGTGTTCACCATTCCGTTCACCCTCCAAACGTTCGCCGTCGCCTTTGTGGGCGCGTTTCTCGGTTGGAAAAGGGGCGTCTCGGCCGTCGCCGTCTACATCCTTATGGGCCTCATCGGCGTGTCCGTCTTTGCGGGTTTCAAATCGGGCGTCGCCGCCCTCGCGGGACCGACGGGCGGCTACATTGTGGGCTTCGTCTTTTTAGCCCTCTTCCCCGCCCTTGCAAATCTACTTCCGATCACAAAAACGGCAAAACGCTGTGCGATTTCCTATCTTTTTATGCTTATCGGGCTCGCCGTTTGTTATGGCTTCGGCACCGCTTGGTTCGTCCTTATGTACGATTGCACGGTGGGGTACGCGCTCATGACGTGCGTCGTCCCGTACCTCGCGGCGGACTTCGTAAAACTCGCCGTCGCCGCCCTCCTTGCGGTGCGGTTGCAGAGGAAAATCGGTTAAAAAGATCGAAAAAGTCAAAAAAAGAGGGAGCGCTTGTACCGTGCTCCCTTTTATTTTTTGTCCCAACAGTATGTATAGAACAATTCATTGACTTTTTTTCGGAAATGCTCGGCGATCTCCCGCTTATCCATGCCTGCGTCGGCGAGCGTCCCCGCGTATTCCGGTTTTCCGATGGCGAGCACCCGCTTTTTGGGGTGGAAGTAACAGGGAACGATGGGCAGATCCTCGCCCGTATTTTGCCTGTGTCGCAGGGCAAAGAGCACAAACCCCGCAAAAAATTCTCGCATTTCCTCAAAATAGCCGCCGTCCGAATTTTCGGGGAAGATCATCACGGGCATATCGCATGCAATGGCCTTTTCGCTCTTGCGGATGGTCTCGGTCAGCCGCCCGTCGGTATAACTGCCGATGACGTTCATCCCGCGGTAGATGAAGGGGGAGAACACCGCTTCAAAGGTGGCCAATAGCCCAGCCCGTATCCGCCCGTAGCCCTGTTTGCGCATATAAAAGACCTCTTTCAGGTATTTTCGGCGCATGGCAAAGTTGCCGAGCATCTCGTGCGCGCCCCATTTTACGGTGGCGCAGGGAAAATAGAGTTCCATGCCGAGCGGGCCGCTCTTTGCGGAGTGGTTGACGATCACAATGCAGTGTGGCGGGAGCGTACCCGCGAGATCCACGAGCCTCGGCTTTCTGCAAAAAATGCGCAAGACGGCCTTTACACAGGCAAAAAGGGGATGTCTTTTTTTCGGACGATATGCTTTGGTTTTCATATTGGTTTAATCTTTTAACATATTATAGCACAACATTGTGATAATTTTGTGAAAACAACACAGCAAAGTAATGGAAAGACGGGGGAAGAAAACCGCTCCCGAAAGGGGAGCGGCGGTCTATTTTTTCGGCGGGCCCTGATATTGTGAGATCGGGGCGGCCGAGCCGAACAGGGTAATGGCCCGCATCGGGCACAGGTTGACGCAACGGTAGCAAAGCACGCAATTTCCGAGCGGTACAGCCTTCCCCTCGCGTTTTTCGATATTTTGAACGGGGCAGTTTTTCGCGCATTTCCCGCAACCGATGCACCTTACCGGGTCGATCGTGAGTTTTGCGCGCTTTTCGGCCTCGTGTTTCCACCAAAATTTCCGTTGGCAGAGGTAACCGACGGCGTGCGAGGGGAGGCGGAACCCCCGTTTTTTGGGTTTGCCGCGCAAAATACGGCGGGCAAAGGCGTCGGCGCGCTTTTCCGCGCGTTCGACCGTCTTTTTCGCCTCGTCGCCGTTTTTGATGGGAAAAATCTTGCAGTCCGCAAGGTTGTTGGGCATGTTAAAGTGCTCCGCGCCGATCACCGTGCCGCCGAATTTTTCGATCGTCCGCCCGAGGCTCGCCGCGCCGTCGCCCGAAAAGAAGTATTGCGTTTCGGCGATCAAAAATTTTTTTCCGCGGAAGAGGGCGCGGTAGCGGCGCACAAAATCGCGCATGGGAATGGGCGGCGCCGAGCCGTAGATGGGGAAGGCGACGAGGATGAGGTCCGCCCCTTCGATTTCCTCGGAGAACCCGCGCGGGTTCTCCGAGGAAATCGAAGGG
>CANQAZ010000046.1 GCA_947589555.1 uncultured Clostridia bacterium | reverse complement strand
TTACAGCCTTTTTCCCTGCCCTTGGTATATTTGCCACTCCTGCATGAAAATATATGCCTTTTTCCCTGTCCTCGGCGTCTATGGGGAGGGCCTGTATTGGCGGGATACGAACCGCGCCGAAAGCGTCTTTTTGAAGTGGGAGGAGATCGTCTCCCTCTCCGTGGCCGAAAAGGGGGGCGCGGAGGTCTACCGCGTCGCTTGCGCCTACGGGGACTATTATTTCCCCGCCGTCGCGGGCTCGATCGGGTTTCTGCAAGAAAAACATCCCGAAAAATGGGGCCCGCAGGAGAAAACGGGCGCAACGCAGGCCTGAAACAGGCCTAAAACAGGCCCAACGGAGGCCGAAAACTTTTTGCCCGCCCTTTCGGGGAAAGGCAAAGTTGCACGGTTGCGCATCTGCGCGGCGCATGTATGGGTTGCGCATTTGCGCGGCGCATGATATAATAGAGAGCGAGGAGCCGCCATGATCTGTTCGAGATGCGGAAAAGAGACGTCGCAAATCTACGTTACGCGGGTGGGGGAGGAGGATACCCGTCTCTCCCTCTGTCCCGATTGTCACCGCGCGCTCGCGCTCAACACCGCGGGGCTCCTCCCGTACAACGAAAAGGGGGGGGAGACGGGCGGGGAGTGTCCCGTCTGCGGCACGACCTACCGCGATTTCCGCCGTAGCGGGCTCTTGGGGTGCGCCAACTGCTACCGCGCCTTCCGCAGGGCCATCCTTCCCGTCATCCGTTCGGTGCAGGCCGATGTCAGGCACCACGGCAAAAAGCAGGATAACGGCGCCGAGGAGTATTACGACCGCATCCGCACCCTCGTGGACCGCATCGATACGTTGAAGGGCAAGATCGAAGAGGAACTGCGCAACGGCGATTTTTCGCGCACGAAGGAACTGAGCGCCGAACTCAAAAAGGCGGATGAAGAACTGCGCGAGATCAACCGCGAGATCGCGGACAGGAGGGATTGATGGAGCGCCGCAGTTATGAAAGCGTGGCGGTGTCCTCCCGCATCCGCCTCGCCCGCAATTTCATGGATTATCCCTTCCCGGGCCGCCTCTTGCGCGATCCGCACGGGGAGGAACAGGCGCGGGAGATCGTGCGCATCGTCACCTCCCAACTCGTCCGCCTCGAATCCTTCACCCCCTACGATATGTCGCGCATCTCCGCGGAGCGGGCCGAACTTTTGGCCGAAAAAAATCTCATCAGCCGGGGGCTCATCAACAACCGTCCCATCTCGGCCGCCCTCGTTTCGGTGGATGAAAGCATCTCCGTCATGGTCAACGAGGAGGACCATATCCGCGAACAGTATTTCATCGACGGCTTCGATCTCACCCGCGCTTTCGAGCGGATGAGCGGCATCGACGAATTCATCTCCCACACCATCCCCTTCGCCTACGACGAGGAATTGGGGTACCTCACGGCCTGTCCCACCAACCTCGGCACGGGGCTGAGGGCCTCCGTCATGCTCTTTCTGCCCGCGGTGAACCGCGGGGGCAGGATGCGGGAACTCATCCCCATTCTCGAAAGCAAGGGCCTCACCGTGCGGGGAGCCTTCGGGGAGGGGAGCGGCGCGGAGGGCGAACGCTTCCAGATCAGCAACGAGGTCACCCTCGGCCCTTCGGAGGGGGAGATCCTCTCCGTGGTGGAGGACGCCGTCCGCATCGTGTCGGAGACCGAACTGCGCGAGCGGGAGAGGATGAAGGAGGAGGGGGTCGCCCTCAAAGATCGGCTCATGCGCTCCTACGGCGTCCTCTGCAACTGTTGCCGCTTGGAGGAGCGCGAATTCATGCAGCGCACGGCCGACGTCAAACTCGCCATCGCCCTCGGCTTTTTCAAGGGGGTGGAGGAGGGCACGGAGGCGGAGCAGATGCGCCGGATCGACCGTCTCGCGGTTGCCATGCGCCCCGCCAGCATCAACCATCTCAACGGCGCCCCCCTCGGTCAGGAGGGGCAAAACGAATACCGCGCGGAATACACCGTGGCGGCCATCCGCGGGATGGAACTCGTTTAAAAGAAAACTCGTTTGAAATCGAACTCGGGGAAAACCCAAAAAACAGGGCGCGGCCGCAAGGGCCGCGCAGGAGGCAAGCATGAACGCATCCGACTTTTCGGACGGACTCAACCAGGTCATCTTCAACGCAAAGACGGCCGCAAACAAGTACAACACCACCTACATCGGCAGCGAGCACCTCATCTTGGGCATGCTCGCCGCGCCCGATACCACGGCGGGCAAACTGCTCGCGGCGGCGGGCGTCGAATACAAGCCGTATTTTGAGGTATTCCGGCGCAAGATCGATCACACCGTGCCCATCTACGGCTTCACGCCGCGCACCAAGCGCATGCTCGAAGAGGCCATGCACGTCGCCCACCGGGAGGGGCACTACTCCGCCCTCACCGATACGGAGCACCTCCTCTACGCCGTGCTCAAAACGGAGGACTGCCTCGCGGTGAGCATCTTGCGGGGGCTCTCCGTCGATACGTCCGCCCTCGCCGAAACGACGTGGCGCTTCATCTGCCTCGCCGATGAGGAGGGCGGCAAGGGGGCAAAGACCCCCCCGCGCCCCGCGGTCGCCCGTCCGATGGGCGGAGCCCGCGCCGAGAGCGGGACGAACGGCGAAAGCGGCGCAAGCGGCGGAAGCGAGGAGAGCGGCGAAGGCGAAGAGAGGGGTGCGCAGGAGGAAAAGACGCCGTGGCGCGCGGCCGCCGAAGCCATCCCGCCCGAAGAGCGCATCCACGTCCGTTTGCGGGCCCTCCGCGAGCGCGCAATGGCGAACGCGGCGGCGGAAGCGGAAGCCGAAAAAAAGAACGTCAACGGGCTGAGCAAGGACCTTTTGCAATACGGCGTGGACCTCACCCGCCTCGCGATGGAGGGCAAGTTGGATCCCGTCATCGGGCGGCACAAGGAGATCGAAACGGTCATCCAGATCCTCTCCCGCCGCACCAAGAACAATCCCGTGCTCGTGGGGGAGCCCGGCGTCGGCAAGAGCGCCGTCATCGAGGGCCTCGCGCAGGCCATCGTGGAAAATCAGGTGCCCGAACTTCTGCGCGGCAAGATCGTCTATTCCCTCGATCTCACCGGCCTCCTCGCGGGGGCGCGCTACCGCGGCGACTTCGAGGGACGGCTCAAAGGGGTCATCAACGCCATCGTCGCCGACCGCCGCATCATCCTCTTCATCGATGAGATCCACATGATCGTGGGGGCGGGGGGCTCGCAGGAGAACAACATGGATGCCTCCAATATATTGAAGCCCATGCTCGCCCGCGGCGAACTGCAAACGGTGGGGGCCACCACCCTCGAAGAGTACCGCAAGTACATCGAAAAGGACGCGGCGTTGGAGCGCCGCTTCACCCCCGTCACCGTTTCGGAGCCCACGGTGGAGGATACCGTCGTCATCCTGCACGGGCTCCGGGATAAGTACGAAGCCCACCACAACGTCGTCATCACCGATGAAGCCATCGATGCGGCGGCCAACCTCTCCGACCGCTACATCACCGAGCGCTTTTTGCCCGACAAGGCCATCGACCTCATCGACGAGGCGGCGAGCCGCGCGCGGCTCAATTCCTTCAACGGACCCATCGAACTCCACGATGCGGAGGACAAACTCAAACGGCTGGAAACGGCCCGCGAGACCGCCCGCAAGTGGAAGGACGAGGACCGCTTCAACCGCCTCTCGCGGGAGATCGAGGAGACGGAGAAGGCCATCGAGAGCATGGAGGAGGAATGGCGGCGTCGGCGCAACGATGCGCACACCTCCATCGGCGCGGCGGAGATCGCCGCCATCGTCTCCGACCGCACGGGGGTGCCCGTATCCCGTCTCACGGAGGCGGAGGGCGAAAAACTCATGCACCTCGAAGAAGATCTCCACCGCCGCATCGTGGGGCAGGAGGAGGCCGTTACGGCCGTTGCGCGGGCCATCCGCCGCGCCCGCGCCGGTCTCAAAGATCCCAACCGCCCCATCGGCTCCTTCATCTTCGTGGGTCCCACGGGCGTGGGCAAGACCGACCTTTCAAAGGCGCTGGCCGAGAGCATGTTCGGCGACGAGCGCCTCATGATCCGCCTTGACATGTCGGAGTACATGGAAAAGGCGTCCGTCTCCAAACTCATCGGCGCGCCTCCGGGATACGTCGGCTTCGACGATAACCAGAGCGGGCTCCTCACCGAGCGCGTCCGCCGCAAGCCCTACTCCGTCGTCCTCTTCGACGAGATCGAAAAGGCCCACCCCGACGTTTTCAATATATTATTACAAATTTTAGATGACGGGCGGCTCACCGATAACAAAGGGCGGGTCGTCAGTTTCAAGAATACCGTGCTCATCATGACTTCCAATGTCGGCGCGCACGCGGTGCGTGAGACCTCGCTCGGCTTCTCCTTCGCCTCGGACAGCCGCGAGTACGAAAAGATGAAGGAGAACATCGAGGACGCCTTGAAGCGGCAATTCCGCCCCGAATTTTTGAACCGCCTCGACGACGTCATCATCTTCCACAAACTTTCGCGGGAGGATGCGGCCGCCATCTGCGATAAAATTTTGCAGGGCCTCGGGCGGCGGCTTTCGGAGCACGGGCTGATCCTCAAAGTGAGCGACCGCGCGCGGAACAAATTGGTGGACGAAGGATACAGCGAGGAATTCGGCGCGCGGCCGTTGAAGCGCGCCGTGCAAAAATTTGTGGAGGACCGGCTTTCCGAAGAGATCCTGCTCGGCAACATCAAGGCCGATTCCGAGGTGCTCATCGACGAGCAGGACGGCGAGATCGTCTTTGTGTGCGAATAAAAAAATTTTTTTCACTTAACGCTCCCTGCTGTACTTTGTGGCGCCGCGCTTACGCGCGCCGCCACTCGGCACAGCAGGGAGCGTTTTTCGTTTGCCGCGGGTTTCCGTTGTCATATACTCACCTCTTACAATGTAATGTTAGCATGAAAAAATTTGAAAGGGCAGGGTATATGACAAGGTTTTTTGAAAAAAGAAAAAATTCTACTGTGGGTAGAGAGGGAAAAGGGCGGCAAAAGGAGAGAAGGGGGAGAAAAGAAAAGGGAGGGAAGAGTATGCGCCCGATATTCTCCCTCCCGTACCATAGAAAAACGAAATGGTTCCCTTGCTTCATTTTGTTGCGAATCATGAAAAAACGGATCAAAGTTCTTCGGCGCCTTATTTGCAGATGAAGAGCAATTCCGAATAACAATCGTAAGTCCTGCCGGTCTTATACCAATAAAAAGAAACTTTATTTAAGTTGTCGGAATGAAATGCCGCGATCTTATTTTTGATTGCTTCTTTTAATAAGTTGACATTCCGTTTTAATTTCCAACTGTCAAAGGGGTGTTCCTTGTCGATCAAAATGACATAAAATCTGTTTGCGGCATCAAAACGCATTTCTCCTTGATTCTCATATAGTCACCGGATCAATTCGTTTGGATCGGCGATATAATGATCGTAGACCGTATTTTTAATGAAATTTAATGTTTTTAGAAACTCTTTTGCCCGCGCATCGACCGATTCGGCAATTAAATTATGTAAACAGACCGTCAAGGCTCTGTTGTCTAAATCCGAAGGGATCGTGATGTGTAATTCTTTTGCTATTTTTTTATAACAACTCAACTCGTTTCCGCTTCCGAACGCATTTTTTAAGTCGGAAGCGATTTTTTGTTTCATCAATTCCTCGGGGAAATATGTTACTTTCAAATCAAACGGGATCCCTTTGATAAAAAAGTCGATTTTTTCCACTAAATCAACCGTGGGTAGAACATCCGGATTTGAATTGAAAATTTCTTCTATCAGGATCGACGACCAGTGATTATACCACGAGTTCAAAGTATATCCGTAAACGCTCCTTTGGATGGGCCCCGCTAACGCTTTTTCGATCTCTTCATATTTCCATGTTTTTTAATGACATTGTTTACGATATTTTTTTAAGATTGTTGCCGGCGGAGCCGCCCCAATCAAAATTTTGAAGTTTATTTAATTCCGCTTCTATTTTTTGCATTTCGTCGGTTGTTTTGGGGACAAAAGATCTTTTGATAAACCCTTCGATTTGACCGACCGTAATTTCGTCATCTTGCAGGATGGAATCCAAATCCCCATCCAAAAGAAATTCCTTGCGGAATCTTTTCAGGGTTATGCTTTTTGAAATGCTTCTGAGCAGATAAAATTTTTTTGCGCGCGCGTCAGCATCTATTTTCCGAAAGTCATTGTTCTTATATAGATCATTCAATTCCGTATAATTCATTATAATTTCCTCCATTTTTTCCTGTTGTCATCGTAAGAAAAATATTTTTCGATGATCGCCGTAAAACCGATATCGGAATCAAAACCGGTTTCCAACATGGACTTGATACATAAAACGACCAATTCATTCGTATCATAAAAATCGTTTGCGTTCAATTTGTTTATTTTGTCCTTAAAATTTTCTTCGAAATCGCAACGATCGTTTACAGCCTCTTGATTTTTTTGATAAATCGCCAGAAAGTCTCCTTTGATCGTATTACAGCGATTCAATTGCCTCGGAGGCAATGTCTTTTGCAATAATACTTCACAACTCTGAAAGGAAAAACCGTATTTTTTCAGCGGGCCGACAATGGAGTTCCATTCTTCGCCCGACAGCGAATGAAAATGAAAAACGAAATGCTTTTTGTTTTTTAATACTCTGGAAATTTCGGAAACGGACCGATCGATACCTTCTTTGAAATCGATGATAGTTTTATTCCGTTCGGGGCTATCCGATACCACGATCTCATTTTCATAATCCACTTCATTGTTTAGCCAGTGATTCCACAACTGCGATTGCTCAAAATACGGGACGGTATCGCCGTAGGGAAAATCGGTATAAACAAAATCGATAGAATCGTTGGGCAAGGGTAAATGCTTGGCGTCCTCGTTCAAAATTTTATAACTCGTCTTTACATGGTTCTTTTTTCTTAATTGCAAATAACATTCTTTGCCTTTTATCGTTTTTGACAATCTGTTTTCAAAATAATGAAATACATTGTTTTCCAAATAGGTTTTTCCGATATAAAAGCCCGTCATCCAGGCCCCTTGACTCATATCTCCCCGCGAGAGGATGGGCGGGACCAACTTGGAACAATTTGCCAAATTGGATGTAAACGTAAATCTCAATAGTTCTTTTTCGGGACAATCTTCCAAATTAGAAATTAAATCAAATAAAAACGACTGGCAAATCAATGCCCGTTTGGGGAACAAGTCGGCGGTTGTCATGCCCGATTTTGCACTGATTCGGGCATTTTGGATCAAGATATTTGTAGGATACCAAGATTTAATTTGATAACTTTGCTCTTTTTTTAGGAAATTTCTTTGCTCTTCATCGCTCAGCGTAACTTCTTTGAACCGATTGCCGATTTTGATGCGCAATTTAAGCGGAATGTTTGTCGCGTTTCTCAAAATGGTAGTGATCTCACCGTTTTGGAAGCCATACCATTCTTTTCTGAAATTTGTATATTGCGATTTTAATGTATCGGCCAGTTCCTTTAATTTTATGATATCGATTTGTTCGTTCAAAATGTTTTTTGCGATGAAGGCGGCTACGGGATTCAGGTCGTTGATAATGACATTTCTGTTCAGCAAAACTCCTTCTATTGCAAAGCCGCCATAGCCGGCGAAAGGATCTAAAATTGTATCGCCGATTTTTGAAAACTTTGATATGATCCTTGCCAATTCACCGGAAGGTTTTTTGCCCCAATATTTGTGCATGGAATAGATGGATGATTTTTCCGAGGCCGTATTTATCATACATTTCCCTTTTCGCAATTTTTTAACATAACCGTATTATAACATAAAATTTTTGACTTTTATACGTTTTGGAGAAAGATTTTACATGTTTTTTGTTCGGCGGGGAACGCCGCTTTTCCCTCAATTGCACAGGATCTTCTTAAAATCCGGCTCGTCAACGCCCTTGTAGAAATCATGAAGAAGAAGGGTACGCAAAATTTTCCCGAACAAAATAAGTTGCCGGTTTTCGGTTGAAAGATACCGATGGGAAGGATGGGGGAGAAGGACGGGCTCTACGCCGCGGAATTCCTTGTTGAGCGGTCCCTTGTCGAACAGTTCCTTCATACTTTTGTATGTCCGATCGCCGAATGTAAAGACGATGGGACGATATGTGCCGTCTCCGCATAGATCTTTGAGTTCGTTTTGCAGAAAGTTCTTGGCGCAATTCAGAGCGATCCCCTCGGGATACACGTCCGTCGTGAGATAATTTTTTCCGTCCGTCATGCCGCACTTGACCATGTTCGTCACATAGGCGTTCGCCATCTTGAAAGTGCGGATCGCGGAATAGATCACCCAATATTTGTCGAAATAGTTCGGAAAAATAAACTTCTCGTTCGGCTCCCCGTATTGGCTCTCGATCCAATGCCACCGTGTTTTCACAAGCCGTTTGTGGTCAGGCTTCGCATCAAATCCGGCGCTGTCATTTTCGTCGGTTTTCGCGGGGTTTTCCATGACGAAGAGCACGGGCACCTGCGACCAACCTGCGACCGTTTCGTGCCCGACCCCGTGCGCATCCAAAAAATCGAACGTGTGCGCGCCGTGCGAAATGCGCGTAAACTCCGCCTTGCCGTTGCAGAATGGATCGCATTCATGGCAGACGTTCACCGTGGACTCCTTGTGCATTCCGTCTTTCAGACAGCCGAAGTTATAGTCGGAGCCGTCGGGGGCAAAACGAATGAGTCCCTTCTCCCCGAAATTGCGCGCGTGAAGGTTTATTACGATTTGTTCCAAATCCATCTTTTGCTCTCCTTATCTTTTTTGATAACAGCCGATGACGGCTTCGTGACCCGTTGCTTCGATCGCGGCGAGGAGGGCGGGGCGATCGCCGAAGTCGAGCGTATGGAAGATCTCTTCGAGCGCCGCGCGCGGAATGTGGAGAAAGACGATATACGCGTCGCTCCGGCTTTCAAATGCATTCAATTTTTGAACGAGGTCGGGGACACTGTCCGCCTTTATCTCCGCGACGGCGTACAACCGGTATTCTCTGCGGAAGTGCGCGACGTCTGCGGCGCAGAGCGCGGTCATGGCGGCCTCGTCTTCCGGCAAGGTATCGATGAGGCGGTCAAATTCCTCTTTCCGGAATTTTTCACCGCCGAAGATCTCCATGCCGTATTCCCCGCGGTCCTCGAAAAGTTGCACGACCTGCACGTATCTTCCCCCAAGCGCCGCCGAATTGCGCCACGCGGAGAAGGGCTTTTCAAAGTGCGCCGGAATAAGAAAGTTGACCTTTTCGCGCCGTGCCAAACCGGAAAGATCCAACGCCCCCGCAAGCCGCCGGTAGCGGGCGTAGTTTTCTCCCTCCGAAAACAGGGCAAGATCGAGCACTGCAAGCCTGCAATCTTTGAGATGGGGTGCGATTTTCTCCGCCGCGGCGGGGGAGAGCCGCACCTCCTCGCACGTTCCGCCGTCCAAAGTTTTCCCCTCATATTGCTCGGTCAGGCAAATTTTTTCGGTGGGGAATGCGGAATAGATACTGCCTTCTTTATCGGTAAAAACCTTCACGCCGT
>CANQAZ010000045.1 GCA_947589555.1 uncultured Clostridia bacterium | reverse complement strand
AAGTAGAATCGGTCGAGAGCATCTGCCGCCGTTTCAAGACCGTCGCCGTACGGCTGGACCCAGCCCGAGCCTTCGAAGCGCTCGTAGGTTTGGGGGAAATAGGGCTCGAAGGATTCGCTCTCCTTCTTCTGCATGTTGTACAGGTGGAGGAACATGAGGATGAAGCCCTTGACCCCCTCCCCCTCGATGCGGACGGCGTTATCCTTCCAATAGCCGAAGGGACGATCGAGATTGACGTACTCGTCGGCGAGGTTGAGACCCCCCGTATAGGCCACCTTGCCGTCGACGACGGTGATCTTGCGGTGATCGCGGTTGTTGTGGATGTTGGTGACGACGGGCACGAAGGGATTGAATTTGACGCACTTGATCCCCATTTTTTGCAACGTCTTGTGGTAGCGGAAGTGCACCTTGCTCATGCTGCCGATGTCATCGTAGATGAGGCGGACCTCGACGCCCTCCTGCACCTTGCGCCGTAACACGGCGAGGATGGCGCTCCAAAATTCCCCCTTGCCGATGATGAAATACTCCATGAAGATGTATTTTTCGGCCGATTCCAAATCTTCGAGGAGGCGGGCGCCGAAGGCCTCGCCCGTGGGGAAATACTCCGTTTTGGTGCCCGAGTAGAGCACGGAGCCCGGGCTGACCGCCGAGAGCGCCTCGCTGACCGCCATCCAATGGCCCGTCTCCCTTGCCGCCTCCTCCTTTTCCTCCCTCGAAGGAAGGGCGTAGCGGACGTTTTCGGCATAGAGGGCGGGGAAAAGTTTGCGCTGGCGGCGGGCGGGACGCACGAAGGAAAAGGTGCAGTACATGGCCACCCCGATGACGTTGAGGGCGACGATGGCGAGGATCCACGGGATCTTGGTTTCGGGCACCATGTCGCGGTTGGCGACGTGCAAAACGCACACGACCGCCGCAAGATAGGCAAGGGCGGTGAGCCCCCACCGGAGATAGACCTCCGCCTCGGGATAGTAGACGAGCACCAGCCGGTCCGCAAGCCAGATGGCCGCGACGAAGATCCCCACGAACACGAGGAACATGAGGACGATGGTGAGCCCGACGAACGAAAACCGGCTGAATATTTTTTTGAGCATTCTCTTCATGACGTCACCCGTTCTTTTGCGTTTTTTGCGGTTTTTGCGCGGTTTTTTTGCGGTTTTTTCCGCCCCCGTTTCCCCCTTTTAGGGAGGAGGGCCCGCTGTGCCCCCGAGGGGGCGCGCTTGTGCCCACGGGGGAGGGAGAGGGCCTTGCGGAGCGCGGCGCATCCCCCTGTGTGCTCCATTGTACGACAAATTGCCGTTTTTTGCAAGCGTTGCGCGCGCTTCCCGTGAAATTTTCACAAAAAGGAGGAAAAGAGGGGCGGTTTTTCCCCTTTTTCCTCCTTTGCTCCCCTTTCGGGCGCGGGTCGGGCGCGGATTTGGCGCAGTTTTGGCGCGAAAAAGCGGCGACGATCGCTCGCCGCCGCCTGTTTTTTGGTGCAACAGGGCTTTTTTCTCCCTTATTCGAGGTAACTGCCCCGCGCGCTGTTCACCACGCGGAAGATCTCCAACTCCTCCCCCGAGTTTGCATCGAGATAGACGAGATATTGGTCGTCGCCGTACTTGCAGGCAAATTCGTAGCAGAGGACCTCCTCCCCCGCGAAGGGAATAAGCGCACGGTTGCAGGCCGTCACTTCGAGGGCGGGGGAAAGGAGGGACGCCGCCTCCTTTTGGGTGAGTTCGGCGGCATATTCCCGCGCGTGATGGTTGACGAGGTACCCGCGCGCATCCAAGCCCATCACTTTGCCCTCCGATTCGCAGACGCGGACGCGGATGAGGTCGGGATAGGCGCGGACGCCATCCTGCACGGCCGTGTAGGTGAGATCGGCGACCATGCCGCCATCCGAGAGCCACACCGCCTCCACATCCCCGAAGCCGAGCCCCGAAAGGAACTCGCGGGCAAGGTTATCGCATGCTTCGAGATCGAAATTCTTTTCCGTGCATTCGCGGTAGGCGTCGAAGAAGGCGAGTTTGCCCCCGTTTTTGGTGACTTCGGCAAAATATTCCACGCCGTCGCCGTCGCGCATCGCAAAGTTGTAGCACACCGTATCTTGGGCCGTCGTCTCGCCCGTGTATTCCACGCTCTCGAAGCGGTAGGCGGAGAGATACCCCGCGAGCAGTTCCTGCGCTTCGGCCGAGGAGACCTCGTCAAGGCCCGCCAGCCTGTTTTCGCCCACGTTGCCCCGACCCGTGAAGGGAGCGCGGAAAATTTCATCACCCTCTTCGTGCATCTTCTGCCCCATTTCCCCGAAACGGCGCCCGACGTCGCTCGAATTGCCGTGGATGAAATCGGTGAAGTCGCCCGAATCGAGATGGGTGGCGATATCGTTGAGTTCGCCGTAGAGTCGGGCGTTGATCTCATAGAGGGCCGAGGCCGTCTTTAACTGGTTCTCGGTGAGGGGCTCGCCCGCGGCAAGCCGCGAAAGAAGCATGCTTGCATAGCGGCCGGTGCGGTTGACAAAGGCGGAGATATCCGTGCCCGTCGCCTGATCGACGGGGATGCGCTCCAACGCGCTCTCCATGAGGGCGGCGTCCACGAGGACGTCGGTCACCAACTTGCGCTGTTCCTCCGCGCCCGCCGAAACGCGCAGTTTGGAGAGGTTGCTATCCATATCCTCGGAGACGGAGACCATCTCGTAGAGGGTGGAACGGTAGCCGTTTTCCGACGCCGTCTGCATGCCGTTCATTTCGAAGGCGCCGTAGGTGACCACGGTGGAGAGGGCGAGACAGGCGACGCCGAGAGAGATGACGGCCGCCAGCCATCCGCCGAATCCGCGGCGGTTTTGTTTGCGCTCCGTCTTTTGCTCGCGGCGGTGCTTTTTATCCGAGGCCTTCCGCGCGTGCGCCGCGTTGCGCGCCTTTTGTCTGTCCGCACGCGCCTTTTCCTTCGCCTCGGCGCGGCGGCGCTTCAAAGCGGCGCGCTCCTTCTTTTCGCGGGCGATGCGCTTCTGCTTCTCCGTCTTGGTCTCGTTTTTGAGCATTTCGCGGCGGGCGATGCGCTCCGCACGGCGTTCGAGTTTCTTCTCTTTGAGGGCGGCGCGCTTTTCGATCTTCGCCTGCTTGCGCTCGGCGCGCTTTTTGGCGACGAGTTCCTTGCGGGCGAGCCGCTTCGCTTTGAGGGCGGCCTTCTTTTCGATCTTTTTTTGCTTGATCTCCGCCCTTTTCAGCGCTTTTTGCTCCTTCTTTTGGGCCCTGTCTTTGGCCTTTTCCACCCGCTTGCCGGCGGCCGCGCGCTCCTTTTTGACCGCTTCCTGCTTGGTTTTGGCCGTCTTTTTCGCGGCGGGAGCCTTTTTTGCGGTTGCAGAGGGCTTTTTCGCCCTCGTCTTTTCGTTGGTCGTTTTGGCGGGCGCGTCTACATCCGCGGCGGAGATCTTCTTTTCCACCGTTTCCACCTTCTCCGCGCCGCTCGATACGTTCGTTCCGATTTTCTTTTCCATACTTCCTCCTTATATGGCAAACACGTGCTTGCCGATGACCGTCACCGTCTGGCGGTTGAAGATCCATGCGCTCGTCGCAACGGCGGGATTATAATAGTACAGGCACCCGTAGGTGGGATCCCAGCCGTTCATCGCGTCGCGCGCGGCGTTGTAGGCCGTTTCGTTGGGCTCCAAGTTGATCTGTCCGTCCGTCACCGCCGTGAATGCGCCCTGCTGGTACACGACGCCCGCTATGGTGTTGGGGAAGGACGGGCTCTTGACCCGGTTCATGATGACCGCGCCGATCGCCACCTGCCCCGTGTAACTTTCCCCCCTGCCCTCGGCATAGATGCACTTGGCGAGAAGGTAGAGATCGGACGAGGTGTACGACGAATTGCCCGAATTGCCCGAAGAGCCCGAGGACGAGCCCCCCGAAGAGCCGCCGAGCGCGTTGTAGGAATCGTTCATGCCGAGGGCCGCGTAGGTGGATCTGCCCACGACGCCGTCGGCGGTGAGACCGTTCTTCTTCTGGAAGGCGATAACCGCCTTCTTGGTGCCCGAGCCGAAGATGCCGTCCACGGCGCCCGAATAGTAGCCCCATTGTTTCAATCTGCGCTGGACCTCCTTCACCTCGCTACCCGTACTGCCCTGTCGGAGCACGGCGGCGGGAAGAACGGAGACAAGCGCCGTATCGGAAGCGTCCTGCATGCGGGTCACGGCGAATGCCGTCGCACCTGCGGCGGCCGTCGCGGCGAGCGCAAGCGTCAACGCGCCGATTGCCAAAAATTTCTTCATAATTTCCTCCTATGCACAATGTGCGCAAGGCGGAAAAATTTATGCGGACTTTGCAGGAAAGCAAAACCGCCCGCCTCGTTTGGGGCGGACGGCCATCGTTCAGCCGAAAAATTTATCGACGATCTCTTTGATCTTGCTCTTATATACGATGTTCGTATTTCCGCCGCCGAAGCAGAGCGGAGGATAGACGACGCACCACCAGTTATCCCCCTTGCCCGTGCCGAGTTCCAAAATGAGCGCATCGTACACGCCCGCCGCAAGCGTGGCGTTTTCGTAGACGCGGGCGGGAAATTCCTCCTCCCGAAGGCTCGCCCGCGCACCGTAAAAATAGCCGTTCTCCCGAAGGGTCTTTTGCGCGGTCTCGGCGATCTCGTCCAATCTGTCCCCGATCTTTTCCATCGCCTCGGCCTTCGTTTCGCATTCCGCAACGGTGGGCGTGAGGAAGGCGACGACCGCGTCCCTTACCTTATATTTGACCGCCTGGTCCTCGGCGGAGTTGGAATTGGCGCGGATGTGGACCCGAAGATAGGCCGCCGCGCCGTCCGAGGCCGTGGCCCGCTCTCCCCCCGTTCCCAGAAAGGCGAACACGATCCCCGCGATCGCCGCCGCAAGCAATGCAATGACCGCAAACTTTTTCATAAAAAAGACCTCCGCGTTTTTGTCGCAGAGGTTATGGACGGGTCAAAGGCATTTTATACCTTCATTGTTATTTCTCTTTCGCGGCGAGGTGATAACTCTCTTCGACGAGCCCGAACACTTCGCCGTCGGGAAGGGTATCGTCCAAAAGGACGGTGACCCAGTGCTTTTTGTTCATGTGGTAGCCGCGCAAATATCTTTTGCCGTCGGCGAGAAGGTCGAGTTCGGCGGGGTCCATGCGCACGTCGAGGATCTCCGCCTTCCCTTCACCCGCGACACCGAGTTTTTTTCGCTCCGCCGTGAGGATGGCCGCATACCACTTTTGATTATCCTTTCTGCGCACGGCGGCGTTATCGGGGAATTTTTCCCAAAGATATTCGGGCGCGTCGCCGTAAACTTTGCCGATGTGGGCGATGAGGCGCTTGGTCTGCGGGGCGCGGAAAATTTCAAAATCGCAACAACGCTGTGAGATTTCGGCGAGTTTGGCGGAGTACGCCTCCCGCACGCTCCCCACGAACGCGCCCGCCGCTTCCTCCACGAGGTGGAGGGTGTAGGGCTCCCCCGTCATCGTATCGGTGAGCGACGTTGTTACTTCGCCGCCCGCAATTTCCACCGCGAGGAGAAACTGCCCGTCTAAAATTTCCGTGTCGTAGCGGAGCAAACCGCCCTCTTCGCGGAAGCCGTAGAGTTTGCACTTCTGTGGGTCGGGCGTTTTGAAGCGAAAAAAGTCCTCCATTATTTGAACACCTCCGTGATGACGCCGCCGCCGAGACACTGCGTTTCATCGTAGAGAACGGCGAACTGCCCCTCCGTGACGGCGCGCTGGGGCTCGTCGAAGGTGATTTCGAGCGCGGTCTCCCCCGTGCGCCTGACGCGCACCCCCTGCTCGCTTTGGCGGTAGCGAAACTTCGCTTTGCAGGCAAAACTCACAGCGTTTGGCGGGTTTGGGATAAAATTCATCCCCGTGACCGTGCACGCGCGGGAATAGAGCGGGGTTTCGTCCCCGTGGGAGACGTACAATATATTATTTTTGAGATCCTTTTCGACGACGAACCAACGGCCCTCTTCCCCCTTCTTTCCGCCCAAATCGAGCCCGCGGCGCTGGCCGAGCGTGTAGTACATGAGCCCGCCGTGGACACCGACCTCCTCGCCGCCGAGCGTGACGATCTTCCCCGGCTTGGCGGGCAGATATTCGGACAAAAATTTGCGGAAATTGCGCTCCCCGATGAAGCATATCCCCGTAGAATCCCGCTTTCTCGCGGTGGAAAGGCCGTGCTCTTCGGCGATGCGGCGCACCTCGCTTTTTTCGAGGTCTGCAAGCGGAAACAGCACCCCGTTCAACTGTTTTTGGGTAAGTTGGCACAAAAAATAGGTCTGGTCCTTGCCCCGGTCGCGCGCCTTCAAGAGGCGGTGCACGCCGTTTTCGTGCGAAATGCCGCAGTAGTGCCCCGTGGCGATGAAATCTGCGCCGAGCCGCTCCGCATACTCCTTGAAGGGACCGAATTTGATCTCTCGGTTGCAAAGAACATCGGGGTTGGGCGTCCTGCCCACCGCGTACTCCTCCAAAAAATAGGAAAAGACGCGCTCCATGTACTCTTTGGCGAAATTGACGGTATAATAGGGGATATCGAGGAGGCCGCACACCCGCTTGACGTCCTCAAAATCCTCGTCCGCGGTGCATGCGCCGCTAACGTCCGTCTCCTCCCAGTTGCGCATGAAGAGGCCGATCACGCGATAGCCCTGCTCCTTCAAGAGCAAGGCGGCGACGGAACTATCCACTCCCCCGCTCATTCCGACGACGACGGTCTTTCCGGGCATACGGGCCTCCTTTGAAAAATTTTTCTTTATTTTACCATATTCGGGCAAAAATATAAAGCATTTTTTACGCGGTTGTGCTATAATGATTTTCGTCGTTGCGTACTCGTAGTGTAATTGGATAACATTACGGCCTCCGCCCCGCCCGCACCATTCGTCTGCTAAGGGCGGCACGAGGAGCGTAGCGATGAAGTACCGCGCGCACCATTCGTCTACTAAGCGCGGCACAAGCCCGTAGGGCGAAGTACGCCGAAAGGCGGCGGAATATTGCAAATTGAATATGTACTCGTAGTGTAATTGGATAACATTACGGCCTCCGACGCCGTCGACTCCGGGTTCGAGCCCCGGCGGGTACACCACAGAGCCCCTACGCTGATTGCGTAGGGGCTCTGTGGTGTATTTGTCAGAGGTGAGAGCCCGCAGGGGTCGCCCCGCGCGCACCATTCGTCTACTAAGCGCGGCACACAAGCCCGCAGGGCGAAGTAGCCGCGGCGGGGAATCAAGCCGGTTCTTTTGCGTAGATAAGCATTTTCTTCGTCGAAAGGTCCTCGCAACCGCGCTTATACGGCGCGAGGACTTGCAGGATCACGAACTCGTACCCCTCGTAACCCTTGACGTTGCGGCAGAGGTCGCCGACGTACTCGTTCCCTTTCGCGTCGGGGAAATAGGGGGTTTTCTCGTAAGGCGCCGTGGCAATGTCATAAAGCGACGCGCGGCGCAGACGCACGCTCCATTTGCAGTTGCAAAATCCCGCCGCTTTGAGCGCCCTTTTGACGTCCCGCAAGTTCGCTTTCTTCACAATTTCGTTGAGTTCTTCAATTTTCATAACGTCCCTCTTTTGTTGCCATTTCTCCCGCGCGGCGCACCCGAAGCCCCCCTCACTTCACATACACGACGTAATTTTCTCGGTCAAACATTTAATATGCGCGTAAGTTCGTCAAGCATTTTTTGTTTGCGACGCTCGTAAAAAGTCTCAAAGTCTTTTATATCTTTTGAGACATCGTCATCCAAATAGGCAACCCGATTGCCTTGATTGCACCATTCGATCAACGTCGTTTTGTTTTTGCTTTCGTTTTCTTTTCCTTCCAAAAGTTGTAGATTGGGCAACGTATTGCGCCGATATTGCCAATCCCCGATCGTTTTCTTGTCGGTAATGCCCGCGGCCTTCAATTTGTTCGTATCAAAGCCTGCGTACGGATGAACATGGTCTTGATGCCACTCGATATGCCCCAATTTTTTCTCGGGATACAGAACGGTGAGCAATAAGAAGGTGCACCAACCCTTTTCTTTCCAAAAATACCCCTCAATCTCTTCTCTGTTCATGCTGAATTTTCTGTTGCCGACCAAAATTACGTCCTTGAATAGTTCCAGTCCAAAGGGCATTGCGGCGCATTTTATTTTTTCCAGCGCCGCCCTGGTATTGGAAAGCGCCGAATTGCTTGCGACGCCATAGATGTTTTTTAGAAAAGAAACTACTAAATACTTCCGCAAACCGTTGAGCGTTTCCTCCGAATCCGCACCGCCCTTGTACATATAATACGCGACGGGGATCAATGCGTTGTAGGAAGAAATGTTATCTTGACAAAAGCCCAAATCAACGAGCATTTTCACTGTCTTGATCAATGCCGACTTAATATTGTCAAACTCGTTACGGATAACTTCAACCGTATCTTTTTTGAACGACTCAATTTTAAGGTTGACGGGAGCCCCCGTCAATACGAGACACGTCCTCAAAATAAAATCTTTACTGAAATTGAATTTTTCACCCTTATTGTTCAATTCCCGAATGAGGCCTTCTATTTTTTCCCTGCCGTCCGTCCAACCCGAAACAATGGTCGAAAACAAGAGGTCGGTTTTGGAAAGATACGTTCCCGAAGAATTGATACGGACAAAAATGTTCAGAACATCATCATAATCGGCTTCCTCGATGGAATAGAAATTCAATATCGCCTCGTCCCCATTGGCAATGTAAATCTTGTATAGTTTCAAAAGATTTTTACTTTGTTGCTCGTTTAAGTTATGCGCCGTTATGTACTGCAATACTTCATATTCCGTATCGAAATCCAAAACATCGCAAACCCTGAACCATACATGGTCCGTCGGAACATCTTGCGCGCTGAAAAACCAAAAGCGTTTCACAAATCCGTCGTCATCTTGCTTTTGATTTGCGGCCGAGTCTAAATTGAAATAAAGTTTTTTCTTGGGGAATGCCTCGTTGGTATTCCACCACTTTTTCTTGATTTTGAAAGCAATGCTTCCCTGTAATGCAATATAAAGAGCCGAAAGTCGTTGCTGACCATCCAAAACAATGTAATAATTATCGAAATCCGTAACCAGTTTTTCGGGCGCTTTTTTATTTTCCGCGCAATCTCTTTGGTGATAATCTTTAATAAATTCGTAAAGTACGAGGTTGCTTTCGGAAATGGCCTTTTTGGTCGTTTTCCAGAACAGCAACGTACCGATCGGGTATCCCATGATAATCGAATCAAAAAGATTTTCGATTTGCTCTTCGCGCCAAACAAAATTTCTTTGGATCTCCGGAAGATACATCTGCCCTTGCGCGATCATCTTCATTGCATTTTTGATCGAGATATTCTCGTACTTCATTTCCATTCTCCTCATCGGCGAAAAATGCCCGTCTACATCGGCGTTTATGACTTTGAACGCACAAAAAATCTAACCTTAAAAACAGTCTTTCGGCGATTTTATTTCACATACACGACGTAATTTTCCTTGCGGGGAGCGGCGGGCTTCTTCGGGCCGTCGGGATAGCCCAACACGCAGTGGCCGATGCCCTCGTAGTCCCCCTCGATACCTAAATCGCGAAGAATTTTTTTGCCCTCCTCGCTATCGAACTCCTCCCGCGCGCGGTGGATCCAGCAACTGCCCACGCCCTCGCTCTCGGCGGCGAGCATCAGATTGCCCATCACAAGGCTCCCGTCGTACACGTGGGTGTGCACGCTCCGCTCCGCCAAAACGACGAGCACGACGGGCGCGCCGTAAAAGGGATCCCCCGTTGCGCCCATGACGGCGGCATTCATCGCGGAGAGCCTGTCCCGCAGTTCCTTATTGGTGACGGCGAGGATAACGGGCGACTGTTGCCCCCGCCCCGTCGCGGCGTAGGTGCCCGCTTCGCAGATGCGGCGGATGACCTCCTCCGGCACCGGCTTGTTTGA
>CANQAZ010000044.1 GCA_947589555.1 uncultured Clostridia bacterium | reverse complement strand
GTGCAATCGTGTGTCTCATTGCGGTGTGCGCGGTCGTGGGCGTGCTGGCGGCGTGCGGCGAAAAGGGACCGGACAGATCGGAGATCCCGTTGAGCGAAGAGGATCTGTTTTTGTTGGAGCAATATAAGCCGCTCCGCGAGCCGTCGGTCGATGACGACTTTGAGGACAACAAGGTAGAGGTGATCCTCAGAAGCGCCTATGACGACCTGCGGGAGATCGGATTTCAAGAATTTTCTGTGGTGGATGACGTCGCGGAGATTGTCTCCATAAAATATTGTTATAATTATCCCTATGTCACGATCACGAAATGGACGGAAACGCTGAAATTGCCCTCCACAGAGACGAATCATCTGTTTGAGTTGGAATTGGATATGCACGATAAAGCAAAGGTGTTCGAAGCGTGCGACGCCCTAAAACAACTGGATATGGTGTTGGTGGCGATACCTGTTTATCGACGGTATATAGTGGAGGATTGGACCCCGAGCGATACATATTATGACGATCAATGGGCGTTGATATAAAAATCAGGAGGTAGAAAAAAATATTGAAACTTACGGCCTGTTTACGTATGAGGAATTTGCGCAACTTGTGCCCGTTTCGGAGGGGGTTTTTGAGGCGTTCAACGGCAAGTATTTGAAAGTTGCGATCGGCAAGGGGGAGATCGATATTCCCGCTTTGCAAAAATTGGCGGCAAAATATGCCGAGCAGTTGAGCGGAATTTGATAACGGACGGAGAGAGCCGCCCCGCGCGATGTTGCGCGGGGCGGCTTTGGCGTGTGGGGGGAGATGAGGGCGGAAAGGGGAGGGCAAAGAGAGAGGCGGAAGGAAAAAAGCGGAAAAAGAAAATCCCGCGCGGGGCGCGGGATGAGATTCTCGGAAATTTCTTGCGGAGACCTTATGCCTCCACCGCCTTACAGCACGATGCCAAGTATGGCCCACAGCAGAACGGCTATGCTCAACAGTCCCCAAAGGGCACACTTGCCGCACTCCACCGCCAATTCGTGTTTTTCTCCCTTATACCATGCGAAATACAGCGCCGCACCCGCAGGGAAACAGAACGACAACGCTTGCCATCCGATGAGTTTTACATTGGTGAACGTGTTCTTAAACCACGGGCCGATCGACGTGTAAAACGCGACGGTGGCCTGCGTATCGACGGCAAACCCCAGCGCGATAAACAGCACCGCGATCCCCAAATACAGGAACGCCAATTCGTAGAGCCCGCCGCCGTTCGTGAACAGGTTCATCACAAGCGATATGAGACTCACCGAAAGGAAAAACGAAACGTCGTGATCGGTATGCCGGAACAAATAGGAGTAGTAGATGAGCACGAATACCGTCAGCGGGAGCGTGAAAACGCCCAAAACCAGATAATCCATAAAATTCCCCCCAAATCATTTGACTTGAAATCATTATACTACGCATTTTTGGCATTGTCAAGACAGGATAGGAAAAATTATGAAAATTTAAAGGGGGAGGGGCGGAGAACGAAAGAGAGGCAAAGAAAGGCGGCGGCGTTTTAGGCGGGGGCGGAGGGGAAGGGGCAAAACGGGAGCGGGAAGCATAGGATGAAGTGACTGCGCCGTTGCGCCGTCCTCACTCGGGGGTTTTACAAATGCTGTGGTTCTCGTCCCTTGCGCCCTATCAACAGGCGCTCCTCGCTTCCGCCTTCATGTACGCCATGACCGCCCTCGGCGCCGCCTGCGTCTTTTTCTCCAAACGGCCCTCCGCCGCCGTCATGACCCTCTTCTCCGCCTTCGCCGCCGGTATCATGATCGCCGCAAGTTTTTTCTCCCTCCTCCTCCCCGCCCTCGAATACGACAGCGTTTTGCCCTCTTTTGCAACCGTGACCATCGGCTTTCTCCTCGGCGGGGCCTTTATCATCCTCTCCGATCTCTTCTTTTCCCGCCGCCAAAAGGGGTTCGCCGCCCTCGGCGGCGGCAGAAACGCCCTCCTCTTCCTCGCCGTGACCCTCCACAACATCCCCGAAGGCATGGCCGTGGGCGTGGCCTTTGCCGCGACCCCCCTCGCCGACGGGGCCGCCCTCTCCGCCCTCCTCCTCGCCGCCGGGATCGCCGTGCAGAACTTCCCCGAGGGGATGTGCGTCGCCTTTCCCCTCCGCAAAGAGGGGCTTTCGCGCACCCGCAGTTTCCTCTTTTCGCAGGGCTCGGGCGCGGTGGAGATCCCCGCGTGCGCCCTCGGCGCCCTCGCCGCAAGCGTGATCGCCGGGCTCCTGCCCTGGGCCCTCGCCTTTTCGGCCGGCGCCATGATCGCGGTGGTGTGCGCCGAACTCGTGCCCGAATGCTTTGCGGGCAACAAGACGCTCGCCTCCGCCGGCATTGTGGCGGGATTTTGCTTCATGATGCTGTTGGATGTGGCCCTCGGTTAGGCAAATCTCACAGCGTTTTGCCGTTTTTGCGTGATTTTCCCCAAAAAAACAGGTATAGAGCGTGCGCGGGCGGCACATAATCTATATGATGAAAAAGGAAAATTCTGGCCAAACAAAGGAGGCGGAGCACCTTGCGCCGCCGAGAAAAACGGCGATCGTTGTGGGGGGATCTTCGGGCATCGGCAGGGAGACCGCCCTCAAACTGGTGGGACGGGGGTACCGCGTGTTCAACATCTCCCGCACCCCCTTCCGCGGGGAACGGGTGCGCACCGTGACGGCGGACGCCGCGCAGGAGGGGGAACTCAAAAAGGCCATCGAGGACATCGGCGCGGAGGCGGAGGGGGTCGATCTGTTCGTCTATTCGGCGGGATTTTCGATGGCTGCCCCCCTCGAACACGCAAAAAGCAACGATTACAGGTACCTTTTCGAGGTCAATTACTTCGGCGCGATCGAGGCCCTGCGCGCCGCGACGCCCTACCTCAAAAAACGGGGCGGCAGGGCGGTGCTCGTCGGCTCTTTGGGGGGCGATATGCCCATTCCGTACGACGGGTTTTATTCCTCCTCCAAAGCCGCCCTCGTCATGCTCGCGCGGGAGGCCGATTTGGAGTTGCGGGGGAGCGGCGTAAGAGTGAGCGCCGTGCTCCCCGGGGGGACCTCCACCGATTTCACCTATAACCGCAGGGTGTACGGCGAAGAGGAGAGTTTGGATTATTCCTCCTCCCTCAAAAAGGCCAGCGCCGCGCTCGCCAATATGGAACAGGGCGGCATGAGCCCATCGCTCGTCGCCGACGCCATTCTGAAACTTGCCGAAAAGCGCAATCCGCCCACCGTGGCCGCCGCGGGAGGCAAAAACGGCGTTGCGCGGTATTTGTATAAGATGTTGCCCGAACGCGTCACCGATTGGGTGGTGAGAAAAAAGTTTAACCAGAAATAGGAGCGCGCAGACGGGGCGAGGATAGGTTTTGCCGCGCTTCTACCCGCGCTTTTGCCCGCGCTTGTCCCGTACGCACAAAAAACGATAAAACATTTCCTCCCTCATTCGCTTGACGAGAGCGGGGGGATTTTGCTATAATATCACCATGAACGACGCAAGCGGTTTTCTCCGCGGAATGCGGGGCAAAAATCAGACCATTTGTTCGTAGGAAAGGCAGTTTTTTCGGCGCAGAAAAAACCGCCTTATTTTATTTTTTGCGAGAGGTACATGCCATGAAAAAAGTTGCCGTGATCATGGGCTCCGATTCCGATTTGCCCGTCGCCGAAAAGACCTTTGCCGTTTTGGAGGAGCTGGAGATCCCCTACGAAGCGCACGTCTTTTCCGCCCACCGCACCCCCGCCGAGGCGCGCAAATTCGCCGAAAACGCCCGAAAGAGGGGCTTCGGCGTGCTCATCGCCGCCGCGGGCATGGCGGCCCATCTCGCGGGCGCGCTCGCGGCAAGCACTGCGCTCCCCGTCATCGGCATTCCCGTGGCGAGCGGCGGGCTGGGGGGCATGGACGCCCTGCTTTCCACCGTGCAGATGCCCTCGGGCGTCCCCGTGGCGGCGGTCGCCATCGACGGGGCGAAAAACGCGGCCTATCTGGCGGCCGAGATCCTCGCCGCGGAGGACGGCGCGCTGTACGAAAAACTCCTCGCCGCGCGCGAAAAAGCGGCGAAAAATGTGCTGGAAAAGGACAAAAATATCAACGCAAAATACGGAAAATGAGAGGGCGGCGGAAAGAGCGACCCGTTCGATCCCGAAAATTTTTAAGGAGATATCGGCATGGAAAAAAGAGAACAACTCTATGAAGGCAAGGCGAAAAAAGTATTCGCGACCGACGACCCCGCGCTCGTCATCGTTTCCTACAAGGACGACGCCACCGCGTTCGACGGCCTCAAAAAGGGCACCATTGCGGGCAAGGGCGCCGTCAACAACCGCATGTCCAACATGCTGATGCAACTCCTCGAACAGGAGGGCGTGCCCACCCACTTCGTCGAAGAACTCTCGGAGCGGGAGACCCTCGTCAAAAAAGTGAACATCGTCCCCCTCGAAGTCATCGTCCGCAACGTCTCCGCGGGGAGTTTTTCCAAGCGGTACGGCGTGGAGGAGGGCATCGTGTTCGACGAGCCCACCATCGAATTTTCCTACAAGAACGACGACCTGCACGACCCCCTCATCAACGCCTATCATGCCGTTGCCCTCCGCCTTGCGACGAAGGAGGAGATCGCGCGCATCAAGGAGTACGCGTTCAAGGTGAACGGCGTGCTGAAAGAGTACTTTTTGCGGCTCGGCGTGCGGCTCATCGACTTCAAACTCGAATTCGGGAGGCTTCCCGACGGCACCGTTGTGCTCGCCGACGAAATTTCCCCCGATACCTGCCGCTTCTGGGACGCCGAGACGGGCGAAAAACTCGATAAGGACCGCTTCCGCCGCGACCTCGGCGGCGTGGAGGACGCGTACCGGGAAATTTTCAAGAGAATCACGGAAGGGAAATAAGAAAAGAGGGGACGGGAGGAGGCTATGTCTCAAATTCACGAGGAATGCGGTGTATTCGGCATTTTTGCGCCCGATGTGCGGGATGTGGCGGGCATCTGCTATTATGCCCTCTTCGCCCTGCAACACCGCGGGCAGGAATCGGCCGGCATCGTGGTCAACCGCGACGGCGTTTTTACGACTTATAAGGACGAAGGGCTCGTCAACGACGTGTTCACCGCCGAAAACCTCGCCCGCCTCGGCGAAGGAAACATGGCGATCGGGCACGTGCGTTATTCCACCACGGGATGCGGCGGAAGGGAGAACGCCCAGCCCATCGTCGTCAACCACTTGAAAGGCAATATGGCCCTCGCCCACAACGGCAACCTCGTCAACTCCTACGAACTCCGCCGCGCGCTCGAAGAGGAGGGGAGCATCTTCCACACGACCACCGATACCGAGGTCATCTCCTACATCATCACCAAAGAACGGGTGAAGCGGCGCTCCATCGAAGAGGCGGTGCTCGGCGCGATGGACAGGCTCAAAGGGGCTTACTCCCTCGTGGTGATGTCTCCCTCCAAACTCATCGCCGTCCGCGACCCGAACGGCTTCCACCCCCTCTGTTACGGCAAGCGGGAGGACGGCGCATACCTCGTCGCCTCCGAAAGTTGCGCGCTCGACGCCGTGGGCGCCACCCTCATCCGCGAACTCGACCCCGGCGAAATGCTCGTGTTCACCCAAGACGGCGTTCTCTTCGAACGCTCCCATTGTGGTGGAAAAAAGAGTTTATGCGTCTTTGAATACCTCTACATCGCCCGCCCCGACTCCGTCATCGAGGGGAAATCGGTGCACGAGGCGAGAAAACGGGCGGGCCGCTTCCTTGCGGAAAAATATCACATCGATGCGGACGTCGTCGTCGGCGTGCCCGATTCGGGTCTGGACGCCGCCTACGGCTATGCGGAGGCCTCGGGCATTCCGTACGCCATCGGATTCATCAAAAACAAGTACATCGGCAGGACCTTTATCGCCCCCGTCCAGGCCGCCCGCGAGGACAGGGTGCGCATCAAACTCAACGTTTTGAGGTCGGCCATCGAGGGGAAGCGGGTGGTGCTCGTGGACGATTCCATCGTGCGCGGCACGACGTGCGCCCGCATCGTGAAGATGTTGAGGGCCGCCGGCGCAACGGAGGTGCATCTGCTCTCCTCGGCGCCCGCCTTCCTCAACCCCTGCTTCTACGGCACGGACATCGACTCGCGGGAAAACCTCATCGCCTGTAAGCACACCGTGGAGGAGATCGCGCAGATCATCGGCGCGGACAGCGTGGGGTATCTCCCCCTCGAAAAGGTCGCCTTTCTCGCGGGGGGAGACGGCACGGGTTTTTGCACGGCCTGCTTCGACGGGAACTATCCCACCGAACAGCCGACGGCGGGGGAGAAGAACCGCTTCGAACGGCCCATCAGCGAAAATCCGAAGTATCGGAAGGATTGAGTGGCTCCCTCCGAGGGGGGGGAGATCCTCCCGCATGGCGGGAAGAGGAGAGGGTTATGCAGAAGAGTTTTTCGGAAAGTTATAAAGAGGCGGGGGTGGATATCACCGCGGGATATCGGGCGGTGGAACTCATGAAAAAGCACGTCGCGCGCACCCTGCCCGCAGGCGCGGAGGAGGGCATCGGCGGCTTCGGCGGGCTCTACCCCCTCGACCTCAAAGGCGTGGAGGAGCCCGTGCTCGTTTCGGGCACCGACGGCGTGGGCACCAAACTGCGCATCGCCCAACTTTTGGACAGGCACGATACCATCGGCATCGATTGCGTCGCCATGTGCGTGAACGATATCATCTGTTGCGGCGCGCGGCCTCTCTTCTTCCTCGATTACATCGCCTGCGGGAAAAATATCCCCGAAAAGATCGCGGATATCGTGGGCGGCGTGGCCGAGGGGTGCGTGCGCGCGGGATGCCGCCTTGTGGGCGGCGAGACGGCCGAACACCCCGGCACCATGCCCGAGGGCGACTACGATATCGCGGGCTTTGCTGTGGGCATGGTGGACAGGAAAAAAATCGTGGACGGCTCGGACACGGCCGCGGGCGACGCGGTGCTCGCCCTGCCCTCGACGGGCGTACATTCCAACGGGTTTTCCCTCGTGAGGAAGGTCCTCGATGTGGAACGCGCCGATTTGAACGCGCCCGTAAAGGAACTCGGCGGGAAGTCCCTCGGCGAAGTGCTGCTCGAACCCACCGCCATCTATGTGAAGCCCATGCTCGCCCTCTTTGGCGAGGTGAAGGTCAAGGGCGTTTCGCACATCACGGGGGGAGGATTCTACGAGAATATGCCGCGCTCCATCCCCAAAGGGCTGGGCGTGAAAATCAAAAAAAGCGACGTGAAAACTCCTCCCGTTTTTTCGTATATCCAACGGGCGGGCGGCATTTCCGAGCGCGATATGTTCAACACCTTCAACATGGGGGTGGGCATGACGGTCACGGTCGCCGAAGGGGACGCGGAGAGGGCGATCGCCCTTTTGAGGCAAAAGGGTGTAGAGGCCTACCGCCTCGGCGTCATCGTTGAGGGCGAGGGCGTGGAGATCGTATGAACAAGGTGAAGATCGCCGTGCTCTGTTCGGGCGGCGGGACCAATTTACAGGCCATTCTGGATGCGCAGGCGGCGGGAAACCTCCCCGACGGAGAGGTGACGCTCGTCATTGCGGACAGCAAAGAGGCGTACGCCGTGGAACGCGCGAAACATTTCGGCGCGGAGACCGCCGTATTCGACAAAAGAGAGTATCCGCGGGCAGAGCGGGAGGGGGCCATTCTCGCCTCTCTCAAAGCGCACGGCGCGGAACTTGTCGTGCTCGCGGGCTTTCTGACCGTGCTTTCGGCGGATTTTGTGAAGGAGTATGAGGGGTGCATCCTCAACATCCACCCCGCGCTGTTGCCCGCCTTCGGGGGGAAGGGTATGTACGGCCTGCACGTGCACGAGGCCGTTCTCGCCCGCGGCGTGAAGGTGACGGGCGCGACGGTGCACTTTGTCACCGAGGAATGCGACGGCGGGCCCATCCTCGCCCAAAAGGCGGTGGAAGTGAGGGAGGGCGATACCCCCGAAGGGTTGCAACAGCGCGTGATGCGCGAGGCGGAGTGGGTCATCTACCCCGCGGCGATCCAACAAGTATGTAAAAAAATGAGAGGTGAATCCCGATGAGTACCAAAAAAAGTTTGGCGCGCGCCGTGGGCGCGTGCTCCTATCCCGGCAGGGGCATCATCGCCGGAAAGACGAGGGACGGCAAGAGGGCCGTGTTTGCCTACTTCATCATGGGCAGGAGCGCAAACTCCCGCAACCGCGTGCTTTCCGAATACGGCGATGAGGTGAGAACGGAGCCCTTTGATAGCGAAAAGGTGGAGGATCCCTCCCTCATTCTCTATTCGCCCGTGAAGAGCGTGGGGCGGGATATCATCGTCACCAACGGCAACCAGACGGATACCATCGCGCTGTCCGTGAAGGCGGGGCATTGCTTCCGCCACGCCCTGATGGGGCGCACGTTCGAGCCCGACGCGCCCAACTTTACCCCCCGCATCAGCGCCATTCTGCACCTCGGAAAGAGGGCGGCGGACTATTCTTACGAGATGTCCGTTTTGAAGTGCGCGGACGGCAAGGGCAAGAAGTGCAATCGCTATTTTTACTGCTACGAGCCCGAAAGCGGCACGGGGCACTATCTGCATACCTACAAAAAGGACGGGACGCCCCTGCCCTCCTTCGAGGGGGAGCCCGAGCGGGTGAAGATCGGCAACGACCTTTCCGCCATTGCGGCCGAAATTTGGGAAAATCTCGACGCAGACAATAAAATTGCGCTCTATTGCCGCGCCGTGGACCTCAAAACGGGGGAAACGGAGCGCGTTTTGTACAATAAATACGTCAAATGAGGTGGAGAAGATGAAAGAATTTCCGCTCAAATACGGATGCAATCCCAACCAATCCCCCGCGCGTATCTTCATGGCGGACGGGAGCGATTTGCCCGTGGAAATTTTGAACGGGCGGCCTGGATATATCAATTTTCTCGACGCGTTCAACGCGTGGCAACTCGTGAAAGAACTCAAAGAGAGCACCGGCGCGGTTGCGGCGACGAGTTTTAAGCACGTTTCGCCCACGTCCGCCGCGATCGGTAAAAAATTGGGCCCCGCCCTCAAAAAGGCCTGTTTTGTGGACGATATCGAGGGACTGGACGACAGCCCCCTCGCCTGTGCCTACGCAAGGGCGCGGGGGACGGACAGGATGTCCTCCTTCGGCGACTTCATCGCCCTCTCCGACGAGTGCGACGAGGTGACGGCGAGGATCATTGCCCGCGAGGTCTCGGACGGCATCATCGCGCCCGCCTATTCACCAAAAGCATTGGAAATTCTGAAAGGAAAGCGCAAGGGCGGATACAACATCGTAAAAATCGACAAGGATTACGTCCCCGCCCCCGTCGAGCGCAAGCAGGTGTTCGGCGTGACCTTCGAACAGGGGCGCAACAACTTCAAAATCGGCAAAACGCTGCTCGATAACATCGTCACAAAGAACAAAAATCTGCCCGCGGACAGGGCGGCGGACCTCATTGTTTCGCTCATCACTTTGAAGTACACGCAGTCCAATTCGGTGTGCTTTGCGGCGGACGGACAGGCCATCGGCGTGGGCGCGGGACAACAATCGCGCATCCACTGTACGCGGCTCGCGGCGCAGAAAGCCGATCTATGGCACCTGAGGCAACACGAAAAGGTGCTCTCCCTACAATTTGCGGAGGGGGTGGGGCGGCCCGAAAAGAACAACATCATCGATCTATACCTCTCCGACGAGAGCGAAGAGGTGCTGGGCGACGGCGTTTGGCGGCAGAATTTTGCCGTTCGGCCCGAGCCCTTCACCCGCGAAGAAAAGGCGGAATATCTTGCGGGCATTTCGGGCGTTTCTTTGGGGAGCGACGCCTTTTTCCCGTTTGCGGACAACATCGAGCGGGCGGCAAGGAGCGGCGTTTCGTACATCGCCGAGCCCGGCGGGAGCGTGCGGGACGATTTGGTGGTGGAGGCCGCCGACGCGCACAACATGGTGATGGCGTTTACGGGGATGCGGCTGTTCCACCACTGAGAAGTTTCGTTCGATTTCTTTTTTCGTCTGCCTTGCGGGCATGCTCAAAAATAAATCGAACGAGGAAATGGGCGTTTGCGTCCTCTCGGGTCAACCTCTCATTCGCGCGACCCGTCATTAAGCGCGAAGTATCGCGCAAATTGTGTGCGCTGCCGCAGGGGAACCCTGCTCCGCGCAAAGCGCGCCGTGCGTTGCACGGCACACGACAACACCCCGAGAGGGGGTGGTAAAAACGTCAGGGAGGAGAGCGATGGATATACTCGTTGTCGGGGGCGGGGGACGGGAACACGCCGTCGTCAAAACGCTGAAAAAGAGCAAACGCTGTGGGAAAATCTGGTGCCTGCCCGGAAACGGAGGCATTGCCGCGGACGCCGTATGCGTGCCCATAAGAGCGACCGATCTCGACGGCATCGTCGCCTTTGCAAAAGAGCATAGGCCCGATTTCGCCGTCGTTACGCCCGATGACCCCCTTTGCATGGGGCTCGTGGACCGGCTCGAAGGGCTCAGCGTGCCCTGCTTC
>CANQAZ010000043.1 GCA_947589555.1 uncultured Clostridia bacterium | reverse complement strand
GGGAAAATTAAGGGCGTATCCCCACCCCTACCCCTCCCCTTTACGCAAGGGGAGGGCAAGTTTGGGGGCGGAATGGGGAAGCAAAGAAAGGGGGGAGAAAAAAGGCCCCCGGGCGGGGCTGGGGGCGGAGGGAAAAACACGGAGCAAAAATCATTTGCCGTCGTTTTTGAATTGTAATGCGAAAATCGGGGACCATCCCCACCCGTCACGGCGGGGCCGTGCCACCCTCCCCTTCCACGGAAGGGTAGGGCAAGGGGGAGAGGGAGAGGGCCATCCCCACCCGTCACGGCGGGGCCGTGCCACCCATTGCGGGAAAAGACTCAACAAATCATACGGTCGCCTTTTCCCGAAAGCCGTAAGGAAGGCTCCCCATCAAAGAAGGGTAGGGCAAGGTAGGGGCGGGACACCCATTGCGGGAAAAGGCTCCGCACATCATACGGTCGCCTTTTCCCGAAAGCCATAAGGAAGGCTCCCCTTTGGGCGGGAAAGTGGAATTGAGGAAGAATCCCCACCACCGCCTACGGCGGAGCCTCCCCTTTGGGAAAGGGTAGGCCTTTGGGGCGATCAGTCGTTCGTGAATTGGGCGTTGTAGAGTTCGTCGGCGGTCAGGTTGAACTGCGGACGGCCGCTCTTATCGTACGTGATTTTCATGACGTGCGCGTGACGGTTGAAATCAAGCAGGGAATCGCCCGTGATATCCTTGTAATTGCGGAAGTGCAGGATGCACAGTTGCTCCCCGTTATCCCCCTCCACAAAACAGTTGTGCCCCGGACCGTAGATCTTCAACGCTTCGTCCGTCTTGAATACGGGCTCCGTATATTTCGTCCAGTTGGCAATCTCCATCGGGTCGTCGCAGGCGTCGATCTCCAAGAGACCCATGCAATACTCATAACCCGTGGCCGCGGCCGAGAAACTCACGAAGATCTTGCCCGCATGCTTCAACACCGCGGGTCCTTCGTTGACCGATTCGCGCTCCTTCTCCCAAGCGTACTCGGGCTGGGTGAGGAGGATGGGCGCCGACGCAAGGGTGAAGGGATCGGCAAGCGGGGCGAGATAGAGGTTGGACGAGCCCGGCTTTTGCGCCCAGATCGCAAACCATGTATCGAGGGCGTCGTGATAGAACACCGTCATATCGAGGGACATGTTGTTGGCGTTGGAGAAACTATCCCCCTTCGCCGTCTTGATCATGCCCATGTACTCCCAATCGTCGTGCATGGGGTCGTTCCCCTTGCAACGGAGGGCGCAACAGCGGATATCCCACAGACTGCCCTGACTGTAAGCAAAGTAGATGACCCACTCGCCCATGACATAGTGGATCTCGGGCGCCCATACGTAGCGGGAATAGGTGGCTTCGCTCATCTTCCAGATCGTCTTGGGCACGGCCGCCGCAATGCCGTTGACGGAGTCCGCCGAGGTGAGTGCGATGCGGTCGTATTCGGGATAGGAACCCGTGAAGTAATAGGTGCCCTCATATTTATAAAGGTAAGGATCGGCGCGCAGGGTGACGAGAGGGGAAAGATATTCGCCGCTCGCCTCGGGGACCGCCTCCGCCCCTTCCGCCGCGGGGGCTTCGGGCAGGGCCGCGGGCGCGGCTACCTCCCCTTGCGCGGGCAGGACGCTTTCGGGCGCGAGAACTTCGCCCCCCTCAAAGGGCGCGGCAGACGTGCCGCCAGGCAGGGAGAGCGCGCTCTCCTCCCCCATAGCGCCCGCATTTTCGGCGGTGAGCGTTTGGACGCCCGTACCCGTAGCCGCGCACCCGCAAAGCAAGGCGCCGCACAGGACGGACGCTCCGATGATAGCGATGAGCCGTTTCATGCAGTTCTCCTCCGATGGGATATCATGAGCGTTCCTATCCTACCATACCGAACGCCCATTTGCAAGATAAAAACATAAAACATAAATATCTTCCATATAAAATTCTCTGAATCGGCGAAAATATAGATATTATTTCTCTTTTTTTGTTTCATGTTGACACGGGCGCCCGCTTTGTGATACGCTTGCGGCACCGAACTATTGGGAGAATGCTATGGGAAGCAGGAAACATCGTTGGAAAGGGGCCGTCCGCGCGGGCGCATGCTGCGCTTTGGGCGCCCTTTTGTTTGCTTTGCCCTTTGCGGCGGGCGGCAAGGCCCTCCCCGCGAGCGCGGAAGTGAGCGAAGCGGCCGCCGCGCGCAACGAAGATCTCGTGGTGCGCTATGCGCTCGACGAGACCTCGACGGGCGCGGGGCAAAAACTTGCGGCGACACAGTGGGACAGCGGCTCGCAGACCTTTGTGGCCAAGACGGCCTGGGACGCCAAGATCCAAAACCACGTGAACAATGCCGACGCCGGCGTTGTGACCCCGGTGGCGGAGGGAAAGTCCGGAGGAGCCCTCTCCTTCACGGGCAAGGCGCACGCGCGTGCGACCTTTCATCTTCCCGCGGACGCGACGGGCATGACCATCTCCCTTTGGGTGAAGAACATCACGACCTACTGGGGGAGCCTCGTCGAATTTTGGGACGGAACGAACGGCGGACGGCTCGGCAAGGGCACCATGCAGGGCAACGCGGGGCGCGGCCCTCATGACGGTAAGGCGGGAGAAGCGGACCCGTGGAAAGGCAACTGTTCCGCGCATGCGGTGGGTACGATGGCGGAGGGCGCCGGCTGGGACTCCTTTATCATCGAGCACTACAATACGAACGGCGATAACGGCGGCGCTTACGTCGATAACATGAAGGCGGACACCTGGTATCAGGTGACCTATACGGTGACCGAAACGGAGATGAAGGCCTACCGCGACGGCGTTTTGAAGCAGACGTTTGCGGAAAGAGATCAGGTCCCCACCGTTTTGAAGTCCATCATGGCGGCGGCGAAGAATCAGAGTTTGGGCCAACTCGGCATCCGCCTTGCGCACGATACGACGGCAGACCGCGCCGATATCCTCGACGAACTGCGCATCTACAACGGCGCGATGACGGAGGACGAAGTGCGCGACCTGTACTTCGAATACGAGCCCTCCGCCGAACTCGTGTACGGCTTGCCCGAATATGTGGAGGCGACGGGGATCGCCTATCCCGAGGAACTCCTCCTCGCCGGCGCGACGTCGGTGACGGACGGACCCGACGGGACCAAGACGGGCATTACGGACAGCGGCGTGACCTACTCCTATACCCCCCTCACGGGGCCTGCGAGCGCCGCTCAGGACGAAGCGGGGATCGTGCTCGATCTGACCAAAGGGGAGGCGCACAATAGGGCGATTGTCAAATTCCGCCGCCCCCTCATCGGCGTGCAGGCCGAAAAATTGGGCTATAAAGCGGACGGGGGGAACAACATCGACATTCCCGTGCCCGAACACGCGGGGGACATCGCGGTAAAGGTGCCCGCGGGGACCGACCTCGGCAAGATCGGCGCGGGGGACATCGCGGTGAAGCATTTTGAGGGCGACGACGCGGCGGAACACTACAAGGCGGACTTTTCCTACGACAAAGAGACCCATGTAGCCACCGTGCGCTGCGACTATACCCCCTTCCCCGAGCACGGCGTGTATTACCGCCTTCTCTTTACGGAAAAGGGGACGGGGACTTTCACTTCCATGACCGTGAAGGGGAGTTTGGGGACGGCCACCCTCGCGCCGGGGGACTTTGACGCGCAAAAAACGGCAAAAGTGCCCGTAACTTCGGCCGACGACTTCGATTTGGAGGTGGAGATCGCGCTCGCGGACGGCGCAACCGCCGAAAAAGGAGCAAAATATACCTACACCGAGAGCGATTTGGTGAGCGGAAAGATCGAAATTCAAATTACGAACGAAAACGGGGAGACGGAGCGCTATTACCTGCAACCCGAGGTGCGTTCAGCGGACGTTGCCCTGTCGGCGCTCTCCGCCGAGGGCTATTCCCTCGCCTTTGAGGCGGGGAGGACGGAGTTTGCCGTCACCCTCGACAAGGGCAAGGGGGAGGACTTCTTCCAAAAACTCACCGCGACCCCCGCGGCCGCCGGCGCAAGGGCGGAAAAGAGGTACGACAGGACGGCGAATGCGGTGTACGTCACCGTGACCGCGGCGGACGGCGTGAATGTGCGGGTCTACCGCATCGACCTCACCGAACGGGACACCGACGCCCGCCTTGCCTCCCTGACCGTGGGCGGCAGGGAGATAGAGGGTTTTGACGCAGAGACGGCGGACTATACCGTGAAATATAAGGGCGATACAGCCCCCCAAGTGGGCGCGACGGCGGCTTCTTCTTCGGCCAATGCGGCGGTGGGGAGCCCCGACGGGACCGGCAAAGTGACGGTGACCGTGACGGCCCAAAACGGCGCAAAGCGCACCTATACCGTGACCCTCGTGAAGATGAGCAGTGCGGCCCAACTCGAAAAATTCACCCTGAACGGCGAAGAATTGCACTTCACCGACGGGACGGCCCGTTACACCGCGCCCGCGGGCGTGCAGTTGGAGGACCTCCTCAAAACGGCGGCGGCCGAAGTTTCGGCCGGGGCGAGCGCAAAGGTGGGATTTGCCTCCGAAGAGGGGAAACTCGATGTGACCGTAACCGCCGAGGACGGCACCGTGGCCCGCTACTTTGTGGAAGTGGAGAGGGGAGCCGTTCAATTTGCCGAAGGCACGGCCGAGGACAATACCCCCGCGCCCTCCGGCTGCGGCGCGGCGGCGAACGGGGCGGAGATCGCCGTGCTGTTGGCGGGCGTGCTGTTCGGCGCGGTCCTCTTTGTGCGCAAGTCGCGGAAAAATCGTTGAGGAAGGGAAAGCAGGATGAGAAGATACGGTAAAATCAAGATGTGTCTGTTGGGAGCCCTCGTCTGCACGGTCGCCTTTGCCGCGGCCGCCTGCACGGACGAGGAGCACACCCATGATTACTCGCAGGAATGGGCGTTCGACGCAGAGGCCCATTGGCACCCCGCAACCTGCGGCCACGACGCAAAGACCGGCAAGAGCGCGCATGAATTCACCGAGACGGTCATCCCCGCGGGCGAAAATGCGGGCTATACCTTACATATCTGCGCGTGCGGGTACTCCTATACCTCCGACCCCACCGCGCCGAACGCGCCCGAAACGTGGGAAGCGTTCCGCTATAACGAGGAGGGGCACTGGAAACCGTCGCTGAACGGAGAAGGGGCGGCCGAAGTTCTCCCCCACGAATGCGATGAGGTGACGGTGGTGCAACCGACCTGCTCCTCGGCGGGCTACACCAAGCATGCTTGCGCGTGCGGCTATTGGTATGCGGATACCCCCGTTGCGCCCCTCGCCCATACCTTCGACGAAAAGGTGGTCGAGTACAGCGAGAGCGCCCATTGGCACCCCTGCCTCGTCTGCGGACTGCCCGCGGGAAGGGAGGCGCACGACTATGCGGAGACCCTCGTGCACGACTGCGACGAGGGCGGCTATACCCAATTTACCTGCAAGGACTGCGGATATTCCTTCCGCGGCAACGAGACCCCCGCGGGCCATACCTTCGAAGAGACGCTCACGGGCGGGGAATATACCCATTGGCGGGCTTCCGCTTGCGGACACGAAGTCAAGGCGGACGAAGAGGAGCATGTCTTTTTCGGCCGCAGCCGCGTGTGCGCCGTATGCGGACAGGAAGTGAGCCCCCGCCTCGCCTTCCGGCTGAGCGCGGACGGGGAATATTACATCGTTACGGGCATCGGGAGCATCGAAGGGGGCGAGATCACCATTCCCGATACTTGGGGGGTCGGCAATTTGCCCGTGCGGGAGATCGCCGCAAAGGCCTTTGCGGAAACGGGGCTGGTCTCCGTGACCCTCGGCGGCTCCCTCAAAAAGGTGGGGCAGGGTGCCTTCCGCGGGTGCGTTTCCCTCCAAAATGTGAATATCGGCGGGCTGGCCGTCATTCCCGATTTCGCCTTTGAGGGGTGCGCCGTGTTGCAGAGCGTGACGGGAACGCCGACCGAAGTGGGCGCACAGGCCTTTTACGGGTGCGCACAACTGGCGACCCTCGATTTGAGCGCGTGCGAAAAGGTAGGCTTCTCGGCCTTTGCCGATTGCGCGCAGTTCGCTCCCGCCGACCTTGCGGCCCTTGCTTCGGCCGAGCAGTACGCCTTTACGGGTACGGGCATCCAAACGGCAAATTTGCCCGCATTGCAGGGCGCGATCGCAGAAAATATGTTTGAAAATTGCGCCTCCCTGACGGGAGTCACCCTCGCCGCGGCGGAGATTGGCGCGGCCGCCTTCCGCGGGTGCGTTACCCTCTCCTCCGTCGCCCTCACGGGGACGAAAATCATCGGCGAAAGCGCCTTTGAAAACTGCGCGGCGCTGGATGCGATCTCCCTTGCCGACGTCCTCCGCGTGGGCGTGAACGCCTTCCGCGGATCGGGAGCGATCGAGGACAAGAGCGGCGTGCAATATGTGGATAAAGTGCTCGTCGGCGCGGATGCGGAAACGCAGAACGTCAGCGTGGAAGCGGGCACCGTGGGCATTGCGGACGAGGCCTTCCGCCATAGCGGCGCAGAGGGGAACACCGCTTTGCAGTCGGTGACCCTTGTCGAGAGCGTGCGCTTTATCGGCGCGAACGCCTTCCGCAAATGCACGGCCCTGACCGCAGTGGAACTTTCGAACGTGGCGACGATCGGCGCGAACGCCTTCCGCGAGAGCGGACTTGTGAGCGTTACCGTGCCCGCCACGGTGGACACGGTGGGCGACAACGCCTTCTACGATTGCATGAGCCTCACGACGGTTTCGGTGAGCGCGCGGGCGATCGGGAAATTCGCCTTCTCCTACACCGGCGAGGGCAGAACGTTGAATTCTCCCGTCAAAGTGCGCCCTAAGGACGCAAAACTTGCGAACGTGACCATCGGCGAGGGCGTGAAGAGCATCGGAAGCAACGCCTTCCAGTACGCGCCCATGACGGCGGTCACCCTTCCGCAGAGTTTGGAAGAGATCGGCGGGTATGCCTTCGCGCAGACCGACCTTGCGGCCGTTTCCATTCCCGCAAAGGTCGCGCGCATCGGCGGCTACGCCTTCTATCAGAGCCAGTTGGCGACCGCGACGTTTGCGGCGGCCACGGGCTGGACGGCGGGCGGAAAGGCGGTCACGCTCGGCACGGATGCGCAGAATGCTACGTCGCTCAAAGCGGCGGATATCGATTGGGTGAGGGGGTAACGGCAAGATGAAACGGATGAGATATGTTCTTGCGCTTTTGGCGCTTGCTCTTTCGGTGGCGGTCTGCGGAATCTTTTTCGGGTGCAACGGAAATCTGCCCGACCCGCCCGCAGTCGAAAATGTGAAGATCACGGCGGAAGGGGACGGCTACGGCAAGGCGGGCGCCCTCCACAAGGTGACGTACGACGTGCCCGACGGGTGCGAAGTGACGACGTCCGTCCGCCTCGGCCAAGCGCCCGCAACGGCGCAGGATATGGCCTACCGCGACGGCGGATACCTCTTTTACACCGCGGGCGAATATACCGTTACCGTCTATGCCACCAAAGACGGCGTGACGGGGAGCGGCTCCGCGACGGTGACCATTGCGGCCGGGAGCGCCTTTGTCGGCAATGTGGAGATCGTTGCGGCGGGGGGCGAGACCTACGGCCTCGCGGGCGCGGTGCACCTTTTGAAGTACACCGTTGCCGACGGCTCGGACGTGGAAGTGACCATCGAAAAGGAAGGCGTTGCGGCGGCGGACGCCGTGTACGACGCTTCGGCCCGCGCCCTCATGTTTGAAGGGGCGGGGCAATACACCGTGACAGTGACGGCGACGCTCGGCACGACGACGGCGAGCGGCTCGGCGCAGATCACCGTTTCCGCTTTGGCCGCGCCTACGGTCACCTTCTCCGCCGGCGCGAGCAGTGTGCAGGAGGACGGGGAAGTCACCCTGACCCGCTCCGCCGTGTATGCGCCCGGCGACGAGGCGGACACGGAGAGCGTTGCGGTCCTCTACCGCAGGGGCGCATCGGGCAACTATGCCGACGCCGACGAAGAGGACTTCGACCTTGCGGGGGAGAAGTTCGTTCCCCACGTTGCGGGGCAGTGGAAACTCGTCTATACGGCGGCGGGCAAGAGCGGCGCGAGCGCGCAGGCGGAGGCGATCCTCACCTGTACGGCTGCGGCGATGGCCCTTTCCGCAAAGACGGCGGAGCGCAACCGCATCCAGACGGGCGTGGCGACCGATGTGGAATATCTCGCCTCGGGCGCGGTGGAAAAATATGACGTTTCCTTCCACACCAACGGGAATGACAACGTGACCGCCGTCAAAGGGGATGGGTACGCGGTCCGCGTGACGGCGGAGGAGGACGATTATTTCACCGTGACCGTCGTCTATACCCATAAGGTGACGACAAGCCGCACCTATACCCTCGATCTCGACTTCTATTCGGTGGAGAATCTCACCTATTCGCCCGCATTTGGGGAGGACCCCTTCGGCGGTATGCCCGCGGAAGTGCTGACCTGCATGGGGCACCTGCTCTATCTCGACGCCTATTCCTGCGGCGGAGTGGCGCGCACCCTGACCCCCGCGGACGCCGCGTATGAGGTCATCGAAAATAACGTCACCGCTTCGGCGGGCGGCACGGGCGTCGATATCATGTACGCCGCCAACGATGTGGCGTATCCCTACGTCATCGTGAGCAACTTCGATGACTGCGTCGCCACGGGCAATTTCACCCTGAAAATGACCCTCACCGATCCCGCCACGGGCTATTCGGCGGTCGCAACAAAGAAATTCACCGTTACGCCCACCACGAGCGTGGACGGAACGGCGGCGAGCACGATCCGCAATTATGTTGCGAAAAATGATTTCTACGATATGGGCGATATGTCCTATACCGATATGGCGAAGGATTGCCGCCTCAACATGGTGCTCACCAAGAACGGCACCATCATGCACCGCCGCAACGAATCGTGGCCCCTCCAAAATGACAGCGGTACCAGTTCCGACGCCGACTTCTGCCGCATCCCCTATGCGGCGAACACGGAAAACAGCCGCCTCGATTTCAAATTCCGTCTGCTCGGCGCCAACCCCGCTTCGGGAGAAGTATGGCTGGGCATAGGGATGCGCACCGTCAACCAAAACGGCTGGGCGGGATTCTTCGATCTGCACCTCGCGGGCGGAAAATTTGCCGTCACCTGCGGGTTGGACAGCGCGCCGAAGAGCGAATATAAGACGGACGGCGCCTTCCCCGAAGTGGCAAGCGGCGCGGCGTTCGACGTGCGGATCGACCGCATGGTGAACGGCGACAACGTGGAATATTTCATCCTCATCAAGGCGGCAGGGGCAGAGGAGTATAGCGAAGTTTACCGTTGCCTCTACCAAAAGAGTACGAGTGCAGGGAATCCCGGCGCACCCGTTGCACAGTACCAATTCACCCACCGCAATGCGGGCGGTTGCTATCTTGTAGAGAATGTATCGGCAATCGACCTCGGTTGAAAAAGAGCAAAAAAAGAGGGGCGGGAGTTAAACTCCCGCCCCTTTGCTATGGCAGAGGGCGCGCCATTCTTTCAAAATTTTGCTTGCGGGAATTAGAAGGGGCTCGGGCGTGGGACCCTCGCACTCCGCCGCGCGGCAGACGCTCAAAAGGTAGGAACAGGGCGCGTCCGCGGCGCACACGCGGGGATGCGGGGAAAGATCGAAGCCCCAAGAGGACAAACGGCAGGGATAGGGCGCGCCGCCGAGGGTCACGCTACCCGCCGTATTGAGGCGGACGAGTTCGGAAGCGAGGGTGGCGCCGCGCTGTTTGATGACGCTCTCTTTGACGGTCCACAGGCGCAAAAATGCGGAATTGGGGTCCTTTTTTCCCGTCATTTCCGCCCGTTCCGCTTCGGAAAAACAGCGGGCGGCGAGCCTTTGAAAGGGGACGGGGCGGACCGTTTCCGCATCGACGCCGACGGGAAAGCGGTCGAAGGCGCAGACGGCGCAGTCGCCCGAATGGGAAACGTTGAAGCAAAACGAGGGAAAATCTTTGAGGCAGGGCTTGCCCGACGGGCTCCGCGCAAAGAGGATATTTTCGTTCGGAACGCATAGCGTTTTGATGATTTCGAGCCGTAAGGTAGCCTCCGCGACGATGCGTTGGGCCCGTTTTTGCTCCGAGGCGAGCCCGAGGATCTCCGCCCGCCTCTTTGGGGGGAGACAGGCGAGCGCGGCGGCGGTCTCTTCCGTTTTCAGCGCGCCGAGGTCGGCTACGACGATTTTCATTTTCATCCTCCCTTCGCGGCGGATTTTTCCGCCGAAAGGCCGTTTTCGGCGCCCGAGGAGGCGCTCTTTTCTATTTTTTCAGGCTCATGTAGACCATCAGAACGGCGATATCGGCGGGGGAAACGCCCGAAATGCGTCCCGCTTGCCCGAAGTTGACGGGGTGCACTCGGTTGAGTTTTTCCCGCGCCTCCAACCTCAGGCCGGCGATCTTGGAATAGTCCAAATCGGGCGGCAACGGCTTTTCTTCCGTCTTTTTCGCCTTTTCGATCTCCTCGTAACTCCGTTTGAGGTAGCCCGCGTACCGTATCTCCGTCTCGCAGGAGAAGAGCACGTCGGCGGGGACCTCGCCGAACAGCCCGAAGGCCGTGCGGAGTTCTTCGGCGGGGATGCCGCGCCGCACCAGATCGGCATAACTCACGCCGGCCGAGAGGGGCGGAAAGCCGAATTTTTCCACGAGCGCGCTCGCCGCTTTGGTATCGGGCCGCCCTTCGAGCGCGGCAAGCGTTTCCTCCCGCAATTGTCTGCGGATCTGATAGCGTTTGTACCGTTTTTCGGTCACGAGCCCTGCGCGATAGCCGATCTCGGTCAGCCGCATATCGGCGTTGTCCTGCCTTAGGACAAGGCGGAATTCGGCGCGGGAAGTCATCATGCGGTAGGGCTCGTCCGTGCCTTTCGTCACCAGATCGTCGATGAGTACGCCGATGTATGCTTCGTCCCGCCGCAGAACGAGAGGGGGCAGGTCGCGGAGTTTCAGGGAGGCGTTGAGGCCCGCCATGAGCCCCTGCGCGGCGGCCTCTTCGTAGCCGCTCGTGCCGTTGATCTGTCCCGCCGTGTAGAGGCCGCTTACCTTTTTGAATTCGAGGGTGGGGCGCAGATCGAGACTGTCGATGCAGTCGTATTCGATGGCGTAAGCGTAGCGCACGATGTTGGCGTTTTCCAGCCCTTTCACCGTGCGGTACATCTCCCTTTGCAGGTCGTGGGGAAGGGAGGTGGAGAGCCCCTGCACGTACACCTCCGTGGTGTCCGCGCCCTCGGGCTCCAAAAAGAGTTGGTGGCGCTCCTTATCGGCAAAGCGCACAACTTTGGTCTCGATGGAGGGGCAATAGCGGGGGCCCGTGGAGGAAATTTGCCCGTTGTAGAGG
>CANQAZ010000042.1 GCA_947589555.1 uncultured Clostridia bacterium | reverse complement strand
ACCCCTCCCCGCCCGTCCCCCGCGTCATTCTGAACCCCCTTGCGGGGTGAAGAATCCCGAACAACGAAGTCCGCCCCCAAAGCCCTACCCTTCGGTGCTGTCGCGCCGCAGGGCTACTGCACGGCGGCGCTTTGCGCGGAGCAGGGTCCCCCTGCGGCTCCACTTTGGGCGGCAGGTACCGCCGCAAAGCCCGTCGGCGCGGCCACGCCTCCTGTCGCGGTGCGCTCACAGCCCACAGGGCTGTTGAGCATGGTGCACCGCTCCACCCCATTTGCCGCACACTTGCGGCTCAATGACGAGATAAGCGAATATTGAGACAGAGCCGATATCCCCTCCGCGTTACATTCTTCGCGGAAAAGATTTTGCACAGCAAAAGATTTTTCGCGAAAGAAAAAAAACCTTGTCATGTACTTCTTTTTTTCAAAAATTTTTGTGTTACGCTATCTATGTAAGAGGTGACGATATGACAACAAAACCGCGCCGTGAGCAAAAAACGCTCCCTGCTGTGCCGAGTGGCGGCGCGCGCGGAACGCGGCGTCGCGAGGCACAGCAGGGAGCGTTAATGAGGAAAAAAATTTTTTCGGCGGGCGCAAAATCGCTTTCAAAGGTGGGGCGGGCAGAAAAATCGAGCGTTAAAAGGCGAGGCGGACGAAAATCGGGTGGTAAAAAGCGTGGCAGACAAAAAATCGGACGGGAAAAAGCGGGGCAGTCGGAAAATCGGGCGGAAAAAAGGGGAAAAAGCCGAAATATTTTCACGTCCGCCCTTGACTTCCCCCCCGAAATGCAATATAATAGGTGAGGCGGTTTGGGGGCACGGCCCTTTCGCTATGCCCGCCGGGGCCCATCCCGCGGCGAAGGCGGAACCCGGTCTCCCGAACGCGCGATCCAACCGAAAAAACAAATCATGGAGGTTTTTAGATGACAAAGATGACGATTGACGGCAATACCGCCGCCTCGCACGTCGCTTACGCCTTCTCGGAAGTGGCTGCGATCTACCCCATCACCCCCTCCTCGCCGATGGCAGAATCGGCCGACGAGTGGGCGACGCAGGGCAGAGTGAACATGTGGGGACAGAAACTCCGCATCACCGAAATGCAGTCGGAGGGCGGCGCGGCCGGCGCCGTGCACGGCTCCCTTTCCGCAGGCGCGCTGACGACGACGTACACCGCTTCGCAGGGGCTCCTGCTCATGATCCCCAACATGTACAAGATCTCGGGCGAACTCCTTCCGATGGTGATGCACGTCTCCGCGCGTGCGCTCGCGGCCCACTCGCTCAACATCTTCGGCGACCATTCGGACGTGATGGCTTGCCGCCAGACGGGCTTTGCGATGCTGTGCGCTTGCTCGGTGCAGGAGGTCATGGACCTCGCCACGGTCGCCCATCTTTCCACGCTCCGCTCCCGCGTGCCCTTCCTCTCCTTCTTCGACGGCTTCCGCACCTCGCACGAGGTCGCCAAGATCGACGCCATCGATTATGACGAGATGAAGGCCCTCTTCGATAAGAAGGGACTCGCAAAGGACGTTGCCGAATTCAAGGCGCGCGCCCTCAACCCCGAACACCCCGTCCAGCGCGGCACCGCGCAGAACGGCGATACCTACTTCCAGAACAGGGAGACGGCCAACGGCTACTACGCCGCCGCCCCCGCCATCGTGCAGGAGATGATGGACGAGGTCTCCGCCCTCACCGGAAGAAATTATCACCTCTTCGATTACGTCGGCGCGCCCGATGCGAAGCAGGTTGTCGTCATCATGGGCTCGGGCGCGGAGACCGTCGAAGAGTCCATCAACAAACTCAACGCAAAGGGCAAAAAGTACGGCCTCGTAAAAGTGCGCCTGTACCGCCCCTTCGTGGCAGACGCCTTTGTGGCCGCCCTGCCCAAGACCTGCAAACGCATCGCCGTACTCGACAGGACGAAGGAGCCCGGCTCCCTCGGCGAGCCCCTCTACCTCGACGTGTGCACCGCCCTCCTCGAAAAAGGAGTCAAAAACGTGCAGGTGTACGGCGGCAGATACGGCCTCGGCTCCAAAGAGTTCAACCCCTCGATGGTGCTCTCCGTCTATAAGAATCTCGAAGCGAAGGAGCCCAAGAATCACTTCACCGTGGGCATCTACGAGAATGTGACGCACTCCTCCCTCGACTTCTCCGAAAAATTCGACGCCGCGCCCGCCGGCTCCACTTCCTGCAAGTTCTACGGCCTCGGCTCCGATGGCACCGTGGGCGCCAACAAGAACTCCATCAAGATCATCGGCGACCACACCGATATGTACGCGCAGGCTTACTTCTTCTACGATTCGAAGAAGTCGGGCGGTGTGACCGTCTCCCACCTCCGCTTCGGCAAGACGCCCATCCAGAGCGAATACCTCATCGATGCGGCCGACTTCATCGCCTGCCACAATCCCTCCTACGTCATCCGCTACGACATGACGAGCGACCTCAAAAAGGGCGGCGCCTTCCTTTTGAACTGCCCGTGGAAAACGGTGAAGGAACTCGAAGCCAACCTGCCCGCCAAGATGAAGAACGCCCTCGCCCAGAAGAAGGCCAAACTCTACGTCATCGACGCCATCAAGATCGCGCGCAAACTGGGGCTCGGCGGCAGAACGAACACCATTCTGCAATCGGCATTCTTCCTCATCAACGAGCAGATCATGCCCTATACCGACGCCGTGGAGTACATGAAGAAGATGGCCTATAAGTCCTTCGCGCGCAAGGGCGACGCCGTGGTGCAGATGAACTACAACGCCATCGACAGCGCGAAGGCCAACCTGAAACAGATCCGCATTCCCGCCTCGTGGAAGACGACGACGGAGGGCGCGGAGATGGTAAAACTGGCCGACAACGACTACTTCAAGAGCGTCATCGCCCCCATCCTCGCCCTCGAAGGGGACAAACTCCCCTCCTCGGCCTTCAACGCGGACGGCTCCGTGCCCACCGGCACGACCAAATTCGAAAAGCGCGGCGTCGCCGTCATGGTGCCCAAGTGGGTGAAGGAAAACTGCGTGCAATGCAACCAGTGCTCCTTCGTCTGCCCGCACGCCTGCATCCGCCCCGCCCTCGTCGCCGCGGGCGCAGAGAAGCCCGAAGGCTTTGACACCAAGCCCGCCACCGGCGTGCCCGGCTACGAATTCCGCATGCAGGTGAGCCCGCTCGACTGCATGGGCTGCGGCGTGTGCGCCGAGGTCTGCCCCGGCATGAAGGGCAACAAGGCCCTCGTCATGACCCCGTTTGCCGAACTCGAAGAAGCGGAGGCGAAGAACTGGGAATACGCCGTCGACCTGCCCGAAGCCGACCTTTCCGCCGTCAAGATGGCGGACGTGAAGAAATCGCAGTTCACCCCGTCGCTCTTTGAGTTCTCGGGCGCGTGCGCCGGCTGCGGCGAGACCCCTTACGTGAAGGTGGTGACCCAACTCTTCGGCGACAGGATGATCGTGGCCAACGCGACGGGTTGCTCCTCCATCTACGGCGGCTCCTCCCCCACCTGCCCCTACACCACCAACAAACAAGGCAAGGGCCCCGCGTGGGCGAACTCCCTCTTTGAGGACAACGCCGAATTCGGCTACGGCATGCACCTCGCCTACAAGGCACGCCGCGCCGCCCTCGCCGACAAGGTGAACAAACTTGCCGAGATGTGGAAGGAATACCCCGAATGCGTGAAACCCCTCGAAAGTTGGGTGGGCGCGATGGACGAGGCCGAAGCGAGCAAGACGGCGGCCAAAGCCCTTGTGGAAGAACTGCAAAATTGCCGCAAGGAATGCGAAGGGGAAGAACTCGCCCTCGTGGACGAGATCCTCGCCGAAAAGGACTGCCTCGTGAAGCCCTCCTTCTGGATCATCGGCGGCGACGGCTGGGCCTACGACATCGGCTACGGCGGACTCGACCACGTGCTTGCCTCCGGCGAGGACGTCAACGTGCTCGTGCTCGACACCGAGGTCTACTCCAACACCGGCGGCCAGGCATCGAAATCCACCCCCATCGGCGCGGTGGCGAAGTTCGCCTCCTCCGGCAAGCGGGTCAAGAAGAAGGACCTCGGCATGATCGCGGCCTCCTACGGCTACGTGTACGTGGCGCAGGTGGCGATGGGCGCCGACAAGGCCCAACTTGTGAAGGCCCTCAAAGAGGCCGAGGCCTATAAGGGTCCCTCCCTCATCATCGCCTACGCCCCTTGCATCAACCACGGCATCAACATGACCAAGTCGCAGGCCGAAGAGAAGAACGCCGTGGATTGCGGCTACTGGCAACTCTACCGCTACAACCCCGAACTTGCGGCGAAGGGCGAAAATCCCTTCTCCCTCGATTCGAAGGATCCCACGGGCGACTACCAGGCCTTCATCCTCGGCGAAACGCGGTATGCCTCCCTCAAAAAGACCCAACCCGCGGTGGCCGAAGAACTCTTCAAAAAGACGGAAGAGAGTTCGAAGGAACGCCTCGCCGGCTATAAGAAGATGGCGGGCAGAGAATAACAGGTATAAAACCGGGGGGATAGCGGAAACGCTATCCCCTCTTTTTTTTGGGGGGGGGTATGGGAGAAACGGACTGCGTTGAGGGGATTCTTCACATTCGTTCAGAATGACGCGGAGGACAAGGCAGAATGACGCGGAGGACGGGGAGGACAAGAAAGAGGCGGAGGAAAAATCAAGAGAGGCCATCCCCACCCGTCACGGCGGAGCCGTGCCACCCTCCCCTTCCAACGGAAGGGGAGGGCAAGAGAGGAAGGCCATCCCCACCCGTCACGGCAGGGCCGTGCCACCCTCCCCTTCCAACGGAAGGGTAGGGCTTGGAGGAGCGAGCGCCGTGCCACCCATTGCGGGAAAAGGCTCCGCATATTGCATGGTCGCCTTTTCCCGAAAGCCACAAGGAAGGCTCCCCTTTGGACGGGAAAGGGGAATTGAGGGAGAATCCCCACCACCGCCTACGGCGGAGCCTCCCCTTTGGGAAAGGGTAGGCCTTTGGGACGGGGGCTTGACAAAGGGGGAAAGATGTGTTACACTGCCACCGTAAGGAGGAGAAAAGATGCAGAACTTACTCTTGAACGCATTCGACGACTGGGCGGGCTCGCTCGGCGTGGGGCTGTCCCTCGTCATCGGCCTCGCGGTGGTGACGGTAGCGCTCCTTGTGGCGGGCATCGTGCTCGCCGTGTTGCGCCTCATCATCTTTTTCAACTATTGGGTCGCGCGGCGCACCGCCGCAAGCGGGGCAACGGGGCAGGAGGCCGCCGCCGAGGCCCTCCGCCTGTCGGACGCGGACGACGTGAAGGTGGAAAAGGCGGGCTTCTTCCGCGCCCTCTTCTTCGGCAATTACTACGACCCCAAGAAAAATACCGTCTTCCTGCGCCGCTCCACCCTGCGCGGGTGCAAAATTTCCTACCTCGCCCTTGCGGTGCAAAAGGCCGCCCTCGTGATCCAAGCCCGCGAAAACAGCGCCAAATTCCGCACCTATTGGAGGCTCAAACGGGCCGCGGTGTTCGGGCCCCTCTTCTTCCTGCCCATCATCGCCGCAGGCCTCATCCTCGACTGCGTTGTGGGATTTACGGGCGTGCCCACCCTTGCAAGTTCCCTCATCGCCCTCGCCTTCTTCCTCGCGGCCGCCGTGCTTGCGGGGCTGACCGTCTCCGTGGAGAAGCGCGCCGCCCGCGATGCGGCCGACCTGCTTGCGAAAACCGGCCTCATGACGGAGGAGGAACAGCAAAAGGCCGCCAAAGTGTTGAAGGTGTACATCCTCTCCTATATCACTGACTTCATCATCGTCATTTTGAAGATCGTACAACTTATTTTGAAGATCTTTATTCAGTTCTTTGCCCTCTTCCTCAGCAAGAAAAAGTGAGAAACGGGGTGCGAAAAAACCAAAAAAGCCGCCCGCGCACAGAAGCGCGGGCGGCTTTTTATAAAGAGGAGGCGGCGCACGGGGCGCCGCCTCCTTCCCCCCTATCCATCACGCCGCGTAGGCGATGATGATGTACGCAACGTTGATGCACAGATCTCTTACCGACTGGGCGGAGTTGACGGGATTGGTGATTTCGAGGGTGAGCATACCGCCCGTGACCGTCACCTCAAAACTCACTTCCTGCCCGCAGGCGGCGTCGGTGAGTTTGTTTGCGCCGTTTGCCGCGACGTCGGCCCGCTTGGAGCAACCCCACGGGTCGGCAAAGTACATCTTGACCGTGTAAGCGCCGTCTGGAAGTTCGAATTTGTAGCCGATGCGGAGGGTCGTCCACCCCTTTTCATATTGGTTTTTGGTGTAGCGGTTGGTCAGCGTCTTGTTTGCGCCGTCCGAAACGGCCGGGCTCTGGTTCTCCTGCGCCCACGTCGAATTGGTGGCGACACTGTTGGGAACGGGCGCATCGCCGTCCCACGTATCGGCCGCAGTCTCATCCCAGACGCCCCACATCCGCCCCGTGACGGGGTCGGCGCCGTAGACCTGTTCGGTGAGAGAGTTGAGCATGCCGAATTTATCGCCCGAGGAGAGGGTGGCGGGGTCGTAATCGCCGCAGTCCACGAAGTAGGCAATGGCCTCGTCGCGGGCGTACCCCTCGATCTTCACCGTCTTGAAGGAGGTGTACAGGGAAGCGGAGGCCTCGCCCGCCTTTGCGCTCTCCACGGTGACGCGGATGCGGTCTTTCGTCGTCTCGGAGCCCGTCTTGCCCAGCGTCTTGCTCCCTGCGGCGCTCACCGCGGAGGCGGGAATGGGAATGTACACGTCGTAAAAATCATCCGTGCCTTCGTAGTTGAGCGTCTTTTCGTAGAATACCGCGCCGTTTGCGCTCATTTTGAGGGTCTTGCCGTTATCGGACTTCGCGAGGGAGGTGACGATATAGTTGGCGTCCGCCGCGCCCTTATCGACCCCCACCCAGTAGGCGAAGGAGCCGCCCGCATTGGCGTAGCGGTAGCCCGCGGCGTTGCCCGTGGAGCCCGACTCGTTTTCGAGGAAGCCCCCCTCCTCGTACTGCCCGCGGCCGGGCTGGATGATGTTTTCGATCTCCGTCGACTCGATTGCGGGGCCCTCGGGAGCGGGCTCGGCGTCCTCCCCCTTGAAGGTGAGGTAGATGGCGTAGCGCTGGGTGTACTGCTTATAATGAATGGAATAGGTGATGGGGCCCCCGTCCACGCCCGTGAGGGTGAATTTGCCGTTCTGCCCCCTCGTCATGTAGGTGTTGATGTTGTTGCGGAAGTCGGGCAGGGAGTTTTTGCTCGTTTGGTAACTCGTGACGATCCCCTGCGCCTCCAACGGCTTTCTCACATCCACGCCGTGGTTGGTGGTGTTCGCCGACTGGTCGGTCTGCGCCGTGCCGAGTTCGGCCGAGAGCACGTAGGGCCCGTATTTGAAGGCGTACACCCCCGTTGCGTTGGGCAGGGTGTGCACCGTGATCTGCTTGCCGAGGGTGAGTTCGAGTTCGGCGCCCGCCGAAACGTGCACGGAGGTGAAATCGTCGTCCTTTGACACTTCGAGGGGCTCGCCGTTGAGTTTGACTTCGAATTTGGTCGACCAATCGGGGTGGCGGAGGCGGAGAACGGTCTCGCCCGCATCCACCTTGATGGTGACGACGTCCGAATTTTCAAGATCGGCGGCCATCGTGAACGAAACGGCGTCCGTGCGGTAGGTGGCGCTTGTGTACATCGCTACATAGGTCGCGTTGCCCGCCGTGTAGAAGATGCTGTCGCCCAGTTTGGACATGCTCTCCATGCCGCTCCCCGTACAGCACCAGAAATCGCCGGTCGCCGTGGAGTACACCTTGAAATACCCCGGAGCCATCGGCTGGAAGTACATCGTCATGCCCGTTTCGGGGTTCTGCGAGGACAAAATGGCGTTGATATAGGTGTTTTCGTAGTAGTCGAGGTACTTTTTCTCCCCCGTGAGGGTGAACAGCATGCGGGAAAGTTTCAGCATGTTGTACGTATTGCACGTTTCGCAGTTGATGTTGGACTTGATCGCCCACTGCGAATCGTCCGACGAGAAGCGCTCGTTGTTGGAGTTGCCCCCCGTGACGTAGGAGTGGTGCTCGACGACGCGGGTCCAGAATTTTTCGGCCACTTCGAGGTAGAGGGAGGGCGCGGTGCGGCCGGGCGCGGTGCCGGTGACCCCTTCGATGCTCTTCCCCTTCGTCTGAATGTAGCCGTTGAGTAGCCCGATGATCTTGGGAATGGTGGTGTTGGCGTGCTGGTTCTGCAAGTAGTTGGCGTCGTCATCGAGGATGCGGTCGACCAGCGAAACGGACGAGAAAGTGCCCTGCGTGGGGATATCTTCGTCAAATTGATGGGCCGCAACGGCGTATTTCTCCTCCCCCGTGAGGGCGTAGAGGTTGTAGAGGGCGTCGTTCATGCCGCCGTATTCGATGGAGAGGACGGTCTTGCGGGTGGCGGCGCTCCAACCCTCCACGCGGTTGCAGACCCAATCGCCGAGGGATTTGGCGACGGTCAGGGCGCGCTCGTTTTCCGCCATGCGGGAAACATCGATGAGCCCCGCCAAAATTTTGTGCATGGTGTACCACGGCACCCACGCCTCGGTGCCGATGTTGGCCTTGCCCTGCTCCACATTGTTGAATTGAAACTCCACATTACTCTTGTGGCCCGTCGCGTTCGCGCCCCAGAGGAAGCCCTCCTGCGCGCCCGTGGTGCGGGCGGGATCGGTGGAGGCGTCCTGGCAGGCGTAGAGTTCGTCGATAAGATAATCGATGCGGGTTTTGAGGGCGGTTTTATCCTCGGCCGAGGTGCCGCCGCCCGCGTAGGCCTGCGCAAGCGCGGTGAGGTAGTGCCCCATCGTGTGCCCCGCGATGAGGGAATTCTCCCACCCGCCGTAGCGGCTCGCCCCCTCGGTATCGAGGCCGGCGTTGTCGCGGAAGTTATATAAAAGGTCGTCCGCGTCGATGGAGAGGAGGTAATCGATCTCCTTATCGAGCGCGTTTGCGGCATAGGCGTCGGTATTGGCGACGGCCCCGATGTCCGCATAGGTGAGCGCGGCGGCGTCCTGCTCGTCGGTGAGGCCGTCCGCCTTCTTCTCGTCGTCTCCGCCGCCGCAAGCGGTCAGCGAGCCGAGTGCCATAGGCACGCAAAGTAAGGCGGAAACCGCCGCGGTCAAAAATTTCTTTCCTTTGGACCCCTTCATTTTTCCTTTTCCCCCTCGATTTTTCGGTTTTTTTGCACAAGGCTTGCCTTTTCCGAAAATCATGTTATAATAATTATAAAAAAACGGTTCAGATAAAACAATCTCATTACGCCATACAAGGATATCAAAAAGTAAGATGTTGCACTTTGATTTGCGGTCCCCCGTGGATATGCTGTGGTTCGGGGAATTCATCTCGCCCGCGCGGGGGTGGAAGCACCTGACGCGGCGGCTCTATGAATACGAATTGATGATCGTCACCGAGGGCGTTTTGTGCATCGCCGACGAGGACCGCGCCTACGAAGTGAAGGCGGGGGAATACCTCGTGATGTCCCCCACCCGCTTCCAGCACGGCACGCGGGTATGCAGGTGCCGCTTTTATTGGATGCACTTCCGCTCACCCGCCCTGCCCGCGACCGTCTCCATGCCGCCGCAGGGCAAATTTGCGGACGGCGAGAGCCTAAACATCCTCGCGGGCATGCTCCTCTCCTCGGAAGCGGAGGCGCCGCGGTCGGTGCGTTCGCGCTATCTTGCGACCCAACTCATCATTGAACTTTCCCGCGGGAACGGGGCGGAGGAGAGGGAGAGTCTGCCGCCGCGCAAGGAACTGTGCGCAAAGATCAAAAATTTCGTCTCTTTCCACCGCTTTTCGGAGATCCGTGTGCGGGACGTGGCGCAGGAACTCGGCTATCACGAAAAATATCTCTCGGCGGTATTCCACGCGACGGAGGGGCTCACGTTGAAGCGCTACATCGCGCAAAAGCGGGTGGAGGAGGCGGAGCGCATGCTGTCGGAGACGGAGTACACGGTCGCGCAGGTGGCCTACTACCTCAATTTTGAGAGCCCGCACAATTTCTCGCGCTTTTTCAAGGCGATGACGGGGCTCTCGCCCACCCAATTCCGCCTCCGCGGCGCTCCCCCGCCCGCGCCCTGAATTTTTCCCTTTTTTTAAGGCCGAAAAAGCCCGCGCGGCGGAAAAAATCTCTTTTTTGGGGTCGAAAAAAGCCCGTACGGCGGGCGAAAACACCCCTTTTCTGCAATAAAAAACCCTGCGGCGGAACAAACGCTCCGCAAACAGGGTTTTTTGTCATTTTTTCGGGCCTTGCGCCCCTTTTGCCTCCCGGATCCGCTCAAAATTCGGCCCAAAAACAACCAAATTGAGCCAAAAAATAGCGTAAATCGGCCCAAAGCGGGCACAAAAATGCCCCAAATCCGGTGCAATCAGTCGGCCACGCCCTCGTTGAGCCTTGCGAGCAATTCGTCAAGGTCTTTCCCGTGGACGGCGACGGCGTCGGCGATGGTCTCGCCGTGGGCGAGGGCACAGCCGAAGCAGTGCATGCCGGCGGCAAGCAGGATCTCCGCGGCGTCGGGGTTGAGTTCGAGGCAATCGGCGATCAAGGTATCGGCGGTAATTTTAGCCATTTTGGTCCCTCCTTTTTTTCTTTATTGTAGCACAAACTCGCGCGGCATGCAACCGTTTGCGCCCAAAAACGGCCCAAAATTCGAACCGAAATCCGGCCCAAATTCGGCCCGAAATTCGGCCGTATTACAGTCCCAAAAGCCAATAGATGAGCCCGACGGCCGCCCCGGCGGAGACGCCGAACACGATGATGGGCCCGGCGACGACGAACATCTTGGCCGCCATGCCGTAGACGAAGCCCTCCGTCTTGAACTCGATGGCGGGGGAAGCGACGGAATTGGCGAAGCCCGTAATGGGCACGATGCTCCCCGCGCCGGCGTTTTTGCCGATGCGGTCGTACACGCCGAAGCCCGTCAGCAGGGTGCCGAGGAAGATGAGGATGGCGGAGACGGTCCCCGCGAGCACGTCCCCCGTGAGCCCGGCGATTTCGAGCATAAAGCGGAAAAACTGGCCGATACAGCAGATGAATCCGCCGACGAGGAAGGCCCTGCCGCACGTTTTGAAGTGCTGGGTGGGCGGGTCGAAGGAATTGACGTAGTTGATATAATTGCGGTTGTAATTTTCGCGGGAACGGCCTGTCACTCTTTGGGCTCCTCCCTGCCCGCGGGCGGAAAGCAGGTCTCGCGCTCCTCCGGGGCCTTCCCGAGGGGATTTGCCTTGATCTTTTTCATACCCATAATGTGGGAAAGGGGGCGGTTTTTTATACCGAAAAGCGCTGATTTCGCACCCCATTCCCCCATTTCGACCTCCTCCGCCCCGCCTTC
>CANQAZ010000041.1 GCA_947589555.1 uncultured Clostridia bacterium | reverse complement strand
GGGCATGCCCTTGCGGAGCGCGGCGTGCCCGTGAAATGGGGGATCTTCGGCGCGGATATGCGCATCGAGCAGGACAACGACGGACCCGTTACCATCCTTTGGGAGGTGCCGCCGTCACAGGGGGATATATGAAGGTAACTTATTTGGGTACGGGCGCGGCGGAAGGGATTCCCGCGCTCTTCTGCAACTGCGAATACTGCCGCGAGGTGAGAAAACGGGGCGGAAAGGAGATCCGCTCCCGCGCGCAGATGCTCTACGACGAACTTTCGGTGGATTTCCCGCCCGACGCCTTTTATCACGCCGCCCATCTCGGCGCGGACCTCTCCGCCATCCGCTATCTCCTTGTCACCCATGCCCACATGGACCATTTCAACGCGCACGAATTTGTCTTGCGCGGTTATAAATATGCCCGCGACCTCACCGAAAGCAGGATCGATATTTACGCCAACGAGGAGGTCTGCGAAATTTTTGACGAATGTACCCGCAGGGAAATGAGGGACGACATCGCCGAAAATATCGGCTTGCATCCCGTGGGCGCCTTCGAGGAACTCACCTTCGGCGATTGGCGGGTGCATACGCTCGCCGCCCGCCACACCTCCTCGGAGCCCCTCCTCTTTCTCCTCGATAAAAAGGGGACCCGCGCCTTGCACCTCTACGATACGGGCATCCTTCCCGAGGACGACTACGAATATCTCCGCCGCGTGGGCGGGCCGCCCGTCAAACTCGTCACCCTCGATTGCACCTTCCTCTTCGAGCCTCAATCTCCGGACGCCCGCCATTTGGGGGTGGAGGCGGGGATGGCCGCCCTGCGCCGCCTCGAAGAGATCGGCCTCATCGACGGGAAGACGAAGCGCGTCATCACCCATTTTTCGCACAATTCCACGCCGTCGCCCGCCCTCTTGCGGCGCGCCGAGCGCGAATACGGCCTGATCGCCGCCTACGACGGAATGGAACTCACCATCTGACGGGGCTCGGCCCGCAGGAAGGCGCACGTTCCGCCGGGGAGGGATACCGCCTCGCGGGCCGTTGCGCTTTTTTCATTCCGCGGCGGTTTTGTCGGGCGCGCGGAAAATTTGCCGTTTTCGTTTACTTTTGCAGGAAAATGAAGTAAAATAAGGGTAGCCCGTCCCTCGATCGGGCGAAAAAAGGACCGCAAAAGGGCGCGGTCCGGAGGAAAAATGTCTCTTTTTGCACGCCTGAAATCGATATTTTCCCGTAAAAAACACGTCCCGCGGCTGGGCCTCGCGCTCGGGAGCGGCGGCGCGAAGGGGACCGCGCACCTCGGCGTGCTCAAAGCCTTCGAAGAGGAGGGGCTCGTCTTCGACGTCGTGTCGGGGGCGTCCATCGGCGCCATTGTCGGCGCGCTCTACGCAAAGGGCTATTCCTCCGCCGATATGGCGGGCATCGTGGAGAGCCTCAACCGCAAGGAATTCGCCCGCAACCTCCGCCCCTTTGCCGACCTCGAATTTGCCGAACGCTTCCTCGGGGCCTATCTCGAAGGGGATATTTCCCAACTGCCCAAGCCCTTTGCGGCGGCCGCCACCGACGGGGCGACGGGCGAGAGCGTGGCGCTCACCGAAGGGAAACTCGTGCGCGCCCTCACCGCTTCGGCCGCCATCCCGCCCTTCTTCCGCGGCGTGGAGTTCGAGGGCAAAAAACTTTACGACGGCGCCTTTTCCGATGCGATCCCCGCCGACCTCTGCCGCTCGCTCGGCGCGGAGGTAGTCATCGGCGTGGACCTCGGCGCGTTCGTCCGCCCCGAGGAGGAGAGGGGAAGATTTTCCCGCATGATCGGGAGCGCGGTGGGGGCGCTCGTCCCCGTGAAATATAACAAGGACCATAAATCGCGCGGATACGACGCCGCGGACGTGATGATAAAGCCCGACCTTTCCGCCTTCCGCCCCACCGACGTGGGACGGGCGGAGATGGAGGAGATGTATTCGGTGGGCTACCTCGCCGCAAAGGAGGCCGTTCCCGCCATCCGCGCGGCCATCGCCGCGGGGAGCGGCAAGCCTAAAAAAGAGGAAAAAAACAAGCCTCAAAAAGGGGAAAAACGCAAGAAAAAAGAGGAAAAACCGCGCGAAATTTCTCCCCGCAAAGAGGAAAAAAACGAGAAAAAAGAGGAAAAAACGCGCAAAAATTCTCCCGAAAAGGGGGAGGGAGCGCGCGGGGCGCGCGAAAAAAGCGACGGACGGAAAAAAGAGGGGGATGAGAAGGGATGATCGGCTTGACGACGGCGGGAGAATCGCACGGAAAGGGGCTCTTTGCCCTGCTCGAAGGAATTCCCGCGGGGCTGGAACTCGATTTGGAGGCCATCGACGCCCTCCTTGCCGCACGGCAGAAGGGATACGGGCGGGGAGCGCGGCAGAACATCGAAAGCGACCGCGCCGAGATCCTCTCGGGCGTGCGCAACCGCGTGACGACGGGCGCGCCCATCGCCGTGGCCGTTTGGAACCGCGATTTTGAAAATTGGAAGGGGGCGATGGCGCCCGAGGGGTGCGATCCCTCCGCGCGCAGTCTCACCGCCGTCCGTCCCGGGCACGCCGATCTTGCCGGGCTCGCCAAATTCGGCGGCACGGATGCGCGCAACGTTTTGGAGCGCGCCTCGGCGCGGGAGACGGCCGTGCGCGTGGCCGCGGGCGAAATTTGCCGCCAGTACCTTGCGGCCCTCGGCGTCTTCGTCGCGGGCTATGTGCGCGGCGCGGGAGAAATTTACGACGCGCGGGAATATTCCTTCGAGGAGATCGGGGCGGGGCGCTCCCCCGTGCTCGGCATGATGGACAAGGCCCTCGAAGGGAAGGCCTGCGCCCTCATCGACGGCGCGCGGGCGGCGGGCGATACCCTCGGCGGGGTTGCCGAACTGCGGGTGAAGGGGCTCAAAGCGGGCTTCGGGAGCCCGATGACCTACCGCGAAAAGTTGGACGCCCGCCTTGCGATGGCGCTCATGAGCGTGCAGTCCGTAAAGGGAGTGGAAGTAGGGCTCGGCTTCGGGGCGGCAAGCCGCCGCGGGAGCGAGGTCCACGACGAGATCACAAAGACCGCAGAGGGCTTTGCGAGAAAGACCAACCGCGCGGGGGGCATCGAGGGGGGAATGTCCAACGGCGAGGAACTTGTGCTCCGCGCCGCGGTAAAGCCCATCCCCACGCTTGCGCGGGGGCTCGGCACCGTCGACGTCCGCACGGGGGAGCCCGCGAGGGCGGCCGCCGAACGGAGCGACGTGTGCGCCATTGCCGCCGCCGAGATCGTGCTCGAAGGGGCGCTGTGCGCCGAACTCGCCGCCGCCGTATCCGAACGGCTGGGCGGGGACTGCATGGCGCAGGTCAGAGAGCGCTATGAGAAATTGAGATGATAACGGTTACCGTACCGATGAAAAAAAGCGCGGAAAAATACCGCGTGGAATGCCGCAAGCACGCCTTCTCCGCCCTGAAACACGCCATCGGCGGGCGGCGCGCCCTGCTGTTTACCGATAGCAACGTGCTCGCCCTCTACGGGCGGGCCATCCACCGAGCCCTGCCCGGGGTGCCCGTCTATGCGATGGAGGCGGGGGAGGAGCACAAGACGCCCCAAACCCTGTTTGCCCTCCTCCAAGAGATGGCGGGGGCGGGGCTCAACCGCGCCTCCGTGCTCGCCGTCCTCGGCGGGGGAGTCGTCGGCGACGTCGGCGGCCTCGCCGCGAGCCTGTACATGCGCGGCATCCCCTGCATTCAGGTCCCCACCACCCTCCTCGCGCAGGTGGACAGCGCGGTGGGGGGAAAGACGGCCGTCGATTTTTGCGGCGTCAAAAACCTCGTGGGCGCCTTTTGGCGGCCCGAAAAGGTCATCGCCGACCCCGCCTTTTTCGCCACTTTGCCCCCCCGCGAACTCCGTTGCGGGCTGGGGGAGATCGTCAAGCACGGCGCCCTCGACGCCGCCCTGTTCGCCCGTCTCACGGCGCAGGACGACCTCTTCGATTTGGCCTTTCTCGCCGAGATCGTGCCCCAAAATATCGCGTTCAAGGCCTCCGTCGTGGCGCAGGACCCCTTCGAAAAGGGGCTCCGCAAGTGCCTCAACCTCGGCCACACGACGGCGCACGCCTTCGAACTCTCCTCCGGGCTCTCCCACGGGGAGTGTGTGCTGTGGGGGATCCTCTTTGAGAGCGCGTTCGCCCGCTCCCTCCCCGGAGCGGACGGAGAATTTCTCGATCGCCTCGAAGCGCTCGCCCGCCGCGCCCTCGGCGGGGGAGAAGTCCCCGGAGTTTCCGGCCTGCGGGCCGCCCTTCTCGATAAAAAGAACACGAAGGCGGACGAGGTGACCCTCACCCTCCCGCTCGCGCCCGGGAAATACGCCCTTTCGCAACTTCCATTCGCCGAGTACGAGGCGGGGCTCCGCGCCGCGAGGGAGAGATTATGTTGAAACTGGCCGTTACGGGAAAGGACGTTTCCGCCTCCGAAAGTCCCGCCATCCATACCTTCATCCTCGGCAAATGGGGGAAGAAGTGCGTCTACGACAGGGTGAGCATCCCGCCCGCCGAATTTTCCGCGCGCGCGGAGGAATTGTTTGCGGCCTACGACGGCTTCAACGTGACCATTCCCTTCAAGGCGGCCGTGCTGCCCTACCTCAACGAAACGGACGGCGACGCGAAGAGTTTCGGCGCGGTGAATACCGTGCTCTCGCGGGGGCGCAAGGGGTATAATACCGACGGAGACGGCTTTCTTGCGATGCTCCGCGGCGAGGGGATCGAGCCCGCGGGCAAACGTGCGCTCGTGCTCGGCGCGGGAGGCGCGGGGCGCAGTTGCATCAAAAAATTGTGCGAGGCGGGGGCGGAGGTCTCCGTCTATGAACGGGACGGGGAGCGCCTCTTCGAGGTCTACCGCGCGTTCGGCTCCTTCACCCCCCTTACGGAGGTGCCCGAAGCGCCCTACGACGTCATTGTCAACTGCACGGGGGTCGGCATGCACGACAGCGTGGGAAGAACGCCGACCGTGCAGTTTGCGGGCGGCGTCGCAAGGCCGGTGGACGGCGGGCTTTTGTCGCTGTGCGGGGCGGCGGTCGACCTCATCTACGTGCCCGCGCAGTCCGAATTTTTGCGCATTGCGGCCTCTTACGGAAAAAAGACGGTGAACGGCGCGGCGATGCTCTTCTATCAGGCCTATCTCGCCGACTGTATTTTTACGGGCAGAAGGGCCTCCGCGGAGGAAGCAAAGGCGCTGTGGACGGAATACAGGGAGAAAAAAGAATGAAATTTTTGGTGTTGAACGGCGTAAACCTCAACCTTACGGGCAAGCGGGAGAGGGGAGTGTACGGCAACGAAAGTTGGGAAAATATCGAAGGAGAGATCGCCGCGTTCGCGCGGGAGAGGGGACACGAAGCCGATTTCCGTCAGAGCAACCTCGAAGGGGAGATCTGCACCATCCTCCAAGAGGCGGACGGCAAGTACGACGGCGTCATCCTCAACGCGGGCGCGTACACCCACTATTCCATCGCCATCCGCGATGCGATCGCCGCCATTGCGACGCCCGTCGTGGAAGTGCACATGTCCAACGTGCAGGCGCGGGAGGAATTCCGCAAACATTCGGTGCTCACGGGCGTGTGCCGCGGCGAAATTTTGGGCTTCGGCAAAAACAGTTATATTCTCGCATTGGAGAGTTTTTTGTTATGAACATCGTTCTTTGCGGCATGATGGGGGTGGGCAAATCCACCGTGGGCATCCGCGTGGCAGGGCTCACGCGCAGAAAATGGGTGGATACCGATATCCTCATCGAAAACCGCTACGGCAAGATCCCCGATATCTTCGAATATTACGGCGAAGCGCACTTCCGCGCCCTCGAAACCGAACTCGTTTCGGAACTTGCAAAGGAGGACGGGCTGGTGATCTCGACGGGCGGCGGGCTCGTTTTGAAGCCCGAAAACAACGAACTTTTGAAGCGCAACGGCAAACTCTTTTTCCTGCGCGCCTCCTTCGAGACTCTTTTGACGCGGGTGCGCGCCGACGAGACCCGCCCCCTGTTGAAGGATACGGGCAAGACGGCCGAACGGCTCGGGCAACTGCTTGCCGAGCGCACGCCCGTCTATGAACTTGTGGCCGACTTCATCGTGGATACCGACGGAAAGACGGCAGAAGAGACCGCGCGGGAAGTGGTGCGGCTCGCGGGGGCGATGTGAAACGCGCCCTCGTGACGGGCGGCACGCGGGGCATCGGGCTCGCCGTCGTTCAAAAACTCGCCCGCGAGGGGTACCTCGTCACCGCCACCTACTCCGCCTGCGAGGAGGACGCAAAGAGGGCGCAGAGCCTTGTTCCCGGCGTCCGCTTTGTGCGCGCCGACGCCGCCGACGACGGGGAGACGAAGGCCCTTTTCGAACATCTGCCCGCCCTCGACGCCCTCGTGTGCAATGCGGGCGTTTCCCTCTTCCGCCAGGTGCAGGACACGACGGCGGAGGAGTACGGCCGCGTGATGGACGTGAACATGCGCGGGGTCTTTCTCGCCGCGAAATACGCCGTCAAAAAGATGCTCGGCCGCGGCGGCGCCATCGTCAATATCGCCTCCGTCTGGGGGGAGTGCGGCGGAAGTTGCGAGAGCGTGTACTCCGCCTCGAAGGGGGCCGTCATCTCCTTTACAAAGGCCCTCGCCAAAGAACTCGCCCCCGCGGGGATCACCGTCAACTGCCTCAGCCCCGGGGTCATCGATACCGGAATGAACGCAAGACTTTCCGAAGAGGAGCGGACCGCCCTCGAAGGGGAGATCCCGCTCGGCCGTTTCGGCACGCCGGAGGAGGTGGCGGAGGGCGTGTACTATTTGCTCACCGCGCGCTATGTGACGGGGCAGATCCTCTCCGTAGGGGGCGGTTTTTGCACCTGATTTGCGGAAAAACGCCTTTTTCATAGTACTATGTCACACATAATTGCGATTTTTTCAAAAAATTTCTCCGAAAAAAGAGGAATTTTTTTTGTTTCATACGAAATAACAGGTGATGAAAACGAATTTGTACGAAGAGACAAAGAAAAGGACGTACGAAAGGGAAAAACTCTTCCTTTCGCCTTATGCCGTGAAGTCGGCCGAGACCCGCGGGCGGCTCCGCGAGGAGAAGCCCTGCGAAATGCGCACCGACTTCCAACGGGACAGGGACCGCATCATCTATTCCAAAGCCTTCTTGCGCCTCAAAAATAAGACGCAGGTCTTTTTCGCGCCCGACGGCGACCACTACATGTCCCGCCTCACGCACACCCTCGATGTTTCGCAGATTGCGCGCTCCATCGCGCGCGCCCTCTCCTTGAATGAGGACCTCGCCGAGGCCATCGCGCTCGGGCACGACCTCGGCCACACGCCCTTCGGCCACATCGGGGAGCGGGTGCTCGCCTCGCTGAGCCCCGAGGGCTTCCGCCACAACGAGCAGTCCCTGCGCGTCGTCGACGTGCTCGAAAAGGACGGCAAGGGGCTCAACCTCACGTATGAGGTGCGGAGCGGCATCCTCAACCACACGCCCGCGGGCAAGCCGGAGACCCTCGAAGCGGAAGTCGTGCGCTATGCCGACCTCATCGCCTACATCAACCATGATATCGAGGACGCCATCCGCGCGGGTTTCCTCACGGCGGAACAACTTCCCCGCGACGCCGTTTCCCTCTTCGGGAATCATACCTCGGCGCGTATCAACGCCGCCATCACCGATATTTTCCGCGAATCGGAGGGACAGCCCTTCGTGCGCATGTCCGAAAAGATGGGCAAAGCGCTCTACGAACTCCGCTCGTTCATGTTCGAAAACGTCTATGAGCGCGCCAACAAACTCATACAGGAGAGCGCCGAACGCATGCTCTGCGCCCTCTACAATTACTTTACCGAGCGCCCCGAGACCTTGCCCGCCCGCTACCGCGGCACGGCGGAGACCTCCGTGCCCCGCGCCGTGTGCGACTACCTTTCCTCCATGACCGATAACTACATCATCACGGTCTTTAAGGACCTGTTCGTCCCGCGGGAGGGGGTATGAAGGAAAACGATTTTTCCGAATTTATCCGCGTTCTCAAAGAGAAGAACGACATTGTGGAGGTCATCGGCTCCTACGTGCCCCTCGAACGGCGGGGGTATAACTACTGGGCGTGCTGTCCCTTCCACCACGAAAAGACGCCCTCCTTCTCCGTAAACGCCGCCGACCGGTACTACCACTGCTTCGGGTGCGGCGTCTCGGGCGACGTCATCGGCTTCGTCAAGGAGTACGAGAACGTCGATTTCATGCAGGCGGTGAACATCCTCGCCGCGCGCGTGGGGTTGGAAGTGCCCGCCTTCGACGACAAGACCGCCGAAGAGAACGCCGCCAAAAAGAAGAAGAGGGACAGGCTCTCCGCCCTCATGAAGGAGACCGCCCGCTTCTACCTCGGCAACCTCTATTCGGGGCGGGCGGACGAGCACCTCGCCTACCTCCAAAAGAGGGGGATCGCTCCCTCGACCGCGAAAAAATTCGGGCTGGGCGCCTCCCTCGATTTTTACGCTTTGCCTTCCTACCTCCTTGCGCAGGGCTATACGCAGGAGGAGTGCACCGAGAGCGGCGCGTGCGCGCCCACCGAGGAGGGACGGCTCATCGATTCCCTCGGCGGGCGGCTCATCATTCCCATCATCAACCACTTTGACGAGGTGATCGCCTTCGGCGGGAGGGTCATGCGTCCGACCGACCGCGCAAAGTACAAAAATACCCGCGAGACCATTCTTTTCAACAAGAGCAAAAACCTCTACAACATCAACCTCGTCAAAAAGGAAAAGAGGGCGGGAGGCATCTCCTCCCTCATCATGATGGAGGGGTACATGGACGTGATCTCCCTCTATCAGGCGGGCTTCCATAACGTCGTAGCGAGCATGGGGACTTCGCTCACCCGCGACCAGGTGCGCCTCGCAAAGCGCTATTCCGATACCGTGCTCATCAGTTACGACGGCGACGCCGCCGGCCAGAGCGCCAACCTGCGCGGGCTCTCCCTGTTGGAACCCGAGGGGGTCAAGATCAGAGTGGTGCCCATGCCCGAGGGGCTCGATCCCGACGACGTGGTGCGCACGCAGGGCAGGGAGGGCTACCAGAAGTGCCTCGACGGCGCGATGCCCCTCATCGATTTCCGCATCCTTGCGGCCGAACGCAAGCACGACCTCACGCGGACGGACGAGGTGCGCGAATTCGTGAAGGAGGCGCTGGCCGTCGTCCGCGAGGCCGAGAGCGCCACCGAGCGCGAGGAACTTTTGAAGCGCATTTCGCAGGCTTCGGGGGTGAGTATTTCGGCCCTCCAACGCGACCTTGAAAGCGCGCCCGCCCCCGAACGGCCGAAGGAAGAGGTGCCCGCGCCCAAAGAGGACGCCGCCGGCCGCGAGATAAAGGCGGCCCGCTACGTGCTTGCGGCCTGTCTCCTCTCCAAGCCCTACGCGGCGGGGTGCGAACTTAATTCGCTCCGCTTCGTCCATCCTTCCCACCGCACCGTTGCGGGGTACGTGACGGAGGCGAAAAAGAGCGGGCGCATCCGCGCGAGCGGCGTCTTCGACTTGATGCCCGACGACGAGGAACTTTCGGAGATCCTCAACCTCGACTACGGCGATAACCTCGACGGGCCGCAGGCGGAACGGTACTTTACCGATTGCGTGAAGGCGCTCAGGCGGGCGGCGCTTTCCCAAAAGATCATGGAAGAGCGCGCCGACTACGAGCGGGAGAGCGACCCCGCCAAAAAGCGGGAGATCCTTGCCCGCATCGCGGAAGAAACAAGACAACTGAAAAACATTTCAGCGGGAGGAAATTTATGAGCAACATCGACGATCGCAAACTCAACGAATTGATCGCAAACTTGGTCGAAACCTATAAAATGAAGGGGAGCGTCTCCACCAACACCCTGTGCGATACCCTCGAAAAGTACGATTTGAGCCCCGCGCAGATCGAGTTGGTCTATAAGACCCTGCCCGAGACGGGCGTCATCATCATCGACGAGGACGAGAGGGACAAGGAACTCTTCGAGCAAGCGCTCTCCGACATCGGCCTCGACGATCCCGTCAAGATGTACTTGAAGGACATCGGGCGGGTGCCCCTCCTTTCGGGGGATGAGGAAATAGAACTTGCAAAGAGGATGCAGGAGGGGGACGAGAGCGCCAAACGCCGCCTCTCCGAGGCCAATTTGAGGCTCGTCGTTTCCATTGCGAAGCGCTACGTCGGCCGCGGCATGCTCTTTTTGGACCTCATCCAGGAGGGCAACCTCGGCCTCATGAAGGCGGTGGAAAAATTCGACTACCAGAAGGGATTCAAATTCTCCACTTACGCGACGTGGTGGATCCGCCAGTCCATCACCCGCGCCATCGCCGACCAGGCGCGCACCATCCGCATCCCCGTGCACATGGTGGAGACCATCAATAAACTCACCCGCGTCTCCCGCATGCTCCTCCAAGAGAACGGCCGCGAGCCCACCCCCGAGGAGATCGCGGAGGCGATGGAGGTGCCCGTGGAGCGGGTGCGCGAGATCCAGAAGATCGCGCAAGATCCCGTCTCGTTGGAGACCCCCATCGGCGAGGAGGAGGATTCCCACCTCGGCGACTTCATCGAGGACGACAAGACCCAGACGCCCGGCGACAGCGTCGCCTTCATCATGCTCAAAGAGCAACTTCTGAGTGTGCTCGATACCCTCACCCCCCGCGAGGAGAAGGTCCTGCGCCTGCGCTACGGCATCGACGACGGTAAGCCCCGCACCCTCGAAGAGGTGGGCAGAGAATTCAACGTCACCCGTGAGCGCATCCGCCAGATCGAGGCAAAGGCGCTCCGCAAACTCCGCCATCCCTCGCGCAGTAAAAAACTCAAAGATTTTCTCGACTGATGACAAAGCGCATCCGGACCATCTGCGCCGCCCTTTCCGCCGCGCGCGTGTTCGCCGACGTCGGCTGTGACCACGGCTACATGACGCGTTACATGTTCGATCGCAACCTGTGCGAGCGGGCGTACATCTCCGACGTCAGCGCGGGCAGTCTCCGCAAGGCCGAGGCCCTTTTGAAGGGGGAGGTGGAGGAGGGGAGGTGCATCCCCGTCGTTGCCGACGGGCTCGACGGGATAGGGGAGGCGTGCGATCTCGTGCTCATCGCGGGGCTCGGCGGCGAGGAGATCGTCCGCATCCTCGCGCGGCATGCCCTTCCGCCGCGGTTCGTGCTCCAACCCATGCGCAACAGCGGGAAACTCCGCGCCCACTTGTTGGAGCGGGGGGCGCAGTTGGACCTTGACTACACCTTCGAGGACGGAAAGTTTTACGACCTCATCGCGGGCACGGCGGAGGGCGGCGATTGCTATTCCGACTTCGAAATCAAATACGGGCGGGACAACCTGCGCTCGCCGACGGCGGATTTTTTGCACTATCTCGCAAAGGAAAAGGCAAAATTGCGGGCGCGGCTGGCGCGCAAGGGGTTTGACGGCCCCTCCCGCGACGAAATGCGGGCAAAATTATACGAAATGGAGGTGATCACCGATGCGGCCGAAGGAGATCTATGAGATCGCGGACGGGCTTGCGCCCTTTGCGCTCTCCAAAGAATACATCGAAAAATTGGGCGCCTATGACAACAGCGGGCTCCTCGTGGACTGCGGCGGCGAGGTGAAGGGGGTGCTCTTTTCCCTCGACCTCTCCTTTGCCGCGGTGGAGGAGGCCAAGCGGCGGGGCGCGAATTGCATCGTGACCCACCACCCCGCCATCTTCTCGCCCATCAAGAGCCTCGGGGAGGACAGCGCCGTGCTCGCATGCGCGGCGGCGGGCATTTCCGTGCTCTCGGCCCATCTCAATTTAGATGCGGCGGAGGGAGGCATCGACGAGAGCCTCATGAAGGGGCTGGGCGGAAGGACGCCGCTCGCCGTGATGGAACAACTTTCCGCGGGCGCCTACGGGCGGGTCTACGACGTGGAAAAGCAGAGTTTTTCCTCCTTTCTTTCCCGCACGAAGGCGACCTTTGAAACGGAGCGCGTCGTGTGCTACGGAGAGAGGGAGGTCGGCCGCGTTGCGAGTTTTTGCGGCGCGGGCCTGAGCGAGGGCGCGCTGGCCTTTGCGGTAAAATACGGAGCGGACACCGTTGTGTCGTCCGATCCCAAGCACCACCTCGTTACGGCGGCCGCGGAAAAGGGGCTCAATCTTGTGATCCTCACCCACTATGCCGCCGAGAATTACGGATTCCGCCGCTTTGCGGATTCCATGAAATCAAAATTGAGGGGAACGCCCTGCGCCGTGTTTACGGACGCGCGTTTCCTGTAAGGAGAAACTATGTCGGTTTTAGAGCAACTTTTGCAGTATCAGAAGAAGGACGCGGAACTCCGCAAGATAGAGCAGGAGGTCGCGACCAGCGAAGAACGGAAAAAACTCGTACAGGCGAGAAATGTGATGAAGAGCGCGGAGGGGCGGATCGCCGCCGAGGACGCGCGCGCCGCCGAACTCAAAAAACTCCGCGACGATCTCATCGCCCGCGTGGACGAAACGAGCCGCGCCATCGCCGAGTATTCCGACCTCGACGAGATGGTGGACGGCGGGGGAGATATCGCCTTCTACAAAAAGAACGCCCTGCAATTGCAGGAGCGCCTCAAAAACGTCAAAGCGGAACTCACCCGCATCCTTTCGGAGATCGCGGCCCTCTCCGCCGAATACAAAAAGATGATGGAGCAGGGCAAGGCCGCCAACCGCCAATACAAGGAATATTCGGAAAAATTCAAGGCCGTGCAGGCCTCCCGCGCCGACGAAGTGAACGCGTTGAATGCCGCGCTTGCGGAGATCGCGAAGGAAATTCCCGCCGAATATCTCGAAAAATACATGCAAAAACGGCGCGAAAACGTCTTTCCCGTGCTCGTGCCCCTCACGGGCAGTACCTGCGTGTGCGGCATGGATCTCTCTCTCGCCCAGCAGGAAAAACTGGCGGGCGGCAACATCATCGAATGCGAGCATTGCCGCAGATTCCTCTATAAAACGTAAGTTTTCGGGCGGCGGGGGCTTTTCGTGCGCCGACGGGGACCACGCGGCCGCGGAGGGGCCTTTTTGGGCCCTTGCGGCAT
>CANQAZ010000040.1 GCA_947589555.1 uncultured Clostridia bacterium | reverse complement strand
GGGCTTTGGGGGACTTCGTTTGAGGGGGAGAGAAGAAGGGTTCAATCCCCACCACCGCCTACGGCGGAGCCCCCCCTTTGGGAAAGGGTAGGCCTACGGTGGAGCCATTGCGGTAAAAGGCTCCGCATATTGCATGGTCGCCTTTTCCCGAAAGCCATAAGGAAGGCTCCCCTTCAAAGAAGGGTAGGGCTTAGGGGAGGGGGAGGGTCAGGCGTGGGAGAGGAGGACGGCGGCGTAGGCGGTGATGCCGCGGCCCTCGCCGATGTAGCCCAGTTTTTCGTTCGTGCCCGCCGCGACGCCCACGCTCTCGCAATCCAGCGCCGCCTGCAAATTCTCCCTCATCTCTTTGATGTAAGGGGCAAGGCGGGGACGCTCGCAGAGGATGGTGACGCTCGCGTTTTTGACCCGAAATCCCCCGTCGTGTACCCTTTTTACGACGCGCGCAAGCAGTTCCATGCTATTTGCGCCCTTGTAGGCGGGGTCGGTATCGGGGAAGAGATGGCCGATATCCCCCTCGCCGATGGCGGTGAGCAAGGCGTCCATGAGGGCGTGGACGGGAACGTCGCCGTCGCTGTGCGCCTCCAACCCGCGGTCGGAGGGGACGGCGACCCCGCACAAAGGGATGTAATTGAGGTTGAGCCGCGCAATGCCGCGGTCGATCTCCTGCTGATGGGCGAAGGCGTGGGTATCGACGCCGAAGCCGATGCGCTCACCCGGCGTGAGGTCCTCCGCATAGGTCAGTTTGACGTTGCGGCGGTCCCCCTCCACGAGGTGGGGAGGAAAGTCGTAGGCGGCGTACAGGCCGCTTTCATCGGTGAATTCCTCCAAACGGCCGTCGTCGATGGCCTGTTCGTAGGCGCTGAGCAGACGCTCCGTGAGATAGGCCTGCGGCGTCTGCACCGACCACATCTCCTTGCGCGGGAAGTGCCCGAGGGAGCCGTCCTTCCCGACGCGCACGACGGTATCCACCGCGGGCACCGCGCACACGGCGGTCCCATAGGTGTTGAGCCCGATGATACAGCGGCGGATGACCTCCGGCGTGACAAAGGGGCGGGCCGCATCGTGGATGAGCACGCGATCGCCCTTTGCCTCTTGGAGGGCGCGCAGGACGCTCTCCGCACGGGTGGCCCCGCCCATAAGCGTGCGCGCCGAAGGATAGGGCGAAAGGAGACCCCGTATCCGCTTTTCATCCTCCCTGCGGCAGGGAATGAGGATCTCGTCCGCGATGGGCTCGAAGGCGGAGAGGGAATAGCACAGCACCGGCATGCCGTTCCATTCGGCGAGGATCTTGTTTTCACCCGCGGGCAGACCCGCCCGCGTGCCGCTTCCCGCGGCGCAGAGTATGACAGTCAGCATGGTTTTTTCCTTGTTTGAGTTTTTTTGGGGGGGGGTAGGGCTTGGGAAGGGGAGCGAGGGGTCAGGGGAGGATCTCGTAGAGGGAGGAGGCCTCCTCCTTTTTTACCGTCTCTTTGAGGTCGAGCACGCGGAATTTCAGCACGCCCGCCGTGAAGGCGATCTCCACGACGTCGCCCGCCTTCAACCGGTAGGAGGGCTTCACCTCCCGCCCGTTGACCGAAATTTTGCCCGCTTCGGCCGCCTCCTGCGCCACCGTGCGCCGCTTGATGATCCGTGATACTTTGAGAAATTTATCGATCCGCATGGTTCTCCTTGTTGTTTGGGGAAATGGACTTCGTTGTTCGGGATTCTTCGGTCGCTACGCTCCCTACTTCGTCGCTACGTTCCTCGTGCCGTCTTTCGACGACAAAATACGTGCGGACGGGGCAGAATGACGCGATGACCCCGCAAGGGGGCAAGGGGTCGCGCAGGACGGGGCAGAATGACGCAGAAAGGGGAGTATGACGCGAGAAAATCAACTTTTTTTGTCGTTTTTCCGAAAAAATTTTTTCGTTGCCCAAAATTGTTTGACATCTTGCGCTTCCGTTGCTATAATAACAGAATGTATTACCATGTAAAATGCGCATTTATGCGGTTTTGAGGGTTTTTTCTTTCCATATTTATATAGAAAGACGCTCGGAGGGCGGTGCGGAAAGGGGAAAGATAGCCGCCGCGGTCCCGCCGCCGTGAAACCCTTGAAATGCCGCCCGTGCCTCTCCCCCGAGGGGCTCCCCGGGCGATTGGGGACCGCCGCCCGTGTACTCCTCCATTATAGCGTATTTTTTGCGCGAAGTAAAGGGTGCATGACAAGATTTTTGAAGATGCGGGAAAAAAGCCGTGGGCAAAGGGGCTCCGCCCGAGGGAAAAGGGCCCGAGAAGGGGCGGCCGAAAAATTCAGGATATGTCGGTTTTTATCGATGAAAAGATATACTCGGTAAATCGCCAAATGATAACATCATAAGGAGTTATTTGACGGATGAACTTACCAATCCAAATGTACGGGAAAACCGAACGCAGAAAGTTCGGCAAGATCAATGAAGTCATTGATATCCCCAACCTCGTCGAGATCCAGAAAGAGAGTTACGACGTGTTCGTCAGCGAAGGGATCTCGGAGATCCTCGAAGATTATTCGCCGATCACCGACTTCTCCGACCACTTCGAACTCTATTTCCTCGGCTACGAGTTCGGCAAAAACGCCAAGTACGACGAGAAAGAGTGCCGCAACCGCGACGCGACCTATTCGTTGCCCCTCCGCGTGAAGGTGCGCCTCGTCAACAAGGTCAAGGACGAGATCCTCGAACAGGACGTCTTTATGGGGGACTTCCCCCTCATGACCGAGAACGGCTCCTTCATCATCAACGGGGCCGAGCGCGTCATCGTCTCCCAACTCGTCCGCTCCCCCGGCGTAAACAACGTGGAAGAGACCGACAAGACGGGTAAAAAAATGTACGAGACCACCGTCATCCCCAACCGCGGCGCGTGGCTCGAATTCAAACAGGACGCACAGGGCGTGCTGTGGGTGAGCGTGGACAGAAAACGCAAACTCACCGCGACCGTCCTCCTCCGCGCCCTCGGATACGGGTCCGATCACGCCCTCGAAGAACTCTTCGGCGGCAACAAGATGATCATGGACACCATCAAAAAGGACAACGGGGACAATCCGCCCATCCGCTCCGAATCGGACGGGCTCATCGCCCTCTACCGCCGCCTCCGCCCCGGCGAAGTGCCCACCGAGGAATCGGTGCGCCAGCACCTCAATTCCCTCTTCTTCGACCCCCGCCGCTATGACGTGGTGAAGGTGGGACGGTATAAATTCAACAAAAAACTCAACCTCGCCTACCGCTTGCCCGGCTGCCGCATCGCCGACGACGTCTTCCACCCCGAAACGGGCGAACTTCTCGCTTCGAAGGGGGAGACCGTCACCGAAGAACAGGCGCGCGCCATCCAGAACGCGGGCATCGGCGAGGTGTTCGTGCTCGTCAACGACCCCGTGGACGGGGAGATCCGGCACAAGATCCTCTCCAACAAGACGGTGGATTTTTCCGCCATCTCCGACAAGGATCCCAAAGCGTTCGGGCTCCTTAAAACCGTTTATTATCCCAACTACCTCTTCTCCAAGAAGATCGCCGAGGCCTGCGAGACCAAATCGGTGGAGGAGGTCGCGAACGAGTATCTCGACGAGATCAACGCCATCTACTACACCCGCGAGACCGAGCCCGAGGCCGACGAAAAGCAGGAAGAGAAGAAAAACCGCTTGAAGCGCGCCGATAACCGCGTGAAATTCGTGACCGCGTGCAAACTCTTCCACGAACTTTTGGCCCGCGAGGACGGCGCGGCGGCGGATGCGCCCGTCGATCTCGATGCGCTCGCCCGCGTGAAGGGCGTCACCCCCGAGGAGAAAAAGACCATCAAGCCCCTCGTGGAAAAACTCAACCACAAGTGCATCACCGTGGACGATGTGGTGGCGGCGGTCTCCACCAACCTCGACCTCATCTACGGCATCGGCTCCATCGACGAGATCGACCACCTCGGCAACCGCCGCGTGCGCTCGGTGGGCGAACTTCTGCAAAACCAACTCCGCATCGGCATGAGCCGCTTGGAACGCCTCATCAAGGAGCGCATGGCGACCGCCGATCCCATGGAGATCACCCCCGCTTCCCTCATCAACGTGCGGCCCATTTCGGCCGTCATCCGCGAGTTCTTCGGGTCCTCCCAACTTTCCCAGTTCATGGACCAGACCAACCCCATTGCCGAACTCACCCACAAGAGAAAACTCTCCGCGTTGGGCCCCGGCGGGTTGAACAGAGACCGCGCTACCTTCGAAGTGCGCGACGTGCACCACTCCCACTACGGCCGCATGTGCCCCATTGAGACCCCAGAAGGCCAGAACATCGGCCTCATCTCCTCCCTCGCCACCTTTGCGAAGGTCAACGAGTTCGGGTTCATCATGGCCCCCTACCGCAAGGTGGACAAGACGACGGGCATCGTGACCGACCACGTCGACTATCTGACGGCCGACGAAGAGGACCGCTACGTCGTCGCGCAGGCCAACGAGCCCCTCGACGAAGAGGGCAGATTTGTGCATGCCCGCGTCGGCTGCCGCTATAAGGAACTCATCACAGAGATGCCGCGCGAGCGCATCGACTATATGGACGTGAGCCCCAAGCAACTCGTCTCCGTTGCGACCGCGCTCATTCCCTTCCTCGAAAACGACGATACCAACCGCGCCCTCATGGGCTCCAACATGCAACGGCAGGCGGTGCCCCTGCTCACCACGGAGAGTTCCATCGTGGCGACGGGCATCGAGGCGGCCATTGCGCGCGACTCGGGCGTCATCGTGAGGGCGAAAGAGGCGGGTACGGCGGTTGCCGTCGCCTCCGACCGCATCGTCATCCGCGAGGATTCGGGCTTCGAAACGGAATATCCCCTCAAAAAATTCCAGCGCTCCAACCAGGGGACCTGCCTCAACCAGCGGCCCATCGTTTCGACGGGCGACCGCGTGGAGAAAGGGGAGATCATCGCCGACGGGCCTTCCACCAAAAACGGCGAACTCGCCCTCGGCAAGAACATCCTCGTCGGCTTCATGGAGTGGGAAGGCTATAACTACGAGGACGCCATCCTCATCTCCGAAAAACTCGTGCAGGACGACGTGTTTACCTCCATCCACATCGAAGAATACGAGACGGAGGCACGCGATACCAAACTCGGCGAGGAGGAGATCACCCGCGATATCCCCAACGTCGGCGACGACGCGCTGACCCACCTCGATGAGGACGGCATCGTGTGCATCGGCGCCGAAGTGCAGAGCGGCGACATCCTCGTCGGCAAAGTCACCCCCAAAGGGGAGACCGAACTCACCCCCGAGGAGAGGCTCCTCCGTGCCATCTTCGGCGAAAAATCCCGCGAAGTCCGCGACACTTCCCTCCGCGTGCCCCACGGCGAGGGCGGCATCGTTGTGGACATCAAAATTTTCACCCGCGAAAACAAGGACGAACTTTCGCCCGGCGTCAATAAACTCGTGCGCGTGTACGTCGCGCAGAAGAGAAAGATCCAGGTCGGCGACAAGATGGCCGGCCGCCACGGCAACAAGGGCGTTATCTCCCGCGTGCTTCCGCAGGCGGATATGCCCTTCCTCGCCGACGGCACCCCGTTGCAAATTTTGCTCAACCCGTTAGGCGTGCCTTCCCGTATGAACATCGGGCAGGTTTTGGAAGTGCACCTCGGGTATGTGTGCCGCCAACTCGGATGGAAAATCGCGACCCCCGTCTTTGACGGCGCGACCGAGGCGGACATCCGCAAACTCTTCGAAGAGAACAACCTCATCGGGCCCGAGGGCAAGGTGGACGGCAAATTCCAGGTGTTCGACGGACGGACCGGCGAACCCTTCGAAAACCGAGTCACCATCGGCATCATGTATATGATCAAACTCATCCACCTCGTGGACGACAAGATCCATGCGCGCTCCATCGGCCCGTACAGTATGGTCACCCAACAGCCCCTCGGCGGCAAGGCGCAATTCGGCGGACAGCGCTTCGGCGAAATGGAAGTCTGGGCGCTCGAAGCCTACGGCGCGGCCCACATCTTGCAGGAAATTCTGACCGTGAAGTCGGACGATATCGTCGGGCGCGTCAAGACCTACGAGAGCATCGTGAAGGGCAACAACATCTCCGAGCCCGGCATCCCCGAGGCGTTCAAGGTGCTCCTCAAAGAGTTGCAGTCGCTGGCCCTCGACGTGAAAGTGCTCACCGAGACGGGCGAAGAACTCATCATCCGCGAATTCGACGACGAGGACGACAGGGATACCTCCAAGCGCCCCGAGCCCGTGCGCGAAAGCGAGGAGACCGATTTCAATTTCGATCTTCCCGATACCGACGAAGGGGACGACGACGCGTACGGCTCCATCTTCGACGAGGCGGGCGAGGACGAGGAATATGCCTCCGAAGAACTCTTCGGCGACAAGGACGACGAGGACGACCTCGACGACGTGGATGAGGACGGCTCCTTCGGCGACCTCTTCGGCGACGACAAGGACGACGACAAGGAATAATGGGGAGGAAGTGAGAATATGTACGAATTAAACGATTTTAACAGCATTCAAATCAGCATCGCATCCCCCGAAAAAATCAGGGAATGGTCGTACGGCGAAGTGACGAAGCCCGAGACCATCAATTACCGCACCCAAAAGCCCGAGCGGGATGGCCTCTTCTGCGAAAAGATCTTCGGACCGACCAAAGACTGGGAGTGCCACTGCGGCAAATATAAGCGCATCCGCTATAAGGGCATCATCTGCGAAAAATGCGGCGTGGAAGTCACCCGCGCAAAGGTGCGCCGCGAACGCATGGGCCACATCGAACTCGCCGCGCCCGTCTCGCACATCTGGTACTTCCGCGGCGTGCCCTCCAAGATCGGGCTCCTGCTCGATATGGGTCCCAAGCCCCTCGAACAGGTCATCTACTTTGCCGCCTACGTCGTTTTGGATCCCGGCACCACTGGGCTCGAATACAAACAGGTCATCAACGACAAACAACTCCGCGAGATCGAGGAGACCCTCGGCGACAGTTCCAAAACGGGGCTCAAAGTGGGCATGGGCGCGGAGGCCATCCGCGAACTCCTCATGGCCGTGGACCTCGACAAGGAGAGCGCCGAAGCGAAGGCCATTATCGACAGCAACGTTTCGGGCCCCAAGCGTGTGAAGGCCATCAAGCGCATCGAGATCATCGAATCCTTCCGCAAGAGCGGCAACCGCCCCGAATGGATGGTGCTCACCGTTCTTCCCGTCATCCCGCCCGACCTTCGGCCGATGGTCCAACTCGACGGCGGAAGATTCGCTTCCTCCGACCTCAACGATCTGTACAGAAGGGTCATCAACCGCAACAACCGCTTGAAGCGCATGATCGAACTCGGCGCGCCCGAGATGATCATTAAGAACGAAAAGCGCATGCTTCAAGAGGCGGTGGACGCCCTCATCGATAACGGCAGGAGGGGCAAGCCCCTCTCCGGGCCCTCCAACCGCGAACTCAAATCGCTTTCCCAACTCCTCCGCGGCAAGCAGGGGCGTTTCCGCCAGAACCTCCTCGGCAAGCGCGTGGACTACTCCGGCCGCTCGGTCATCGTCGTCGGCCCCGAACTCAAAATTTATCAGTGCGGTCTGCCCAAAGAAATGGCCATCGAACTCTTCAAGCCCTTTGTGATGAAGAGATTGGTGGAGACGGGCAAGAGCCACAACATCAAAAATGCGAAGCGCACCGTGGAAAAGGGCAAGGACTTCGTGTGGGACGTTCTGGAAGAGGTCATCAAAGAGCACCCCGTGCTCCTCAACCGCGCGCCCACGTTGCACCGCCTCTCCATCCAGGCCTTCGAGCCCATCCTCATCGAGGGCAGAGCCATCAAAATTTCGCCCCTCGTCTGCGGCCCCTTCAATGCCGACTTCGACGGCGACCAGATGGCCGTGCACCTTCCGCTCTCCATCGAGGCGCAGGCAGAAGCCCGCTTCCTGATGCTTTCCGCAAACAATATTCTGAAACTCGCGGACGGCAAGTCGGTCATGAGTCCGACGCAGGATATGATCATCGGCGCTTACTATCTGACCATTCTCCGCAGGGAGGAGGGGAAGAAGTACGACGCTTACTGCCATCCCGATGAGGACGGCGAAGAATACGTTCCGCCCGTCTATTCCTCCTTCGACGAGGCCATGATGAGTTATCAACTCAAAGACGTGCACTGCCAGGACGAAATTTACGTCCGCCGCACGGTGGAACTTCCCGCCTGCTTCGACGGCTTGGCCCTTCCCTACGAGCGCAATTTTGCCGCCTCCGACTATGAGGACGGCGTCATCCCCAACAACGGCATCCGCGGCAGAGTGTTCGTCTCCAAAGACCCCGTGACGGGCCTCCTTTCGGTGACGGGCGTCATCAAGACCACCGTCGGCCGCATCATTTACAACGACGGCATGCCGCAGGATCTCGGCTTTGTCAAGCGGGAGACCCCCGAGGACTATCTCAAACTCGAACTCTCGCGCGAATTTATAGGAAACGCGCGCGCGATCGGAAAGAAACATCTTTCGCGCATCGTCGAAGCGTGCTTCCGCACCGGCTACGCCCCGAAGGCTTCCGCCGTGCTCGACGCCATCAAGGAGCGCGGGTATAAGTACTCCACCCTCGCCGCCCTCACGACTTCGGTGTTCGATATGAAGATCCCCGAAGAGAAGGATGGCATCGTGGCCAAAGCCGAGGAGGACGTTGCGAAGATCTCCAAGAATTTCGCGCGCGGTCTCCTCAGAGAGGACGAACGCTACCACGCCGTCATCGACGTATGGGACGAAGCGACCAACAAGGTCGCGGGCATCCTCAAAGAACAGGGCGAGCGCGATAAGTTCAATCCCATCTGGATGATGGCGGATTCGGGCGCGCGCGGCTCCATCGACCAGATCAAACAACTTTCCGGCATGCGCGGCCTCATGGTCAACCCGCAGGGCAAGAAGATCGAAGTCCCCGTGAAGAGTTGCTTCCGCAACGGCCTTTCGGTGCTCGAATACTTCATCTCCTCCCACGGCGGCCGCAAGGGCCTTGCCGATACCGCGCTCAAAACGGCTGACTCGGGCTACCTCACCCGCCGTCTGGTGGACGTTTCGCAGGACGTCATCGTCCGCGAAGAGGATTGCTGTGCCGGCAGAAAGCCCCGCGGCACTTTGCTCCGCGCCATCTACGGCCCCAACGGCGAACTCATCGAAAGCCTTGAAGACCGCTTGATCGGCCGTTTTGCCGCCGAGGATCTCACCGACGAAGAGGGGAACGTGCTCGTCGCCTACAACGAAATGATCGGCGAGGCGACGGCAAAGCGCATCTCCGCCATGCCCAAGTATGCCGAGAACGGCGTATCCGTGCGCACCGTGTTCAACTGCAATACCCGCTTCGGCGTCTGCGCAAAGTGCTACGGCAAGGATATGGCAACGACTTTGCCCATCAAGGTGGGCGAGGCGGTCGGCGTCATCGCGGCCCAGTCCATCGGCGAGCCTGGTACCCAACTTACCATGCGTACCTTCCACACGGGCGGTATCGCCGCGACGGGAGACATCACGCAAGGTCTTCCCCGCGTCGAAGAACTCTTCGAGGCGAGAAAGCCCAAAGGCGTTGCCACCATCTGCGAATTTGCCGGCGTCGTCACCGTGGACGAAGACAACAAGGATAACCTCAAACACGTTCTCGTGGACGAAGAGGGCACGAACGTGCGCCTCAAAGATTACGAATTGCCCTTCAATGCGGAATTGCTCGTCAAGACGGGAGACAAGGTCGTCCCCGGCACCCAACTCAACGCGGGTTCCGTCAATCCGCAGGACATCATCCGCGTCGAAGGCATGAAGGGCGTGCAGGATTATATCCTCGAACAAGTGCAGTCGGTGTACCGCTCGCAGGGCGTCGATATCAACGATAAACACATCGAGATCATCGTCCGCCAGATGCTCCGCAAGGTCCGCATCGAAAACGCGGGCACCACCGAGATGCTTCCCGGACAACTCGTCGATATGTTCACCTTCGAGGAACAGAACGAAAAGACCATTATGGCGGGCGGCGCGCCCGCGACGGCGAAGCGCGTTTTGCTCGGCATCACCAAAGCCGCGCTGGCGACCGATTCCTTCCTTTCCGCCGCGTCCTTCCAGGAGACCTCGCGCGTGCTGACCGAAGCGGCCATCCAGACCAAGCGCGACCCCCTCATCGGGCTCAAAGAGAACGTCATCATCGGCAAACTCATCCCCGCCGGTACGGGCATCAAGGACTACAAGAACGTCTCCGTGCAGACGTCGGCCGGCTACCGTGACGCCCTCGTGGACGAAACCGCGGTCGCAAAAGATTGACCCGAAACACAAAAAGGCCTCCCTTTCGGGAGGCCTTTTTTGATGCAAAAAGCGCGATTTCGGTTACTTCGGGGCCAATGCGTGCGGCGGGACGAGGCTATAAAAATGATTTTTGCGTGTGAAAGAAAAGAAAATTTCTTATAATAACAATCGTTATATAACGGTTGTTATTATTTTGGCGAAACCGTGGGACGGACGGCGCGGGGGCGGGACAGAAAATTTTTCACAAAAAAACGAATTTTCCTCTTAACAAAAGGAGAAAAAAGGTGTATCATATATATGATATCGAAGAAAACAAAATCGGAGGAGGAAAAAGTTTTGAAAAGAAAGATTTGCGTTTTGACGGCGGCGCTCGCCCTGACGGCTTCCCTCGCGCTTGCGGGTTGCGGCGATAACAATGCCGACCCCGTGCATCGCGAAGGCACGCAGGCGGGCACCTACCGCGGCATCGAAAGTACGGAATCCGTTTACGGCATTGCGGCGGTCACTGCGGCCAAATTGCTCGCCGGGGCGGAGAGCGCGGAGAGCGTTTCCGCGGCGGAAGTGCAAACTACCGCGGCCGTGGCAAGCGGCTCTGCGGACGCCATTGCCAAAGCACAGGCGGAGGCCGAGGACTTCAATCGGTATTTCAACATGTTGGATACCTTCCTCGACAGGGGCGCAACGACCACCGTTGTGGAGGAAAACGCCTCGCAGGACGAAGCCCTCAAAGACTATGCCTTCAAACTTACGATCACCGGCAAGGATGCGGAGGGCAAGAGCGTTCCCCATACCGTCTACTATTCGGAAACGGCGACCCCATCTACCCATTTGAGTCGGGTGGAGGGCGACGAAACGATCACCGTGGATGTTACGACGTACACCCTGAACGGCCTCGTCGAGATGGGCCGAACCGCCGAGGGAACGCCCGTTTATTATGTGATGACGGGCACGCGCACGGAGACGGAGCAGGTGGAGACCGAGGGCCGCGAGCAGGAGACGGAGCACACGAGCGCGCTCACCATGCGGGCGTCCGCGACGGCGGGGGATCCCGCGGATTACGTTGTGCTTTCTCACACCCAAACCACGGAGCAGGAAGAGGGCGAATCGGAAACGGAGGCCTCCTATCTCTATCACCTCTACCGCGGCGGCGTGCTGGCGGAATCCACGCAGGTGGATTTTGAAACGGAGGCCGAACACGGCGAAACGGAGACGGAGTACACCGTGCGCTTTCTCAGCGGCGCTTCGCGGGGCACCTACAAGATCGAACGCGAGACCGAACGGGGCGCAACGGAGATCGCCGTTGCCTATTCCATCGACGGGGCGAGCGGAACATTCGTCATCGTAAAGGACGCGGGCGGCTACCGCTATCGCTTCTCCGACCGTTCCGCCGACGATGAACTTTTCCCCGATTTTGACGATTAAAGGGGAAATTTGTCGAAAAGGCGAAAAAATTGACGGAAAAAACTTGACAGATAGGGACGAATCATGTATAATAACAACCGTTATATAACGGTTGTTATTATTATATCGGCGAAAAAGCGAAAAAACCGCGGCGCCGTAGAGGAGGAAAGATGCCGAAACAAGCGAAAATCGAAAGAAAGGACGTTTTGAACGCCGCGGCGGAGATCGTGCGGCGAGAGGGCGAGGACGGCGTGAACGCGCGGGCCATCGCAAAGGCGCTGGGGTGTTCCACACAGCCCGTGTACTCCCTCTTCCGCAACATGGAGGAGTTGAAGGCGGCGCTCACCGAGGAGGCGAAAAAGAGGTACCGCGCCCACATCGACGGGTATCTTGCAAAGGGCGGGCCCAGCCGCTACCAATCATACGGCATGGGGTTCGTGCGCTTTGCCCGCGACGAAAAGGGGCTGTTCCGCTTTCTCTTCCTCGGCAAGCCCATCACCGATCCCTTCTTCGGGGATATCGTGCGCGAAATGATGGCGGAGTACCGCATGACCGAGGAGACGGCGCGCGCCTTTCATGCCGATATGTCCGTCTTTTCCTTCGGGCTCGCCATACTCGTGAACGGCAACAGCGACGTGCTCACCGAGGAGGATATTTCGGACGCCTTTGCCCGCGAGTTCTTCGCGCTTTACGGGCTATATTTCCCCGAACGGGAGCGGTTTTGGGAGAAGTTATGAACACGATCGAGATTGAGCATTTGAAAAAGTACTACGGCGACGTCAAGGCGGTGGACGATGTGTCGTTTGCCGTCGAGGAGGGGCAATTCTTTGCCTTTCTCGGGGTGAACGGCGCGGGTAAGAGCACCACCATCTCCGTGCTGTGCGGCAGGCTCCCGCGGGACGGGGGCGAAGTCAGAATTGCGGGGCTGGATATCGACGGGCATCTCGGCGAGGTGAAGAGTAGCCTCGGTGTGGTGTTTCAGGAGTGCGTGCTGGATAAGGCGCTCTCGGTGCGGGATAACCTCAAATACCGCGCCGCGCTTTACGGCATCGTGGGGGAGAAATTCGACGAAAAGTTGAAAACGCTGTGCGATTTGTTCGACTTGGGCGGCTTTTTGAAGCGGCCCGTGGGCAAACTCTCGGGCGGACAACGGCGGCGCGTTGACATTGCGCGCGCCCTCGTGCACGACCCCAAAATTCTCATTTTGGACGAGCCGACGACAGGGCTCGACCCGCAGACGAGGAAAAACGTGTGGGACGCGGTGCATGCCCTGCGCAAGGAGCGCGGGTTGACCGTATTCCTCACGACGCACTACATGGAGGAGGCGGCGGACGCCGACCGCGTAGTCATTCTCGACGGCGGCAAGGTGCTCGCCGAGGGGACCCCGCTCGAACTCAAAA
>CANQAZ010000039.1 GCA_947589555.1 uncultured Clostridia bacterium | reverse complement strand
GGACGCTGGCCCTCTTCTTCCTCGGCAAGGACAGACGGGAGCCCGCACCCGCACCCGACAAGGCCAGAGCGCACGGACGGTTTTTCCCCGCAAAAGCATGACAAAAACGAAAAACGCCCCGATGGGGGCGTTTTTTTGTTGGAGTTTAGGGGAGGGAAGGGGCGTATCCCCACTCGTCCCTTGCGGGACACCCGTCTCGGACGGGTAGAGCCCCGTCCTACTGCGCGGCGTTGCCGCTTGTGCCGCGCTTGGTAGGAACATGGCTCCCGAAAAAGATTTGCACAGCAAAGATTTTTCGGGAAGAGGAGGCGCAACGGAGCGCCGTTGCCCTTGCCGCTTGCGGTAAGGGCTTTCAGCGGAGTTTGCGTCGACGAGCGCGCGGGGCGGTCACCGTTCGCGCCGTCCGATGCGCTCACTACTTCGCCTACGGCTCGTGCCGTCCTTCGACGACAAAATACGTGCGGACGGGACATCGCAGAACGCCTCGCACAGCCCACAGGGCTGGTGCTCATGGTGCGTTCTGCGACCTTCCAACGCAAGGGGAGGGCTTGGGGGGGATGGACTTCGTTGTTCGGGATTCTTCGACACGCCGCCCGAGCGCTTTGGCGCTCGGGCGGCGGCTCAGAATGACGCGGCAGTCCGCGGGGCAGGATGACGCGGGTTGAGGCGAGGGCTCAATCCCCACCCGCCTACGGCGGAGCCATTGCGGTAAAAGGCTCCACAATCATGGCTCGCCTTTTCCCGAAAGCCATAAGGAAGGCTCCCCTTTGGAAAAGGGGAGGCCTTTTTGGGGGGAAGGCTCAATCTTCTTCCTCTTTGACGGCGGTGTAGAAGAACACGCCGAGGGTGATGAAATAGTCGCCGTTCATGTAGGCCGCCTTCATTTCGTCGTGCCGCGCGCGCACCTTTGAAAGGAGATCGAAGGCCTCGTAATTATCGAAGTACGCCGCGCTGTCCGCCGCCCAGAGGTTGGGGTCGAAATAGAGCGCCCAGAACGCCTCGCGGTACTTCCCGCCGAAATCGAGGGAGGAAATGGTGGAAGAGTGCAACGTCACGGACGAAAACCCCGCCTCTTTGAGGAGGAGAGGGATCTTCCGTCCCATGCGGCGGTCCCCCGATTCCTTTGAATGCTCCCAAATATAGAAGCAATCCTCGAAATACTGCGAATAGGGATAGCCCACGTTCATGCCGTCGTCCTCATCCTGTATGAAGATGGAGCCGCCCGGGTTGAGGAGGAGATAGAGGCTTTTGAGGGCCTCCGCCGCCTTGCCGAGATGCAACAATACGGCCGAAATGTGGATGATGTCGAAGCCGAAGAGCCCCCTCTTTTGCATCTGCTTGAAGGCGGAGCGGAAGAAATCCTCCCGCGTGACGTCGCAACAGACGAAGGCGGCCTTTTCCGAGCCGTAATGTTCGTTCGCCTCCGCGACGGCGGCCTCGTTGGTATCGACGCCGAGCAAAAATTTGTAATTTCTGCCCGCAAGGCGGAGCATGATGTTATCGCCGTTGTCGCACCCCACGTCCAACACCGCGGGAGAGGGGTACTTTGCGAACAACCCGTCCAAGTACATCTTGGCGTACTGGTTGAAGAAGGCGTTTTGCTCTTTGAGGCGGATGCGCTCGGCCTCCTTTTCGGTGGAGTAGTTGCTCGGCTTGCCCTCCTCCTCGTGCACGGGCTCCAAATTGGCCTGCTCGAAGATGGCGAGGGCAAGGCTTTTATCATCGTTGTAGTTGCCCGCGTCGAGCCAGTTGAGACTGCCGAGAAAGAGGTTGATGACCTCCATGTTCTCCTCGGTGAGTTCCTCGATGACGACGGGGATGATGGAGAAGGCGGGGTCCTTTTTTTGCTGATAGATGGCCCGCGCGATCTCGTTGCGCACCATGAGGGAGGAGACGCTCGCGTTGGAGAGGAGCACCACGAAATCGGAGGAATGATTGATGGCGTTGTTGATCTCCTCCACGTAATTCTTCTTGCTGTCCCTCATCTGAAACCAGCAGGTGACGCCGAAATACTTGACGGCGGAGACGATCTGCTCCGCCCGCGTTAAATTTTGGTTGGAATAGGAAATGAAAAGATCCCTGTGGTCGGCCACCGCACGTTCTCCTTTGCGCCCGCGCAAAATGCGCCCTCTTTTGTGTGTAGTATAGCACACGGCGCGGGAAATTTCAAGCGGGTGCGGGGATTTTAACGAAAAAGCAACGGTTGTGCCGTTGCCTTTTTGTCGCGCCGCGGGTGCGGCGGTTCTTTTTGTAATTTTGCGCGGATGGCGCTTGCGGCGCGAACGGCGGGAGATCAGAAATCGTCGTCGCCCTTGTCGTCATCGTCGTCATCGTCGTCATCGTCGCCCGCGAGGGTGTAGATCTCGTCCCCCGTGACGTATTCGAGGTCTTCCTCTTCCTCCTCGCTCCTGTATTCTTCGTCCTCGTCCTCTTCTTCCTCGTCCTCTTCCTCCCCGAACGTTTCGCCGAGCGCGCCCATCTCCTGATCGAGTTCGGCGTCGGTATCGTCGTCGATGTACTCCCGCCATTCGTCGTCGTCCGCTTCGGGATCGGGCTCCTCTGCCTCGTATTCCGCCTTCTTGCGGCACTCCTCGCACATCTTTTCGCCGGGGCGCATCATGTTTTCCCCGCAGACGGGGCAAAGTTCGGTGGCGAGGTCTTCCTCCTCGTCCTCCATCTCGTCGAGATCGGTGATGATGCCCTTCATCTCTTTGAGGCAGATATCGCAATATTCTTGTTTTTCCGCGTCGATGTAGTTGAGTTCGCAACGCGGGCATTTGATATAACGGACCATGTATTTCCCCTCCCGTATCGCCTGTAAATTTTCCCCTATCAATAGGCTAATAAATTATATTAGGATTTATTTTATTTGTAAACTGTTTTTTTATGCGTTTGCAAAAAAAATATGGCTTTTCGGCAACTTTTTTTACGAATTGCGGCGGAAGGTGTAAAAAATTTCTCCCCCGCAAGCGCGCGGGGGAGAAAGACGGAAGTTTGGGTTACTCTTTCCCCTCTTCGCCGCCCTCTTCGGCCGGCGCTTCGGGTGCGGGTTCGGCGACGGGTTCGGGTGCGGGCTCTACCGCGGGTTCGGCCGCGGGCTCGGCGACGGGTTCTGCCGCGGGGGCCTTTTCAACAGGGGCTTCCTCAACGGGAGCCTCTTCGGAGACGGGCTCGGCGATGGCTTCGGGGGCCTCTTCCTCTTTGGAGTAGACGTCCACGCTCTTATCGTCGGTCGTATCCACTTTCATGCGCTCGGGAGCGGGCTCGCCGCCCTGCTTGCGCTTTTTGAGGAGGTAAAGGGTGGCGAGGACCCCGCAACCCGCGGCGACCAACACGCACGCCACGACGATGAGGGCGATCTCCCAACCTTCGAGACCGGCGGTCTCCTCCTCTTCGGGGGCGACGTCGCGCTGGATGGTGTTGCGCCATGCGAGGGCGATCGTCTCCTCGTCCGCTTCGGTCACCTTGCCGATGGCCGTTGCAAAATAGGAATAGGTGCGGTAGTACTTGCCGGCTTCATCCTTGTAATCGTCCTCGGCGAACAGCCCGTCCGCGGAAGGATCGCCCTTATTTTCGGTAAAGGCCTTGAAGGCCGCCTTTTCGTCCTCGGTGAAGAGGTAGGTATCCGAACGGCCGTTGTCCTCCGCCTCCTGCAAATTCTCCTCGAACGCCGCCGTGGCGCCTGACTTGAAATAGTAGGAGATGAGGGCGGAAAGTTTGGAGTTATCGTGGTTCGAAAGGGTGGTGACGAGGCCGTCCGACCCCATGATCTCGTTGTACTTATCGTTGAAGGCGGCGATCTCGGCGTTGTTTTTCAAACTGCCGTCGCCGTTCCGGATGCCGACGCAGGAGACGTAGTTGTAGGAAACGGAGCCGATGGTGGCGGCGTCCGCATAAAAGACCGTGCCGTCCACGACTTCGTAATCGTACCACCCGCTCGCGTGCTGGATATCGAGGAGTTTGACCGATTTGTACGCCTTGTTGTCCTCGCCCGCGTAGGAGAGGTTTTTATAGTCGTCCACCTCGCCGTTGTACACGGCGCGCTCCACCGACATGCCGCTTCCGTTGCTCTTGGTGAAGTAGACGTATTTGTACGTTGCATCCGAAGTGTTGTCGAGGAATTTGAGGGTGGCGCCGCTCACATCGAAGGCGATGGCGATATCCTCCGCCGCCGCGCCGTTCTCCCCCACCGTGACGTTGCGGATCTCGCTGTCCTTGACGTAGAGGTAGTGGTGGACGCCCTCTTCGATGAAGTAGAGGGCGGAGGCGGTCGCTTTGGAGGTGGCCGCCGTGTTATCCGCGATCTTGACGAGGGAGGCGCCGTCGTTGCCCGCCACCGAATCCCAACCTTCGGCAAGCGCCGATGCGGGAAGATAGTAGAGGCAACCGTCCACCCCGCCCTCGCGGACGAAATAGACGCCGCCGTTGACGTAGGAGCGGAGGGTGTAGGTGTAGCCGTCGAGCCTCATCCCGTCGGGCTCGCTCTGCGAATGGTTATACTGCGACACGTCGCTCTGCGCGCCGCGGCCGTCGAGGACGATCTCGCCGAGGTTGATGTAGGGCGCTTCGCCGTCCGTCCCTTCGAGGAATTTTTCCGTCCACTCGTACTTGTAGGGAGCGGCCGCATCGTAGGCGCCGGGGGCCTTTTCCGCCGTCCAGTCGGCGCGGACGCGGTAGATCTGCTGATAGTTGAAGTTGGAAATGTTCGCGCTGTCCTGCGAGCCCGCGTCGTTGGGAACGGGCATCGTGTAGTAGATCCACGGATCCGTTTTATCGGCGCTGTTGAAGGCGAAGGCGAGATACTCGGCCGCGAGCGTCGTTTCTTCACCCGTCGCCGTGTTGTAGGAGAGAAGGGCGGAGACTTCCGAGCCGTTCATTTCCGCATCGCCCGCATAGACGAGGTAGACGGCGTCCTCCCCTTCCACATAGCGGAATTGGGTGGAATTATCGGCCACGAAGAAATAATCCTTGATGTCCGTGCCGTCGAGTTTGGCGCTTCTGAAATCGAGGTAGGAATTTTCCACGACGCCCGACGTATTCTTTCTGCTATCGGGGGTGGCATAGTAGATGCGGTCGCCGTAAATAAAGATGCCGGCCGTCGTATCCCCCGAGACCATGAGGGAGGGAATGACGAGTTCCGCCTTGTTTTCGCCCGATTGGATGTCCGCCTTTTTGATGCGCATGAGCGCGCCCTTTTGGGGAGCGCCGTATTCGTTATCCGCGGTGTACGTTTCCACCCCGTTGATGAAATAGAGATATTCCCCTTTTTCTACGACGAAACCGCCGTTGGAGGAGACCTCCGCCGTGGCTTCGGGCCCCCCTTCTGGAGGGGTGAACGTATAGCCGCAGGCGGCAAGCGAGGCCGTTCCGCAAGCGAGCGTGGCCGCCGTGAGGATGCAGAGAAGTTTTTTCAGACCTTTTCTCATGGAAGTTATCCTTATCAAAAAGAGAGATTTTGCGTTCTAACGATACAAACCTTATTATATACTATATCGAGGCTTTTTGCAATCAAAAAGCCGTGAAAGTTGGACTTTTCTTAAAAATTTTTGCGCCGCAGGAGGTGTTTTTTTGGAAAAATTCGGGATATTCGAGTTGCTTGACACCCTCTCCGCCCTTCTCTTGCCCGAGTCCGCGCCGTCCGCGCCGTCCGCGCCGCCCTCGCCGCCCGAAAAGGCGCCGAGCACCCGCGACGCGGCGTTTGCCCCTCCCGCTTACGCAAAGGAGGAGACCCCGCCCCCGCCCGAACCTGCGGCGAACGCCCTCTCCTCCTTCCTTGCAAAGCACGAGGAGGCGGCCAAGAGAGCGGACGGGAAAAACCGCCCTACCGCACCGAAAAACCGCGGAGTTTGAGCCACGCGAGCGCGAGGGGCATCCACGCCTGCACGTTGCGCATCGCGGGAGTGATCTCGCCGTCCGACGTTTCGCCGTCGGCAAGGGCCAGCCCGTGCGGGCCGCGCTCGAAGATGTGCAGTTCGAAGGGCACCCCAGCCCGACGGTAGGCCTGCGCAAGATAGAGAGAATTTTCGACGGGGACGAAATCATCCTCCATCGTGTGCCACACAAAGGCGGGGACGCTATCGGGCGTGACCGCGTTTTCGAGCGACATGCGGGCCCGCCCGAGATGACCCCCGCCGTATTGCCGTGCGTGAGCACGGGATCGGTGGTGATGACGGGATAGGCGAGCACGGCGGCATCGGGGCGGACGAGGGAGGCCTCCCCTTTGAGCGCCTTTTTCACCTCCGTGCACCCGTACAGGGTGGAGAGCAGGGCGGCAAGGTGGCCGCCCGCCGAAAAACCGAACACGCACAGTTTATCCGCCGCCACGCCCAAACGGGAGGCGTTGCGCCGCACGTAAGCCGCCGCCATCGCCGCCTCGATGAGGGGGACGGGGAAGGCCGTGTGCAAACTGTATGCGAGGCGGAACACCGCATACCCTTCGGCCAAGAGGCGGAACACGACGGGCTCCCCCTCCCGCGAGGAGAGCATGCTGTATCCGCCGCCCGCAAACACGAGGGCCGCGGGGCGCGCCTTAGGCAACAACTCGGGATTATACTCGGGCACGTAGGTGACGAGGGTGCCCGCATGCTCCCCCCTTTCGAGCCCGAATTCGCGATACAGGTCTACTTTTTCGTATTCCATTTTCATTTCCTCCGTTCAAAACAAAAAGAGGTACCGTGCGTACCTCTTTGTCTTTTATCTCTTCGAAAATTGGGGAGCGCGGCGTGCCTTTTTGAGGCCGTACTTTTTGCGTTCCTTGACGCGGGGATCCCTTGTGAGGAAGCCCGCCTTTTTGAGCGCCGGGCGGCATTCGGGTTCCGCTTCGAGGAGGGCCCTTGCGATGCCGAGGCGGATGGCGCCCGCCTGACCCGTGTATCCGCCGCCGATGACGTTGACGAAAATATCGTACTTTCCTTCGGCGCCGACTTCGACGAGGGGCTGTTTGACGACGTACTGCGTGGTGCCCTGCGGGAAATAATCTTCAAGCGTTCTGTCGTTGATGACGATGGCGCCGCTTCCCGCGGGAAGGAGCCGTACGCGCGCGATCGCTTTCTTTCTCCGGCCCGTGCCCCAGAATTGCAATTTTTTCTTCAAATTCGCCTTTGCCATGACGTGCTCTCCTTAAAATAATTTCAGTACTTCGGGCTTCTGCGCCTGATGATTGTGCTCCGCTCCCTTGAAAACGCGGAGTTTTTTGATCATCTGGCGCCCGAGAGAATTTTTCGGGAGCATGCCCTTGACCGCTTCATAGACGGCGAGGTCGCTCTTCTCCGACATGATCTTGCCGTAGGAGATCTCTTTCAGGCCGCCGATGTAGCCGGTGTGATAGCGATAAAATTTATTTTCCAGTTTCTTGCCCGTCAGAAGAGCCTTATCACTGTTGATGACGATGACAAAATCGCCCGTATCGACGTTGGGGGTGTACGTGGGTTTATTCTTTCCGCGCAGGATCGCCGCTACCCGTGAAGCCAACCTTCCCAGGGGAACGCCCGCCGCGTCCACAACGTACCACTTTCTCTCAACCGTCTGAGAGTTTGCCATATACGTTTTCATATCCGTCTCCTTACCCTGTATTGCCGTGTGCCGTAACGCCGTAAACAGGGGAATTTTGCGGCAAAAACCGCTTTTCGCCCGTTCACCTCTTTATTATAGGGCGTAGGAAAAGTTCCGTCAAGCGGTTTTGAATTGCGAATTCAAGATTTTTTTTGAAAAAAGCAAAATATTTTTCGCATATTTTGGGGCGGAATGCCCCGCCGCTCCCCGCCTTCCCCCTTTCCTCAATCGGGAAGGGGCGGGAGGGACTTGACGACCCGCGCGGGGTTGCCCACCGCGACGCTGTCGGAGGGGATATCGTGCACGACGACCGCCCCCGCGCCGATGACGACGTTGCTCCCGATGGTGACGCCGGGGAGCACCTTGACCCCGCCGCCGAACCACACATCGGAGCCCACCGTGATGGGCCTCGCAAATTCGCGCTGTTCGCGGCGGATCATGGCGTCCAAAGGGTGCCCCGCCGCGTAGAAGCCGCACTGCGGCGCGATAAAGACGTTGTCGCCGAAAGTGATCTTGTTGCAGTCGAGGAACACGCAGTCGTGATTGGCGTAAAAATTATCGCCGACCTCGGTGTTGGAGCCGTAGTCGAACCAGACGTTGCTTTCGATAAAACAATTTTTGCCGTGCTTGCCGAGGAGGGCGTGCAGAATGGCTTGGCGCTTTTCCGTCTCCTCGCGTGGGGTGCAGTTGTACGCCTCGCACAGTTTTTTGGAGCGGGCGAGACCCGCCATGAGTTCGGGCACGAAGGCGGTGTACAGTTCGCCCGCCAGCATCTTTTCTTTTTCGGTCATATCACTCCAAGATCGCCTTGATGCGGCGGACGCCCGCCGACGAGGACTGCTCCTTTACGATTTTGAAGTGGCCTAAAACGCCCGTGCGCTCCACGTGGGGGCCGCCGCACATCTCCCGCGAGAAGTCGCCGATGGAATAGGTTTTGACGACTTCGCCGTACTTGCTGTCGAACACGCCGACGAAATGCTCCGCCCGCGCCTCTTCGAGGCTCATTTCCTTATATATAACGGGGATGTTTTCCCTGATCTTCTCGTTGACGAGGTCCTCGACCGCCTTGATCTCCTCCTCCGTCATGGCGCGCTCGAAGTTGAAGTCGAAGCGCATGCGCTCGTCGGTGATGTTGCTCCCCTTTTGGTTGCAGTCGGGGGAGAGCACCGCTTTGAGCGCGGCGTTCAAAAGATGGGTGGCGGTGTGGTACTTGACCGCCATTTCGGAGTGCGATTCGAGCCCCCCTTTGGCCTGTCCCTTTTCGATGGCGCGGCTCTTTTCCTGGTGCTCCTTGAAGGCGGCTTCGAAGCCCTCGCGGTCCACCGTGAGCCCCCCTTCCGCCGCAAGTTCTTCGGTGAGTTCGAGCGGGAAGCCGTAGGTATCGTACAGGCGGAAGGCCGCCTTGCCGCCGATGACGGTCTCAGGCACGTAGGCGGGGTTTTGCTTTGCCATGAATTCGTTCTTGCGGGCGAGCCCCTGCACCGTCTTTTCGAATTCCTTCATCCCCTGCGCGAGGGTGGCCTCGAAGCGGTCGGCCTCCTTCTTCATTTCGGAGAGGATGTACTCCTCCCGTTCGGCGAGGAGGGGATAGGCCTCGCGGTACACTTCATTGATATAGATTTTGGCGACTTCGAGCATGGCGTCCGACGGAATGCCGAGTTTCCGGCACCAGCGGATGGCGCGGCGCATGATGCGGCGGAGGATATAGCCCGCCCCCACGTTGGAGGGGAGCACCCCCACCTTGTCGCCGATGAGCATGACGGCGGTGCGGGTGTGGTCGGCGATGATGCGCATGGCGCGCCGGTCCTCGCCGCCGTCGTCATACTTTTTGCCCGAAAGTTGCTCCAATTTTGCGAGCACGGAGGTGAAAAGGTCGGTCTTATAGGCGTCGCGCAGGCCGTTCAAAAAGAGGAGCATGCGATCGAAACCGAACCCCGTATCCACATTTTTGCTGGCAAGGGGCTCGTAGCCCGTCTCCGTCTTTTTGTATTGCATGTACACGTCGTTGCCGATCTCCACATAGTCGTCGGGGAAGGCGGGATCGGCCTTTTCGGGGTCGATGGGATAAAACCATTCGTTGTCCGGCCCGCAGGGGGTGCCCACGGTGCCTTCGAGTTCCCACCAGTTGTCCTCTTTGGGAAGGTAGTAGACGTGCTCGGGCCTCACGCCGAGGCCGATGAGGAGATTTGCCGTCTCCTCGTCGCGGGGGGCGGAGGCGTTGCCCGCAAAGACGGTGGTGCACAGTTTGTTTTTATCGAGGCCGAACACTTCGGTCAACAGTTCGAAGGTCCACGCCGTCTTTTCCTTCTTGAAATAATCGCCGAGGGACCAGTTGCCCATCATCTCGAAAAAGGTGAAGTGGGAGGCGTCGCCCACGCTGTCGATATCCACCGTGCGCATGCACCCCTGCACATTGCACAGCCGCTTGCCCGCGGGGTGGGGCTTGCCCAAAAGATAGGGCATGAGGGGTTGCATCCCCGCCACGTTGAACATGACGCCCGTCGTGCCGTCGCCGATGAGGGAGACCGCGCCGATATCGGCGTGCCCCTTGCTCTTGTAAAAATCGAGCCACTTTTGCCTTAACTCTTTGCCTGTGATCTTCATGATATCATCCTTCTGTTTTGGTCAATGTATAGCCGTCTTTGGTATCCTTTACGGCATAGCCCATTTCCTTTAATCTTTCGCGGAGGGCGTCGGACTTCGCCCAGTCCTTGTTCTTGCGGGCCTCGAAGCGCTCTTCGGCGACCGCCTTCACCTCGGCGGGGGCCTCTTCCTCGGTCCCGTATTTTGCGAGATATTCGGCGGCGTTTTTCTTGAACAGCCCCAAAAGCGAATAGGTCCGGCGGATCTGGTTGGTCATGCGCCTTGCCGCGGGATCGTTTTCCGCGAGGAGGCGGGAGACCTCCTTGAAATAGCCGAAGAGGTCGGAGAGGGCGAGGGCGGTGTTGAAGTCGTCCCCCATCGCGGCGTCGAATTTTTCGTCGATGGCGGGGTAGAGCCCCTCCTCTCCGGGGAAAGCCCTTTCCGCCCTGCCGATGAGGGTATAAAAGCGCACGAGGTGGGCCTCGGCGTCGGGGAAGAGGCGGTCCGTGATGTTGACGTCGCCGCGGTAGCCCGTGGAAAGGAGGGCGAATTTGATGGCCTCGTTGCTGTACTTGGCGAGCAGGTCCTCCAACAGCAGGCTGTTGCCGAGGGACTTGGACATCTTCTGCCCGTTGACCTTGATGAGGCCGTTGTGCGTCCAATATTTTGCAAAGCGCTTGCCCGTGAGGGCCTCCGTCTGCGCGATCTCGTTTTCGTGATGGGGAAAGATGAGGTCCCTGCCGCCGCCGTGAATATCGATCTGGTCGCCGAAGGCGGCGCGGTTCATCGCCGAGCATTCGATGTGCCAGCCCGGCCTGCCCTTTCCCCACGGGGAATCCCATGAGATCTCCCCCTCCTTCGCCGCCTTCCACAGCGCGAAATCGTAGGGATTTTTCTTTTGTTCGTCGTTTTCGACGCGCACGCCGTCGAGCATCTCCTCCTTGTTTCTGCCCGAGAGCCCCCCGTAGGCGGGGAAGGTATCCACGTCGAAATACACGTCGCCGTTCCCCGCGGCGTAGGCGTGTCCCTTTGCGATGAGCGCCTCGATAAAGGAGATGATATTGCCGATGTTTTCCGTCGCTTTGAGCCAAAGGGTGGGCTCGTCCACGTCGAGTTCTTCCATCACTTTGTCGATCTTTTTTATCATCATCGCGGCGTACTTGTCGGCGGGGATGCCCGTCTCCTTGCTCTTTGCGATGATCTTATCGTCTACGTCGGTGTAGTTGCGGGCGTAGGTGACGTCGTAGCCCTGTTTTTCCAAAAATTTGCGGAAAATATCGTAGAGAATGGCCTGAAAGCCGTGCCCGACGTGGGCCTCGCCCGAGACGGTGATGCCGCACGCATACATTTTGACCTTGCCCGCTTCGAGGGGGACGAACTCCTCCTTCCTCCGCGTGAGCGAATTATAAATTTTCATGCTTTTTCTGCTCCTGCAACTCTTCCAGTTTTGCTTCGAGCGCGAAGATGCGCTCCCGCAGGGCGCACAACTCCTGCGCGATGGGATCTCCCTTTTCGGGGAGGAGATCCTGCGGCTTTTCCCCGTTGACGCGCACGACCCGCCCCGGGACCCCCACGACAGTGGCATAGGGCGGGACCTCCTTCAAGACGACGGCGCCCGCGCCGATGCGCGCCCCTTCGCCCACGGTGAATCCCCCCAAAACTTTGGCGCCGCACGCGATGACGGCGTTCTTTTTTACGGTGGGATGCCGCTTGCCCTTTTCCTTGCCCGTGCCCCCCAAAGTGACGCCCTGGTAGATGACGACGCCCTCCTCCACTTCGGCCGTTTCGCCGATGACGACGCCCGCGCCGTGGTCGATGAACACGCCGGGCGCGATCTTGGCGGCGGGGTGGATCTCGACGCCCGTGCGGAATTTCGCCCACTGCGCAGCCCAGCGCGCGAGGAATTTCAGGCGCAACTTCCAGAGCACGGCGGCGCGGCGGTGCCAGATGAGGGCGCGCACCCCCGAATAGGTGAGCCAAATTTCAAAGCGGTTGCGCGCGGCGGGATCGTTGCGCTTTGCCGCGGCGATATCCTGATTGAGTTTGCGAAAAAACACAATAGCGCCTCCTTTCGCATTCTATGCGCCCGCGCGCGGGGCGCGTTATCCCCTCCGCAGGGGAAGGTGGGTGATCTTATACTCGGCGAGGCACCGGTCGCGCATCTCGGGGTTGAAGATCTTCTGCTCCATGAGATAACTGACGACGACGTCGCGCACGTTCTCCTTTTTGAGTTCGAACCCGCACACGTTGAGGAGGCTCCTGAAATCGGTCTGGCGGAGGCGGCAGACGAGCGCGACGGCGAGCACGGTGCACTTTTCGGGATAGAGCGCGCCCTTGCAGATCATCTTCCAGAAGCGCGGCTCGATGGAAAGTTGCTCCCCCACCCCTTCGGCCTTCTCGCCGTATTTTGCGAGCACCATTTTCAACACTTTTGCAAACGTGTACTTGCGGAATTTATCCTTGAAACGGGCAAAGTAGGAGGGAACGGAAAAATTGAAGGAACAATCGGTATCGATGTAGCCCGCCTTGAACGTTGCAAGAAGTTCTTCCTTCTTGGGCTGATGGTCGAGGCGCAGGAGTGAAGAATCGCGCCGCGCGATGTTCCCATCCTTTTCGATGTACAAAACGTCGGGCGCTTCGTATCCTTCGAGCGCCGCAAGTTTGACGTAATCGGAATAGTTTGCGCAAAAGTATTCGTCCAACCCTTCCAAAAACCGCGTATCCATACCGATATTTTACCATTCCGCGCGGAAAAAGGCAATCATTTTCCGGCCATTCTCTAAACTTCCGCATTCCCCGCAAAAGAACACAAAATGTCCTTTTTTCATACCCCATGTAAAAAACTACGAAAAAAATTCCTTCACTTTTGTGAATTTTTCACAAATAATTTATATTTTTAATAAAATTCGTCTTGAAATCACAAAAAAATTGCGTTTTTATAAAAATAGCTCAATAGCAAAGATAAGTTCCGTATTTAGGGAGATTCTAATGAAAAGCGGCGATTTGGCGAATTTTTGCGGACGT
>CANQAZ010000038.1 GCA_947589555.1 uncultured Clostridia bacterium | reverse complement strand
TTTTGATGAGCGTGGTCTTCCCGGCGCCCAAAAATCCCGAAAAAATATCAATCTTGATCATATCCTGCCTCTTTCCGGTCGCATTTTCCTTTTTTCAATCAAATCGCCCAATTTCCGTTCTTGAAGATCTGAACTCTATCTCCGTTCTTCGTGATGCCCACGACGTCCAGATCCTTACTGCCGATCATGAAGTCGACATGAATCAAACTGTCGTTGATGCCCTTTGCACGGATCTCTTCGAGGGTCATATCCTCGTAGCCTTTGAGGCACTCGTTGAAGCCCCTGCCGAGGGCGAGGTGGCAACTTGCGTTTTCATCGAAGAGGGTGTTGTAATAGAGGATGCCCTGGTTATTGATGGGTGAATCGTAGGCGATAAGCGCACATTCGCCGAGCATGGAAGCGCCTTCATCCATTTTTATCATCTTTTCGAGGAGGGCAACGTTCTTTTCCGCCTTCACTTCGACGGCCTTTCCGCCCTCAAAGCGAACGGAAAAGTTTTCGATGAGTTCGCCCTGATAGGAAAGCGGCTTGGTGGAATACACGATGCCGTCCGCATCGCCCGCCTTCGGCGAGATGAAAATTTCCTCGGATGGAATGTTCGGGTTGAAATAGGCGCCGCCCAAAGTTTCCTCGCCTCCGCCGCAGAAGCGGCTCCCTTCGATGAGCCCGACGCGGAGATTTGTCCCGTTGGAGGACTTATATTCGAGCGCAACGAGTTTCAAGCGGTTGAGGTAATCGCAACGCTGGGCAAGTTCGTCGTTGTGGCGTGCCCATTCGCGCACGGGATCGGGCCCGTCGGCGCGGGAAGCGACGAGAATGGCGTCCCACAGTTTTTCGACGGCGGCGTTCACCATGAGGCCGGGAAACACCTTCTTGGCCCACGCCTTCCCGGGAACGGCGGCGATGCACCATTGGTACTTATTCTCCATGCGGTCGCGGTAGGGTTTGATGACCTTCGTGCGGGAAGTGCGGACGGCGGTAAATTTTTCCTGGTCGATGCCGTTGAGCCCGTCGGGGTCGGCCGATTCGAGGTAAAGTTTGGCGGGAAGGGACTGCGCGTTGTGTTCGAGTTTTTCGAGTTCCCATTTTTCGAACGCTTCGAGCCTCTCCTGCTTCTGATACTTGTAGTGGACGGAAACAAGGGGCTGGTGCGACCATTCCACGATCACCTTGCCCGCACCGGCGCGGTAAAGTTCTTCGACGACGTACTCGACGAACTCCGGTTGGTCGAGTTCGGCCTGCACCACAACGGTCTGCCCCTTTTTCACGTTGACGCCCGTTTTGGCGAGAAGTTTTGCGTATCTTTTGAGTTGTAATTTATTCATAATTTTCTTGCTCCTTTTCCTGTTGTTTATTATATCCCATTTTTTTGCATTCGTCAAACATTCCAAAAGAAAAACGCGGCGCACGGCCGCGCATTTTTTGAAATTTACGGAAGATAGAGCACGGCCCTCCCCTCTTCCAGCGAGCGCTTGACGTCGAGCACGCGTTGGTTGGAGGAACCGCGGAATTTCAGGCGGATATCCTTTTTTTCTTCCACGAACGGCCCATCCACGAGAATATCGATGAGGGAGATCAACTCCCGCGTTCCTTCGGTCACGCTCTGCCGTTCGGCGAGCGAGCCGTCTCGGAAGGTATAGCCCGTATAGCACCAAATATTTTTTTGGGGATAGAGCGCCTTCACGCGGCGGACGAAGGGCAACAGCGCGCGTTGGTTTTCGGGCTCGAACGGGTCTCCGCCGAGAAGGGAGAGCCCCGCGATATAGTACGGCCGGAGCGCTTCGAGGATCTCCTCCTGCACCCCCTCGTCAAAGGGTTTTCCGTAGCCGAAATCCCATGCGACGCCGTTGAAACACCCCTTGCAATGCCGTCTGCAACCCGAAACAAAGAGGGAGACTCTCACTCCCTCTCCGTTTGCGATATCGTATTTTTTGATTTCCGCGTAATTCATGTTCGATTTGCGTTTTATGTTCCGCGGACACTTCCTTCCCCTTTTTCGACGGAGAAAGCGCCGCGCGGCCTTACAGGTGCAACACCCGGTCCTTGATCTCCTGCGTTCTGCCTTGATTCCAATACTGCGTCCCGATGTACCCGCAGGTACGGCGCGCCACGTTCATCTTGGACTGGTCGCGGTTGTGGCAATGGGGGCATTCCCAAAGGAGTTTGCCGTCCTCTTCCACAATTTGGATCTCTCCGTCGTAGCCGCACACCTGGCAATAGTCGCTCTTCGTGTTGAGTTCCGCGTACATGATATTGTCGTAAATGAATTGCATCACGGAGAGCACGGCGGGAATGTTATCCTGCATATTGGGCACTTCCACGTAGGAAATCGCGCCGCCGGGCGAAAGTTGCTGGAATTCGCTCTCGAATTTGAGTTTGGTAAAGGCGTCGATGTGCTCGGTCACGTGCACGTGGTAACTGTTGGTGATATAACTCTTGTCCGTTACGCCCGGAATGATGCCGAAGCGCTGTTGAAGGCACTTTGCAAATTTATAGGTCGTGCTTTCGAGCGGGGTGCCGTAGAGGGAGAAGTCGATGTGCTCCTTCGCCTTCCATTCCTTGCACTTATCGTTCATGTGTTGCATCACGGAGAGCGCGAACGGCTTCGCTTCGGCGTCGGTATGCGACTTGCCCGTCATGTATTTCACGCACTCGTAGAGCCCGGCATAGCCGAGTGAGATGGTCGAATAGCCGCCGTAGAGCAATTTATCGATGGCTTCGCCCTTTTTGAGGCGGGCGAGCGCGCCGTACTGCCACAAAATGGGCGCGGCGTCCGAAAGGGTCCCCTTCAAGCGGTTGTGGCGGTACATGAGGGCGCGGTAGCAAAGTTCCAGCCGCTCGTCGAAGATCTGCCAGAATTTTTCAATGTTTCCGCTCGACGAGAGCGCCACGTCCACAAGGTTGATGGTCACAACGCCCTGGTTGAACCGCCCGTAGTACTTGGGTTTGCCGTTTTCGTCCACGTAGGGAGTCAAAAAACTGCGGCAACCCATGCAGGTATAGCAATGCCCCTCGCCGTTCTTATCGACTTTGTATTCGAGCATCTTTTTCTCGGAAATATAGTCGGGCACCATGCGTTTCGCCGTGCATTTCGCCGCCAATTCGGTGAGATACCAGAATTTGCTCCCTTCGCGCACGTTGTCCTCTTCGAGCACATAGATGAGTTTGGGGAACGCGGGCGTCACCCAAACCCCCGCCTCGTTTTTGACCCCCTGGATGCGCTGGTTCAGCGTCTCCTCGATGATCATGGCAAGGTCGGCGCGCTCCTGTTCGTTCCGCGCCTCGCCGAGGTACATGAACACGGTCACGAAGGGCGCCTGTCCGTTGGTCGTAAGGAGGGTGACCACCTGATATTGGATGGTCTGGATCCCCTTTCTGATCTCTTCGCGGAGCCTCTTCTCCGCAATCTTCGCAATGCGGTTTTCGTCCGTCACGCCCACTTCGCGGAGTTCTTCCGCGACTTCGGCGCGGATCTTCTTGCGGGAAATGTCGACGAAGGGCGCAAGGTGGGTGAGCGAGATCGACTGCCCGCCGTATTGGTTGGAGGCGACTTGCGCGATGATCTGCGTCGCAATGTTGCACGCCGTGGAAAACGAGTGCGGTTTCTCGATGAAGGTCCCCGAAATGACGGTGCCGTTTTGGAGCATATCTTCGAGATTCACGAGGTCGCAGTTATGCATGTGCTGGGCATAGTAGTCGGCGTCGTGGAAGTGGATGATGCCCGCGTCGTGCGCTTCCACGATATCGCGGGGCAGGAGGAGGCGGCGGGTCAGATCTTTGGAGACCTCCCCTGCCATATAGTCGCGCTGAACGGAGTTGACGGTGGGATTTTTGTTGGAATTCTCCTGCTTGACTTCCTCGTTATTGCATTCGATGAGGGAGAGAATGCGTTCATCCGTCGTGTTGGAGCGGCGGACCAGGGCACGGGAATAGCGGTAGGTGATATATTTACGCGCAACGGCAAAAAACTTTTGATCCATCAACTGGTTCTCGACGAAATCCTGGATCTCCTCGACGCTGACGGCGCGGTTCAAATCGCCCGCGAGGGCGGTCACTTTGGCCGCGATCTTTTGGATCTGTTCTTCGGTCAGGCTGTTGTCCTCGCTGACCTCCCTGTTTGCCTTGCGGATGGCATTGAGGATCTTCGTGATGTCAAACTTGACCTCGGTGCCGTTTCTTTTGATGATTTTCATTCCCTTTCACCCCTATTCTTGTCCGTCCCGCAACCGCGGAAAACGCTCCTCAAACAAAGAGCGCTCCCGCAAGGGGAACGCACTTATCATAGCACTGCCGCAAATCGTTTGTCAAGGGTTTTGCCACAAAATTTTGTAGATTTTTTTCGGAGCAAACACAATATATTGTGGTTGACGCTAAAAATGTCGAATTTTCGCCGTGAAACAAAAGGCGCAAAAAGTTACACGGAAACGGCCTTTTCCGAAAGGTCGCGGCCTCTCCTTCCGCGCCTGAAAAGCGCGGCGGACGGGCGCATCAGAATTCCGTCACCGTGAGGCTGTCGATGATCTCGTCGTACTTGTTTTTGGTGAAGGAAATGGTACCGAACGTCGTCACGGTGGCGGTGCCCGCCGCAACGCCCGCACGCAGGATATCGGGCAAATCGGCGCCCTGTTGCAACAGGGTCGCCGCGGCCGCGACCATCCCGTCGCCCGCGCCCACCGTGGAGTTGACCGCCACGTTGATGCTCTTGCAATAATAATTTTTGGTGCCGTTGGTGATCACGGCGCCGTCCTTGCCGAGGGAGAGGAGCACGGTCTTTGCGCCGCGGTCCAAAAGTTCGCGGCAACCGGCGAGCATATCGTTCCGGTCGCGCAATTCACGGCCGAGCGTCTCTTCGAGTTCTTCGAGGTTGGGCTTTACGAAATCGACGCCCGCTTCGAGCGCGGCAAACAGTTTTGCCCCTTCGGTATCGGCGATGCGGAGCGACTTGGGATCGACAGCGCGGAAGATCTCGCGGTAAAACTCGGTATCCACGCCGCGGGGAAGGCCGCCCGAAATGACGGTCACGGCGGCGCGGGAGGAAAAATTGCGCACCATCTGCATGAGTTCCAGCAGTTTTTCCCCGCTCACTTGCTCGCCGATGTCGTTGATCTCGGTGAGCATGGATTTTTTATCGATGCACTTATAATTTTCTCTGACGCGGCCGCCGTTCCACACGAAGGAAAACGGGATGCCCTCTTTATCGAGGGCGCGTTCGAACATCGCGCCGTTTTCGTTATACATAAAGCCCGTAGCAAAGGCCTCCGCGCCGAGGCGCGCCACGCCGATCGCCACATTGAGCGCCTTCCCGGTGAAGGAAAGCGTCTTGCTCTTCACGACGTTCACCTTTCCGACGTTCAAGGAATCCAACTCGATGGTCACGTCAACGCTCGGGCTCATGCAAACCGTTAATATCATGTTATCGACCCCCTCTTTTCCCTTGCGGGAAAATGCGGCGGCAAACCGCCAAACCTATTATATTATGTGATCGGGAAAAATTCAACAGGTGAACTAAAATTTTTCCGCCGTTTACATGGAAATCATTTGGAGGGTCTCATAGAGTTCGTAATTGAACTTCTTCTTCATGGAGACGGCCTCGATGATGTCCATATCGATGATCTCGTTCTTGTGGATGCCGACCACGCGGTTGCCGATGCCGTCTTTGAGGAGGCGCACCGCCTTATTGCCGAACTGCGCCGCGAGCATTCTGTCCGCCATAGAGGGCGAGCCGCCGCGCTGGATGTGGCCGATGGTCGTGGCGCGCACGTTGTACGTCGTCACTTCTTGAAGTTGTTTTGCAAAGGCGTCCGCGCTCATCACGCCTTCGGCAACGACGATGATGTTGGAGTGCTTGCCGTTGGCGCGGGAGCGGTTAATGCGCATCACGATGTCCTCCATGTCGTAGGAGATCTCGGGCACCACGATGATCTCCGCCCCCGAAGCGATGCCTGTATAGAGGGCGATATCGCCGCAGTGGCGGCCCATGACTTCCACAACGGAGATGCGCTCGTGCGAATTCATGGTATCGCGGAGTTTGTTGATGATATCGAGATTGGTATTGACCGCGGTATCGAAGCCGAGGGTATAATCGGTGTATTGCAAATCGTTGTCTATGGTCCCGGGGATCCCGATGGTGGGAATGCCGTAGTCTTCGGTGAGGCACTTCGCGCCGCGGAAGGAACCGTCGCCGCCGATGACGACAAGCCCTTCGATCCCCCTCTTTTCGAGGGTCGCGACCGCCTGCTTCTGCCCTTCCACGGTGAGCATTTCAAGGCACCGCGCCGTGCGCAAGCGGGTACCGCCGCGCTGGACGATATCGGAAACGCTCCGCATTTCCATCGGCACGATGGTATCGTCGATGAGCCCCGCGTAGCCGCGCTCGATGCCGAACACCTCCATGCCGTAATAGATGGCGGTGCGCACGACCGCACGGATCGCCGCATTCATGCCGGGCGCGTCGCCCCCGCTCGTCAATAGACCGATTCGCTTCATAGTTTATCTCCTTGCATCAGCATTGGTTTCTATGGCATTATATCACACAACTCGGAAAAAGAAAAGGGGTTTTTTTATTTTTTCCTCGTTCAAAGGACTTTAATATTTTTTTCTGGGAGGAAGGTGCGGAGTTCCGCCATGAGCGCGCGGGAAAGGCGCACTCCGAATTCATACCGCTTTCCTCCGTGCAACAGTTTGGCCGTCGCATCGCCGGAATAACCCTCCATGACTTCGAGAAGTTCCTCAAAATCCTCTTGGGAGAGCGTCCGCGCATCCACCCAGAGGGTATCCCCGTCGGAAGCCTCCTCCTTCCCCTCGTTGTCCTTTTTGGTTTTCAACACGGTGAGGGAATCGAGGAGGATGACGGGCAATTTGTCGGCGGGTAGATCGAGTTTGCCCGAAATGCGCACGACGGCGTCGTGTTGGAGGTCGTTTTTGACCTTATCGTAGAGACGGGAAAAGACGAGGCACTCCACGCTCCCGTAGAGATCCTCCACGGTGACGAAGGCCATGAGGCCGCCCCCCTTCGTGTTGTGTTTTTTGACGGTGGAGACGATCCCCCCCATCGTCACGGAATCGCCCGCCTTGACCTGGTGGTAGATCCTGTCCCCTGTCTCCTCGTCCTCTTCATAGTCGGAAAGAAATCCCGTGTGGAAACCGCAATCGGTGAAGAGGTCGGCATAGGCGGCAAAGGGATGCCCGCTGACGTACACCCCGAGCACCGATTTTTCTTTGGAAAGGAGGTCGGAGGTCTCCCACTCGGGCAGATCGGGATATTCGGCCTTCGGGGCGTCCTCTTCGATGACGTCGCCGAAGAGGGACATCTGCGCGCTCTCCTTTTGCTTGTCGATGCCCGCGATGCGCCGCATGAGTTCCTCGTAGACGGCGGCGTACTGCGAGCGCCGCTTGCCGAACCCGTCGAAGGCGCCGCCGAAGATGAGCGCTTCCACCATGCGCTTGTTGATGTATTTGGTACAGCGCATCAAAAAGTCGGAAAAATCCTTGAAGGGGCCGTGCTCATCGCGCTCCTTCATGACGTTTTCCATCGCGCCCACGCCCACGCCGCGCAGAGCGCACAGCCCGATGCGCAGACCGTCCCCTTGCACCGAGAAGTAGGCTTTGGAGAGGTTGACGTCGGGGGGAAGAACGCGGATGTTCTTCTCCTTCATATATACAATATATTTTGCCACCTCGTCTATCTTGTCGATGCGGTTGTTGAGGACGCCCGCGAGGAATTCTTTGGGATAATACTTTTTGAGATAGGCGGTCTGGTACGCGATGACGGCGTAGGCCGCGGCATGGGACTTGTTGAAGGCGTACGAAGCGAAACTCTCCATCTGCCCGAATAGTTCGGCGGCGACGTCGGGCGAAATGCCGCGGGAGGCGCATCCCGTGATGTTCCCTCCCTGTTCGGTATCGCCGTAGATGAACTTATCCTTCTGCGCCATCAACTCGTTGAGGTGTTTTTTGGCCATCGCGCGGCGCACGAGGTCGGCCTGTCCCAACGAGTAGCCGGCAAGATTCTGGAAGATCTGCATGACCTGTTCTTGATAGATGATGACGCCGTACGTCTTATCGAGGATTGGTTTCAACAGGGGCGTGAGGTATTTGATGTGCCCGGGGTCGCCCTTGTTCTTCAAATAGGCGGGAATGAAATCCATCGGGCCGGGGCGGTAGAGCGAAATGCCCGCGATGAGATCTTCGAGGCAGGTCGGTTGAAGTTGTTTCATAAACCGCTTCATCCCACCCTGTTCAAGTTGGAACACGGCGTCGGTGTCCCCTTCCGCGATGAGTTGGTATGCGCCGGGGTCATCGCATTTTTGGTCGAATTCCACGTGGATGCCGTAATCCTCATAGATGTAATCGAGGGTTTTCTTGATATCGGTCAGGGTGGTGAGGGCAAGGAAGTCCATTTTGAGCATGCCGATGGACTCCACCTCTTTCATGTCGAACTGGGTGGTGATATCGGGGCCGTTGCGGGAGAGCGGCACGTTATCGGCAATTTTTTTGCGGCAGATGACGACGCCCGCCGCGTGCATCGAGGTGTTGCGGGGCATTCCTTCGAGTTTGAGTCCCATATCGATGACGCGCTTCAAGTCCTCGTCGGTCTCGTAAATTTCGATGAAATCGGCGTTGCGCTTCTGCTCCTGGTCGGCGAGTTTTTTCTTGGCCTCGGCGCGGGCGTCCTCGTCGGCGGCCTCTTTGACCTTGTAGCGGCACTGTTCGATGTCGAGCCCGAGCAGTTCGCGGATGGTCGAGCGGCCGTCCATGAGTTTGGTCACGCGGTCCGTCTCGGCGTAGGGCACGCGCATGACCCGCCCCACGTCCTTGATGACGGCGCGGGAGGCGAGCGTACCGAAGGTCACGATCTGCGCCACGTTTTCGGGATGATAGCGGCGGCGGACGTAGGCGATGGTCTCCTCGCGGCGGGCCGTGCAGAAATCGACGTCGAAGTCGGGCATGGAAACGCGGTCGGGGTTGAGGAAGCGCTCGAAGAGCAAGTCGTAGCGCAAGGGATCGACGTTGGTGATGCCGATGGCGTAGGCGACGATGCTCCCGACGCCCGAACCCCGCCCGGGGCCGACGGGAATGTCGTGCAAACGGGACCAGTTGATGTAATCCCACACGATGAGGAAGTAATCGGCGAATCCCATTTTGATGATGACGGAAAGTTCGTACTCCGCCCTCGCCCTGATCTCCTCGGTGATGACGGGATATCTCTGCGGCAACCGTTCCCACGTCAGCCGCGTCAAAAATTCGGGCGAAGGCGTCCCGTCGTCCGCGGTATAGAGCGGGATCAGGCTCTTGTCGTAGATGGGATCGCCGTTTTCTTTCAGGTTGAAGGGCGTATCGGTATCGGATACCTTGTCGGCGATGACGCGGGTATTCGAAACGGCCTCGGGGTAGTCGCGGAAGATCTCCGCCATTTCGTCCCCCGATTTCATGTAGAATTCGTGCGTCTGCATCTTCATGCGGGCGGGGTCGTCGAGGGTGCGCTTGGTCTGAATGCACATCAGAACGTCCTGCATCTCCCAATCCTCTTTGCGGAGATAGTGAACGTCGTTGGTCGCAACGAGCGGGATGCCCGTCTCGCGCGAAATTTTCGCGATGAGCGGCAGGATCCTCTTCTGTTCGGGGATGCCGTGGTCCTGTATTTCGAGGTAAAAATCCTCCCCGAACAGCGAGCGCATAAACAGGGCGAATTCCTTCGCTTTCTCGTATTCTCCCGCCAAAAGGAGGCGGGGAATACGCCCCGCAAGACAGGCGGAGAGGCATATCACCCCCTCCGTATGCTCTTTGAGCACGCTATAATCGATGCGGGGGCGGTAGTAATAGCCGTCCACGAAGGCGAGGCTGTCAAGTTGGACGAGATTGATATACCCCGTTTTGTTCTTGGCGAGCAAAATGAGGTGGTCGGCGTGCTGGTCAACGCGCGAGCGGTAGTCGTCCACGACATAAAATTCGCATCCGATGATGTATTTGATGCCGTTTTTCTTGCATCTCTCGGCAAATTTGAGGGAGGCGTACATATTGCCGTGGTCGGTCACGGCCACGGTATCGATGCCCTTTTCCTTGCAATGGCGGACGAGTTCGTCGAGTTTGACTGCGCCGTCGAGAAGGCTGTACTCCGTATGAAGATGAAGATGAACGAAATCCGTCATGGATCGATTCCTCCGTAGATCTGCATAAGTTTTCTCAAACGGTGATTGAGGCAACTTTTCGTGATGCCGAGCGTCCCGGCAAGTTCCCCGAGGGAGAGGGTGGGATTGGCCATGCGCGCCTCCGCAACGCGCCGCAGGGCTTCGGGCAAGGTCGCCAGCGTCCCCCTTTGCCGGAGGGCGGTGAGCGCCACCGCCTGCGCCGCGCTTGCAATGGCGGTCTTGTCGGCGTTTCCCGCATAGCAGTTGCTCACGCGGTTTTCGTTATTGCTCTCCTCCCGCGCGGCGGCCACGTTTTCCATCCTTCGCAGGGCGGACGAGGCCCCCGCCACGGAGAGAAAGTCGGAGATCGCCTCGCGGCTTTTGAGGTAAACGACGTACCGCTCCCCCCGCCGCACGATGTTGCCCAACAGTTGGAGCCCGTCCAATAGATCGCACAGTTTTTCGGCGCTTTTTTCCTCGCGGAACACGATTTCGAGGTGATAGCCCGTCTTGGAGGCGGCGCGGGGAATGGTACAACTCCCGCTCCCGAGGAAGGCGCCGCGCAGGTAGGCCACGTCCTCCTCGCCGCCGTCCGCGGCGATCTCTCTGCCGAAAAAGGCACTCAGCCGCTCCGCCTCTTGCCCGCGGCAGGAAAGGGTGACCTTGTCCCTCTCCCGTTTGGGGTCGAGGGCGGCGATCACCTCGGGCCGCACGCCGCAAGTCTCCTCCGCGAGGGCGAGGAAGAAAGCGGCCACCGTCTCGTTTTCGCTGACGAAGTTGAGCCGTCCGTCCGCGTAGGTCGCGCAGGTATCGAGGAGGCCGCAGAGCGCGGCAAACCGACGCTCCCCCGTCCCAAGCGGAAGCGCGGAAAGTTCGCGTTTGATGTCTGCGGTAAAACTCACGGGCCCGTCCTCAAAGGTGTTTTTTATATTCCGCAAAGCGGAAGTTCGGCAGTCTCCCGCCGATGTTATCGATCTGTTCCGGGGGGATCCCCACGCGCAAAATTTGTTTTTCGGCGCGCTTCAAATCCCCCACGCGGGCCGCCGAATGGGCGTCGGAGTCGATGACGAACCGCACCCCCGTCGCGGCGGCTTTTTCGAGTTCTTCGTCGGTAAAATGCCCCTTTTTCGAACTGATTTCAAGGTAAGTTCCGCAGTCGCGGCAACATTTTGCCACCTCTTCCACGTCGGTATCGCACAGATAGTTGAGGTGGGTCACGATGTCGACGGGATTTTTCTCCACGGCGTTCACAAAGGCCCGCGTCGTGTAACGCACGAGTGATTTCGAGGGCGGAATGTGCAGAATTTTGCGCGGCATGCTGAGCCAGCCGAAGCGGTAATCCCGCAGGTGTTCGTAGTGTACGGGCACGTGCATGCCCATGAGGAAAATATCAAAAAAGCCGTACTGTTCGGGAGTGAGGTCCACCTTTCCCGAAACGCCCAAAAGGTCGCATTCGAGCCCGGCAAGCACGCGGACGCCCCCATTTTCCCCCGCTTTGCGGATGCGGCGCACGTATTCTTCCGTTTTTTTGGGGGAGATCCCCTGCAACCAGTGGGCGTAGCCGTGTTCGGTGATCGCCACCTCTTTGAGCCCGCGCGCGGCCGCGGCGGCCACGTTTTCCTCCACCGTATTCTTTCCGTCCGAGTATTTCGTATGCGTATGATAGTCGCCGGTCAGGATCATGTATTTCCTTTGCGCACCCCTTCAAGATCCGATGCGCCGTATCTCCTCGCGCAAAACAACGCCCGTTTTTCGGGCCACTTCCTCTTTGACGAAGTCGGCGAGCCTTCCCACGTCCTCCGCGGTCCCGCCCTCGTTGATGATAAAGTTCGCGTGCTCTTCCGAAACGCACGCCCCGCCGATCCGATAGCCTTTGAGGCCGCACGCCTCGATGAGCGCGCCCGCCGGTCTCCCCGGCGGATTGACGAAGGTACAGCCCATGCTCCTCCCTTTGGGGAGGGCGGCCCTCCGCGCCGAAAATTCGGCAAGGGTACGGCGGATGCGGGCGGGGTCGGCGGGCTCGGCGCGCATCAGAACGCCCGTCACGGCGATCCCCTGCAAAAAGATGCTCTCCTTTTCGGCAAAGCGGCAGGCCCGCGCAGAAAAGAGGCGCACTTTGCCGTTTGCCACAGCGCGCACGCACAGAACGGCGTCGGAAAAGTGCCTCTCGCGCACCCCGGCGTTCATGGCGGTCCCCCCGCCCACGCTCATGGGGATGCCCGTAAAGGGCTCGAACCCGCCGATCCCCCTGCCGCAGGCAAAGGCGACGAGGGCGGCCCCGGTCGCGCCCGCTCCCGCAAAGAGGAGGCCGTCCCCCTCGGCGAGGCGGGAGAGGCGGGAAAGGCGCACCACCACCCCTTCAAAGGGTCCGTCGGCGGGCAGGACGTTCGCGCCGAGCCCCAAAACGACGTGCGGGATCTTCTCCCGCGCGAGCAGGGCGAGGAGCGCGGCCGTTTCCTCCTCGTCCGCGGGATAAGCGGCGGCCGCGGCCCTTCCCCCGCACCCGATGGTCGTATGGGCCGCAAAGGAAAAATTGTCCTCCACGGCGAGGCGGGGAAATTTCTCCCGCAAAAACGCGGAAATCTCCACTTTCAGACTCCTTTCATTTTACCATACTTTGCCGTAATTTTCAAACCTTTTTCAAATAATTCTGCGGAAAATTTCGGTCGGCCTCCGTCCGCGCCCGTTCGGCGATCTCGCGGAGGGTATCGGGGGGCGTAAACACGCTCACCGTCCACTTCCCCTGCTCGGCGGAGGCGCTCCGCATCCCGATCTGCCCGAGTTCCCCCTGCACCTCGTCGGAAAGGAGGGCTTCGATCAAAGCCATCCCCTCCTTCCTCTTGTCCGCGGAGAGAAGGGCGACGTACTGGTAGAGGTCGCAGTAGCCGTCGAGGGGGCGTTCGCACACCTCGATCCCGCGGGCGGCAAAGCGGCAGCGGTCGCGCTGGGTCCCCAAGAGATAGCGGTATTTTCCGCTCAAAAAGCCGACGTAGGCCTCTTCGGAGCCCATTTCCACCCCCGTTACCCCTCCGAGCGCCGCCGCAACGGCGGGCAGGTTGCTCCCGCCCTGCGAAAGGGCGGTCTCCCCCTCCGCGTCGAAATTTCCGTCGAGGGAGAAGAGGGAATATCCCCCCGCGCACCACGGATAGGCGAGGGCGCCCGCGGCGGCGTCTCCGCCCGCAAAGGAGAGGCCGAGGGGCACGCAGAGGGAGGTAATATCCCCGAGCCCCACGCCGAAGGAGAGCACGTCGGGCCGTTCTCCCCGCCCGACGGCGGCGCGGAACCCCT
>CANQAZ010000037.1 GCA_947589555.1 uncultured Clostridia bacterium | reverse complement strand
CATGGGGTGCAAATTCTGCGCCTCCACGCTGGGCGGGCGGCTCCGCGACCTCACGGCGGGCGAAATTTTAGGGCAGATCTTGGCCGTCAACCGCGCCGAGGGGGGCACGCTCAAAGAACGCGCCGTGACCAACGTTGTACTGATGGGGAGCGGCGAACCCTTCGATAATTACGAAAATGTCCTCAAATTTTTGCACAACTTGACCGCCGAAGGGGGAATTTGCATGAGCGCGCGCAACATTTCGCTTTCGACCTGCGGCCTCGTGCCCGAAATGCGGCGGTTTGCGGAGGAGGGGATCCCGCTCAATCTGACGGTCTCCCTGCACGCCGTCACCGACGGGGAGCGCGCCCGCACCATGCCGATCGCCAAGAAATATAAAATCGGCGAGATTTTGGACGCTTGCGCTCATTATTTTGAAAAAACGGGGCGGCGGTACATCTTTGAATATTCGCTCATCGAGGGCGAAAACGCCGATCTCGCCCATGCCGCCGCGCTGGCCGACTTGCTGAAAGGGAGGCCCTGCCACGTCAACCTCATCCGCCTCAACGCGGTGAAGGAGCGCGATTTGAAGGGCACTTCGGAGGAGACGGCGCAGGCCTTTTTGGCGGCCTTGACGGGGCGCGGCATTTCGGCAACGCTCCGGAGGAGCATGGGCTCCGACATCGGCGGGGCATGCGGGCAACTGCGGGCTTCTTACTTAAAAAAAGGGGAGGATAGGGTATGAACATCAAGATTGCGCCAAGTATTTTGGCGAGCGACTTTGCGCGGATCGGCGAGACGGTGAAAAAATTGGAGGCGAGCGGCGCGGACTATGTGCATTGCGACGTCATGGACGGAAATTTTGTGCCGCCCATCACCTTCGGCGCGCAGATGGTGAAGGCCATTCGCCCGCACACCCAACTGCCCCTCGACTGCCATCTCATGGTCCTGCACCCCGAGACGCACATCGAAGATTTCGCCCGTGCGGGAGCCGACCTCATCACCGTGCACGAGGAGGCTTGCGACGTCCCCGCGCTCTTTCGGCAAATTTCTTCCTTCGGCGTGAAGAAGAGCGCCGTCATCAACCCCGAAACGCCCGCGGAGGCCCTCTTTCCCGCCGTGGAAGAGGGGGCGGATATGCTCCTGATCATGAGCGTGCACCCCGGCTGGGGCGGGCAGAAATTTATTCCCGAAACGTTGAAAAAAATAGAGGCCGTGCGCAATTATTGCGTGAAGTGCGGCAGGCCCGACCTCGACATCGAAGTGGACGGCGGCATCACCGAGGAGAACGTGAAGGACGTCATTTCGGCGGGGGCGAACGTCATTGTGGCGGGGAGCACGGTGTTCCGCGCGGCGGACATGAAAGAGACCATAAGGAGGCTCCGCGGATGAATCCCGAAAGAAAAAATGTGGTCATTCTCCTCAACGGCGAGCCCTATCGCGGCAAAATGTACACGGAAAACGCCTACGTCATCTGTTGCGACGGGGCCTATTCGTGGGCGAAGGGGAGAACGGCGATCGACGAAAATTTGGGGGATTTCGATTCCCTCGGCGAAATTCCGTCTCCCCCGCCCCTGCATACATTCCCTTCCGAAAAGAACGAGACGGACGGCGAACTCGCCGTGGACCGCGCCATTGCGCTGGGCGCGACCGACCTCATCTTTTATGGGGGCGGCGGGGGAAGAGAGGACCATTTTCTCGGGAATTTGCACCTCCTCTATAAGGCGAAGGAGGCGGGCATCACGGAAGTGACCTTCAAGACCAACGGCGCGGAGATCACCCTCTGCGGCAAGGGCGAGCAGGGATTTTTGTGCAAAAAGGGGCAGATCGTCTCCCTGTTGCCTTTCGGCGGCGACGCGCATATCATGGATATGTTAGGGCTCAAATATACGCCCGCCGATCTGTGGCTCCGCTACGGCTCTACCCGCGGCATCTCCAACGTCGCCGTCGACGACGAGGATTTTTCGTTTTGGGTGAATAAGGGCTATGTGCTCGTCATCATCAATGAGGAGGTTGTATGATCGTCTGCATTAAACTGCCGAGACCTCTCGGACGCATCGTGCGGCTGTTCTACAAGGGATGAAATATATCGATCTGCATTGCGACGCTCTCACCAAAGAGGGCGTCGCCGTCGTTACTGCGGAAAATTTGAAAAAGGGCGGGTGCGCCCTCCAATGCTTTGCCGCCTTTGTGGACGGGACGAAAGGGGAGGGCTTTGCCCGCGCCTTTTCTCTTTGCGGGGAATTTGATAAAATGTGCGCGCGCGAGGGCTTGCATGCCGTGCGGCGGGCAAGCGACCTTGCGGCGGGCGGGGGCGCCATGCTCACCGTGGAGGGCGGGGAGGCGATCGGGGGCAGTTTGGAAAATCTCGCCTCCCTCTACGCCCGCGGGGTGCGCATGATGACGCTGACGTGGAATTGCCCCAATGACCTCGGCGCGCCGAACGGAAAGAGGGGCGGTCTGACGGCGTTCGGGCGGGCATGCGTGGAGCGGATGTGCGAAATGGGCATGCTTGCGGACGTCTCCCACGGAAGCGACGGGCTCCTTTTGGACGCCGCCGGAATTTGCAGGCGGAAGGGGGCGCCGCTTGTCGCGAGCCATTCCAACGCCCGCGCCGTTTTTCCGCATTCCCGCAATTTGGCGGACGAGGGCATCCGCGCCGTGGCGGAGAGCGGCGGGGTCGTCGGGCTGTGTTTTGTGGAAAAATTTCTTTCGGCAGACGGGAGCGCGGAGGGGCAACGGGCGGCGCTTTTGGCCCATGCGCGGCACATCGTGAAGGTGGGCGGCGAGGAGGTTTTGGCCCTCGGGAGCGATTTTGACGGCACGTCCGCAAATGGGTACATAAAGAGCCCTGCCGACATGCCGAAACTGCTTTTTGACTTGGAACGGACGTTCGGCGGGCGGGTCGCGGAGAAGATCGCATACGGGAATGCGCGGCGGGTGATGGAGAACATTTTGGGATAATTTTCAAAAATACTTGTCAATTCGGCGCGGCTGTGATATACTGATTGCGTCACACAAGTTAATAAAAAGTTCATAGGGAACGCATAATAGGCATTGCGTATCTCTCTTTTCTCTGTGAACTTTTTATTCCGGAAAAACTTGTGTGACAACAATCGGAGATACCAACGCAGTGTGTCTTCGGTTGGAGGCACACTTTTTTTGTGCCGTTTACTGCGGAAAAATTTTTTCGGAGGTAACTTATGAAGCACAAGTTTTGGTTGGGGCTGCTCACTTCGGCGGCTCTCGTAACGGCGGCATTCGGGCTTGCCGCATGCAGTGGCGGAGGCGAAACCGGCGGAGGCGGCGGCAGTGGAACGGGCGGCAACGGCGGAACAGGCGGGGGTGAACATGTTCACAATTATGGCGAGTTGATCCCCGAGCAACCCTCGACCTGCGCCCAAGAGGGGTTGCAAGCCCATTATTATTGTTCGGGTTGCCAAACATATTTCGACAGCGAGAAGACCGAGACTACGCTCGACAATTTGAAGATCGGCATGAAAGATCATATCTATGGCGAGTTGATCCCTGAACGGTCTGCGACCTGCCGCGCGGAAGGATTGCAAGCGCATTATCAATGCGCCGAGTGCAAAAAATATTTCAATGGGGAAAAAGTTGAGACGGCTTATGACGATTTGAAGATCGGCGTCGATTCGAATGCGCATAAATGGGGCGCGGACGGCAAATGCGAATACTGCCAAACCCCAAAGCCCGTTTACACGATGAGCGAGGACAACACGAAGATATACTTCGGGGAATATCCTCAAAGCGAAGTTACCGAAACGGGATTAAAAGGAATGCTCGGCATGGAGGCAGGCGAATTGCCCTCGGCAAGCAATGCAAACGGATGGACGGATTATAACTATTATGTCGGTGACGCAATTCAAAGCTATATGTGGTATAAGGACGTGGAATATCAAAACGGACGTTTCCGTGGCGTATATTTTACGAGCTATCGTCCGGAACAAACGAAAGATCGTATTTCCGAATCCGTCTTTGGAAACAATAGCAGACAGGACGACAATGGCTATTTGGTCAACACGCTCTATTGGTTCCGATATGAGCCCATCGAATGGCGTATCCTCGAACAAAAAGACGGCACAGCGCTTCTTATGTCCAACATCATATTGGACAGCCAACAATTTTATCATAGTCAAAACAACAGAACGGAAAACGGGACCGTGTACGCGAACAATTATAAGGAAAGCGACATAAGGGAGTGGTTGAACAGTACATTTTACGAAACGGCTTTCGACGAATTGGCGCGGAGTATCATTCAGATCACGGAAGTGAAGAACGATGCCTCTACAACGTTTAGTCCCGATGATAACCCGCGTGTGTGCGATGACACGAGCGACAGAATTTTCCTGTTAAGTTACAGCGACGTGATAAACCCCGAATACGGTTTCGACAGTGACGGGACGGCAAACGACGAAGCCAGAAAATTGGATCGTACCGCGTATGCGTTGGCGCAAGGATATAATACCAGTACCTCTTCGGGTGAGGACGGTTGGTGGCTACGCTCCCCGCGTCATAATCACGACTTTACGGCGCTGATCGTCAGAAACAGCGGGATCGCAGCCGGTAGCTCATGGTGCGAATATCAGGGCGTGATCTATACGTCCGAGGGGATAGTTCCCGCCTTGCGGATTAAATTGTAAGACGGATAAAAGATGAACAACAAAAAAGCGTCGCGGCGGACCGCCGCGGCGCTTTCCCGAGAAAAAGAGGAGCCGCAACCAAAAGTTGCGGCTCCCGCTTCGTTGTAAGTTAAACTCTTTCCACTTTGTCGCTTTTCAGGCAACGCGCGCAGACGTAATCCGTCGTCACTTTGCCGTTCGCTTTATAAGTGACCTTTTGCACGTTCGCCGCAAAGGTCCTCTTCGTTTTGCGGTTGGAGTGGCTGACGTTGTTGCCTGCCACCTGGCCCTTTCCGCAGATACTGCATACTCTCGACATATCTCCACCTCCGAATGGGTATTTCCGAATTTTTGCGCGGCAAACGAAAATCGCCCCGTAAGCCGACGCAAACATAATACCATACCCGAGGGGAAAAATGCAATTAAATTTGCGCCGAATTCCCGATTTTTTTTCGCGAATCGGGAAAATTTTTATAATATCGCTTGCAAAAACGGGCGCGATAGGGTAGAATAGGTATTGATAAGTTCAAGGAGCACAGATGTCTGTCAGTACGAGCAACGCTTACGGTAAAATTTCAATTTCCGATCTTGCCATCGCAAAGGTCGCGTCTCAGGCCGCGCTCGAAAGTTACGGCATCGTGGATACCGTGGCACATCGCTTCACGGATACGCTCGCCGAACTTCTCAAAAAAGACGCGGGAGGCAAGGGCGTAAAAATTACGACCCAGGGAAACCGGATCTTCATTGATGTTTACGTGCTCATCAAGTACGGCGTTTCCATCGAGGCTGTGGCGGAATCTTTGAAGGAAGCCGTCAAGTACAAAGTGGAAAAATTCACCGGCATGATCGTGGACACCGTAAACGTAAACGTCATCGGTCTCAAACTATAACTCCGTCTCCGCGTTCGATTCATTCATCCGGGAGATCAAAATGCAAAAAACCATAAATTGCGCCGTCTTTCGCAAGATGGTGATGGTCGGCGCAAAAATGCTCGATAACAACCGGGCGAAGGTGGATGCGCTCAACGTGTTCCCCGTGCCCGACGGCGATACGGGCACCAATATGTCCCTCACGATGCAATCGGCCGTGAAGGAACTTTCGCAGTCCGCATCCAATACCTTCCCCGAAGTGTGCGATATCGTCTCCAAAGGCGCTCTCCGCGGCGCGCGGGGCAACTCCGGCGTCATTCTTTCCCAAATTTTCCGCGGGATATGCTCCGTCCTCCGCGATGGAAAGCCCGAAGTCGATACCAAAGCCTTTGCAAAAGCCCTCGAAGCGGGCACCAAAGTGGCCTACAACGCCGTTTCCATCCCCAAAGAGGGCACCATCCTCACCGTCGTCCGCATGATGAGCGAGTACGCGGTGAAAAATGCCGGCAGAAACAGGGATTTTGAGACCTTCCTCCCCGCCGTCATCGAAGAAGGGGACCGCGCGCTTGCCAAAACGCCCGAACTTTTGCCCGTTTTGAAGAAGGCGGGCGTCGTCGATTCGGGCGGCGTTGGCCTCATGACCATCATGCGGGGCTTCCTCGCGGCGCTCATGGGCGATGAGATTGTCTCCGAAGTGCAGACCGAGGCGGCGAACAACGCGCAGTCGATGGACGCCGATTTCGGCGACAATTCCGACATCATCAACATGGACCTCGGCGAGATCCAATTTGCCTATTGCACCGAATTTTTCATCATCAACCTGAAAAAGAGCACGACCCTTGCCGACATCGATAAATTGCGCGAAAATCTTATGGCGATCGGCGATTGCGTCATCTGCATCGGCGATCTCGAAATGGTCAAGGTGCACGTGCACACCAACTGCCCCGGCGTGGCCCTTACTTATGCGCTCGAACTCGGCGAACTCGACCGCCCCAAGATCGAGAACATGCTCGAACAGAACAGGGCCCTGCGCGCCAAGCGCGAAGCCGAGAAAAAGGATCAGGGCATGCTGGCCGTGTGCGCGGGCGAGGGACTTTCCGATATTTTCAAGGATCTCTTTGTGGACCGCGTCATTGAAGGCGGGCAGACGATGAATCCCTCCGCCTCCGACATTGCTACGGCGGTGCAGAAGGTCAACGCGGACAACGTTTTCGTGTTCCCCAACAACAAAAACATCATTCTCGCGGCCGAACAGGCAAAGGCGCTGGTCGAAAACCGCACCATCCACGTGATCCCCACCAAAAACGTCCCGCAGGGCTTTGCCGCGGCGCTCTCCTTCTCGCCCGAATCGAGCGCGGAGGAGAACAAGACCAACATGATCCACGCCCTCGACAACGTGAAGGCGGGAAGCGTCACCCACGCCGTGCGCACCACGAGCGTCAACGGATTTTCCATCAAGGAAGGGGATATCATCGGGCTCGACGATAAAAAGATCCTCGCCAAGAGCAATTCCGTGGACGAGACCGTTCTGAAACTTCTCGATAAACTCAAAGAGGATTACCACGAGGTCATCACCCTCTACTATGGGGAGGACGTGCAGGAGGAGGATGCCAAAGCGCTCGCCGCAAAGGTGCAGGAGGCCTTCCCCGACTGCGACGTCGATTATCACTACGGCGGCCAGCCCGTGTACTTCTATCTGCTTTCCCTCGAATGATGAAAAGGAGCGGCGCGCCGCTCCTTTTTTCCACATCGCAAAATAATTTGTTGTAAAATATATTGAAAATAAATTTACGGTTTTTGCATGGATTTGATTTCGCTGAAAGGCGTCACGGAAAAGCGCGCCAAAGAGTTGAATAAGTTGGGCGTCAAAACGAGCGCCGACCTCGTGCGCTACTTTCCGCGCGCCTATCTCGATATGACGAGCCGCGTCTCGGTGCGGGAGGTCTATCACAACGATATGGCGCTTGTCGCCTGCCGCCTCGTCGCCGTGGAGCCCGTCCGCTATACGGGGCGGGTCAAACTCGTGCGCGCCCACCTCGATCAGGACGGCTATCCCCTCACGGCGGTGTGGTTCAACATGCCTTACATCGCGCCCCGCCTGAAAGAGGGGGAGTACCTCTTTTACGGGCGGGTGCAAAACCGCTACGGGCAGGTGAGCATCGTCAATCCCTCCTTCGAGCCCCTCGAAAAAAACGCCCGTCTTAAAGGGCTCGTGCCCGTCTATCCCTTAAAGGGCACGCTCACCCAGCGCATCCTGCGGGAGGCCGTCGCCTCTGCGTTGCGCACCGAAAAACTCGATTCCGTCATCCCCGAGCCGCTCCGCAAAAAGTATGCGCTTTCCGATTTGAAGGAGGCTTATTTCCACACCCATTTCCCCAAAACGCAGGAGGAGATGCAAAACGGCGCGGCGCGGATCGCCCTCGAAGAATACTTCGTTTTGCTCTCCGCGTTCAAACTCATCAAGGGGGATCGGAACGAGGCGCGCACCAACCGTTATGCGGTCACGGAGCGCGAAGTGGCGGCGTTTGAGCGGCGCTTCCCCTTTGAATTTACAAAGGGCCAACAGGCCGCCGTGCGCGCGATCTACGACAACGTGACTTCGCCCGTGCGCATGAACCGCCTGTTGCAGGGGGACGTCGGAAGCGGCAAAACGGCCGTCGCGCTCACGGGCATTTTTATGGCGGTGAAGAGCGGTTTTCAGGCCGTCTACCTTTCGCCGACCGAGGTCCTCGCCGCCCAAAATTACGCCCTTCTTTGCAAAATTTTTCCCGATTACCGCGTCGCCTACCTTGCCGGCGGCACCTCCGCAAAGGAGAAGCGGGAGATAAAATCCGCGCTCGCCGCGGGCGAGATCGATATTCTGTGCGGCACGCACGCCGTCTTGCAGGGGGACGTCCGCTTCTGCCGCCTCGCCTTCTGCGTGTGCGACGAACAGCACCGCTTCGGCGTGGCGCAACGCAATATATTGAGTGAAAAAGGCGAAAATTTGGACGTTTTAGTCATGTCGGCAACGCCCATTCCGCGCACGCTTTCGCTGATATTTTACGGCGATCTCGATATCACCACCATTCCCGATAAGCCCCGCGCGCGGCAGGAAATTTCCACCTCCGTCATCCCCGATCGGAAGTATGACGACATGCTCGAATACATCCGCACCCAAACGAAGGGGGGCAAGCAGGCCTATTTCGTCTGCCCCAAGATCGATGACGACGAGGGGGAGGTGACCTCCGTCACCGAACTTTATGAGGAACTGCGCGGGCGGCTTCCCGATGTGCGCTTTGCCCTGCTCCACGGCAGGATGAAGGATAGGGAGAAGGCGGAGGTCATGGCGGCGTTCAAGGAGAAAAAATACGATTGCCTCGTGGCGACGACGGTCATCGAGGTGGGCATCGACGTGCCCGACGCCACCATCATGATCATCTACAATGCCGAGCGCTTCGGCCTTTCGCAACTGCACCAACTCCGCGGCCGCGTGGGGCGGGGGAGCGAAAAGAGTTACTGCTTCCTGCTCGTCGGGGGCGGGGGAGAGACGGCGACGGAGCGGCTGAATATCCTCAAAACGACTTCGGACGGCTTCAAACTTGCCGAAAAGGACTTGGAACTGCGCGGGAGCGGCGATTTTTTGGGCACGCGGCAGAGCGGAAAATTTTTGACGGACATCAAAAACCTGCGTTACTCCACCGAGGTCATCTTCACGGCCAAAAAACTGACGGACGAGGCCTTCGAGCGGCGGCTTGATTTCGACGAGGTGCGCCGCGCCGCAATGGAGAAATACGAAAGCCTTAAAGACGTGGTTTTGAATTAAAAAAGAGCCCGCGCACCTCTGTGCACGGACCTTTTTCTTTGCTTTTTTTACGCGCCGCCTTTTATAATGCGCCGCTCGCAATGATGCACCCTGCAATAAACAGGAAAAAGAGCGCCACGCCCGTGGGCGTGCCGCAATCGGGGCACATCAAGGCCTCGTCCGCAAGTTCCTTTCCGCAGTGTTTACAATACATGGTCTTTCTCCTTTTGGTTTATTTTTCGTCATCGCAGAGCATCAAGATCCCCGCAATGAGGCTGACAAAGAGCAACGAGCATATTTTGAATCCGGTGCCCACCGGTACGCCCTGTTTCAGTCGCTTGCAATAGATGACGGTCATCGGGATGGTCCAGCAGAGGGGGATGAGCAGATAGAAGGCGGACAGCACACAGCCGATGATCATAAATACTTTGGCCGCGCTCCCGGTCCCGCTATTGGATTTTTGCGCCTGAAATTTGTCCGTGGCACAGCCGCAATTGGGGCACACGACCGCTTCATCCGCAAGTTCTTTTCCGCAATATTGACAATACATGGATTTGACCTCGCTTGTAATTTGCTTAAATTGTATCGCAACTTCCGTTTGCTGTCAAATGTTTTATAAAAACAGGCGAAAACTTTTTCAAAAATCAAGTTATGAAGAAGTCAAAAGCGGCGGCTTTCTCTCGAAGATCATAGGAGAGACGGGCGTTTTTTGATGTAGCGGCTACGATCCGAAAGGATTCCATTTTTCGGGGCTCGGCGCGGCCAATGCGGTGCGCCCGCCGTCTTTCGGACGGCGGGCGCACTTGTCGTATTTTTTAATCGAATCGGTGTCTGACAAGCCAAATAATAGCGATGAAAGGAAAAGTAATAGGTGTCAAAATAACAAATAGAATACGAAAAATAATGTTGAATACTTCCGTAACGGAATAGTGGCGAATCCCGTCATAAGGATCCGCATAATTTCTTATATTCTCAAAAAATTTGGAATGATACTGAAACATAATTTCGTAAATGTAAATCGCGATCCAACCCGCAAAAGCAAAAGCGGATACGATGATTGATTCGATAGAAAAATCGGAAGGAAATAGCGTCTCCCGCACGGGGGCGGAAAGAGAGATAACAAGTATAAAAATAAGTTCTAAAAGATAAATAGGCAGACAAATGAAGGTAAAAATGCGTTGTTTTTTGATTTTATATTCAAAAGAGTGCTTATAATGTTGTCTTTGATTTTTGCGAGCAGACTTGGCACTAAACTTGGCGTATTTTTCTTCTTCTTTTTGCAGATAGATGCCATACGGTGAAAGCGCCCCGCAGTTTGGACAGTTCACAGCGTGCTTATCCAAATGGGTTTTACAGTTTTTACAGACCATTTTATCTTCCTTTTTTGCTCGTTTTTTATGTATTTTATCACAAGTATTCTTGTGTGTCAACGATTTTACAATTATAGTTGTAAAATCGTTGTTGTGGAAAAGAAATTCGGCGAGAACTTGAAAATTTTACGGAAAGAGCACGATCTTTCACAAGGGAGGCTCGGCGAGGCGGTAGGGGTGTCGCAACAATGCGTAAGCGAATGGGAGCACGGCAACACCGAGCCCACGCTCACCTATTTATGGAAACTTGCCGACCTGTTTGGCGTCTCCATCGACGTCTTGTGCGGCAGAAAAGATTGGTAAAGATGGGAAAAAGGAAGCCGCCCGCCGCGTTTTTTGCGGCGGGCGGCGTATTCTATCGTTACTTACCGAGAAACGGTTGACAATTTCGCGCGCGGGGTATAATATAGATAGGACGAATATCGCCCATCGGGCCTGTTTCGGATTCGATTGCAAGCGGATCTCGTCGGACGCACGCCGGAGGCTCGGCTCCGTAAAAACGGAAAAATTTTAATTGCTGACGAAAAATCCAGCAGACGCGCTTCCGCGCGCAGGGCTTCGGCTCGCCGCGTAGCGCTTGCGGCTTAACCGATTAAGCCCCGTTCTGCCGCGGAGTCCTACGGCCGCGGACAGGGCGTCATTGAGTAGGGAACGTTGTATGGCGGCGCACCTCCCCCGCCGTGCGATGAATTTCGGGGGCATGCCGGTAGGGCGGTTGTCTGTGGACGCCCGTCGGGCGAGACTGATCACAGACTAAGCGTGTAGTGTCCGCGTCTGAACCTTGTAAGACCGGAGTTCAATTCTCCGCAGGTCCACCAAAAGCAACCTAAATTGAACTACTATGTTCGGTTTAGGTTGTTGTCTTATATGCGTAAATCAAATTATAAAGGGTCAGTAAAACTATGATTGACGACAAAAGATTGTTGCGTGAATGGGACTTCCCAAAGAATGCCGAAGAAGGCTTTTTCCCCGATAGAATGATGCCTCAAAGCAATAAAAAAGTACATTGGAAATGTGCGTTTGGGCATGAATGGATGGATACGGTCAGTCACAGAACTTCGGGAAGAAATTGTCCCGTTTGTTCCAATCACAAATTATTGGTGGGCTATAATGATTTGGCGTCAAAGTATCCCGAAGTTGCAAAGGAATGGGATTATGAAGTGAACGGGACTTTGCAACCGAAGGATGTCGTCTTTGGGTACACAAAAAACGTTTGGTGGAAATGCTCCGTATGCGGAAACAGGTGGCAAGCAAAAGTTGCGGCTCGCACAAAACGTGGCAGTGGATGTCCGAAGTGCGCAAACGCAAAGAGAAAACAAGACCGTCAAAGCACCTTATTGAAAGAAAGAGGGGGAATAAGTGATCCCTTGTTGCTATCCGAATGGAACTATGAAAAAAACGGATCATTGTTGCCTGAACAGTTCACGCCGGCGAGTAATAATTCAGTTTGGTGGAAGTGTTCGAAATGCGGTTCGGAATGGCAAGCGAAAATTTCAAACAGAGCACACGGGCGGGGGTGTCCGTATTGTTTGAATAGAAAAATAAGAGTGGGTTTTAATGACTTGGCGACAACTCATCCCGAATTGGCGGCAGAGTGGGATCATGAGAAAAACGGTAATTTAACGCCGCAAATGGTAACTTTCGGAAGAGGGAAAAAAGTATGGTGGAAGTGTCCGCTCGGGCATAGTTACAAAGCGACATTGTTACATAGGGCACATGGTACAAATTGCCCAATTTGTAACGCGGGCAGGCAAACTTCTTTTGCGGAACAGGCGATATATTACTATATCAAAAGAATCTATTCGGATACTATCAACCGATACACGGAGATTTTTGATAACGGCATGGAATTGGATATTTTTATACCGGTCCTCCGCGTCGGAATTGAGTATGACGGCGTATTTTGGCATAAAGAAAAGTTGAAACGCGAACGTCGGAAGTATCTTATATGTCACCAAAATAATATAAGGCTTATTCGGATACGGGAAGCACCGTTCACAACCGAAACGGACCTTACATCACCCATCATTGCCGATAATATGTATCACATGGATAATCTCGATGATCAAAAGAATCTCGAAAAGTTTATCATCAATTTTTTGATAGAACTTGAATCATGGCGGCGTGTAAAAAAGCAAGGCTATCTTGACGTCAATCTTGGACGTGACGAAAACGAAATTCGCCGACAATATCTTGTTTCAAAGCGGGCGGGAGCATTGGATAAAACGCATCCAAAACTTGTCGAAGAGTGGAATTATGAAAAGAACGAGGGGCTGTTGCCCTCCATGTTCCAAGCGGGAAGCGATGCGCGCGTTTGGTGGAAATGTTCAGTTTGCGGCCATGAATGGAAAACAAGTATATCCCATAGGACAAGCGGAACAGGATGCGAAAAATGTTTCAAAAGAAACAACCGAGGCAGTGCGCACCCGGGGGCAGTGTGTATTTATCAATATGATTTGGGGGGTAATTTTATAAAAAAGTGGAATTGTATCGCGGACGCGGCTAAGGCATTGAACCAAAATGCTGCAAATTTAGGGTCATGTGCTCGCCACGAAAGATCAAGTGCGGGAGGTTTTCGTTGGGAATTTACATATCTTCCACATCTTGCTCCTATTGACGGGAAGCGGTACAAGAAAATATTACAATTTGACAAAGAGGGGAATTTTATAAAGGAATATCCCTCTTTAATTGCCGCCGCAAATGAATTGAATATCGATGCCACCGCAATATCAAAAGCACTTCATGGTCAATATCGTACGGCAGGCGGTTTTGTTTGGAAATTCAAAAATTCAAATTAGGTTATCCGTTTTCCGCCGTGCGGGCGGGCAGGGACTGCGTCCCCTTCGGTGCACCAGAAAAGCGCCCCCAATGTATGGGGGCGCTTTTCTGGTGCACCGTCTAAAAACAAGGTTGAATTTTCAAGTTCTTCAAGCGATACAATTTCTTCTTTTCCGTTTCCGTTATAGACGATTTTGATATGGTCGTCAAAGAC
>CANQAZ010000036.1 GCA_947589555.1 uncultured Clostridia bacterium | reverse complement strand
GCCAAGAAAGGGCGAAGGGGTAGGGCATAGGGGGCGGACTGCGTTTGAGGGGATTCTTCGGTCGCGGTGCTCCCTCAGAATGACGCGATAGCCTTGCAAGGGGAGGGCAAGGAAGGGGCGAAGGGTAGGGCATAGAGGAGGGCGGACTGCGTTTGAGGGGATTCTTCGGTCGCGGTGCTCCCTCAGAATGACGCGATAACCCTGCAAGGGGAAGGCTTGGGGGCGAAGGGTAGGGCATAGGGGGCGGACTGCGTTTGAGGGGATTCTTCGGTCGCGGTGCTCCCTCAGAATGACGCGATAACCCTGCAAGGGGAGGGCAAGGAAGGGGTCAAACGGTTTCGCAGATAATGTGGTCGTTCGTGTACACGCAAATTTCGGAGGCGATTTTGAGCGCCTTGCGGGCGATCTCCTCCGCGCCGAAAGAGGTGTTCTGCACGAGGGCGCGGGCCGCCGCAAGGGCATAGTTGCCGCCGCTTCCGATGGCGCACACCCCTTCGTCCGGCTCGATGACCTCCCCCGTGCCCGACAGAATGAGCAAATTATCCCTGTCCGCCGTGATCATCATGGCGTCCAACTTGCGGCCGATCTTATCGCTCCGCCAGAGGTCGGCCAGTTCCACCGCCGAACGCATGAGGTTGCCCGCGAATTTGTTGAGCATGCCCTCGAACCGCTCCGACAGCGAAAAGGCATCGGTGACCGAGCCCGCAAAGCCCAAGATCACCTTTCCCCCATAGATGCGGCGCACCTTGACGGCCGAGTTTTTGAACACGACGCTCTCGCCGAGCGTGACTTGCCCGTCTCCCGCGATGGCCGTGACCCCGTCCTTTTTGACGGCGCAGATGGTTGTTCCGTGAAATTCCATATCTTCCTCCGAAAGGCTGTATTCCATATTATATCTAACCCCTTTTCTCCCCTTTCAAACAGCCCCTTTGCTTTTTGCTTTCCCCCGCCTACTTGGGCAGTTTTTGCAACGAGGCGATGAAGGCGACCTTTTGGGCCGCGTCCCCGTACCCCTGCTCCGCCGCCCGCCCGAACCAGAGGGACGCACCTTCGAGATCGGACTTTTTGGCGTACAGGAGGCGCTCCCCTGTTTTGTACTGCGCCTCGGCGTCGCCCGCCTCGGCCGCGCGGAGATACCACTTTGCCGCCCGCGCTTTGCTCTGCGCCGTGCCCTTCCCCCATTCGTAGGCGTGGGCGACCTCCTTCATGGCCGCGACGTCGCCCCCCTCCGCGAGGGGAAGGGCGCGGGAAAAGGCCGCACGGTCGGCGAGGATCCCGCGGACGATCTGCGCGGAGTCGGCGGCTTCGGCATCCCCCTGCTCGGCCGCTTTTTCGTACCAAAAGAGGGCCTTGCGGAGATTTTTGCGGGTACCGCGGCCGCTTTGGCAGGAGTCGGCAAGGTGGCGCTGAGCCGCGCGATACCCCTGTTTGGCCGCCCGTTCGTACCACGCGTTCGCCGCGGCGGGGGCCCGTTCGCCCGCCGTGCCGTTCAAAAGAGAGGTGGCGAGGCGGCATTGGGCCTCCGCATCCCCCTGCTCCGCCCCTTTGCGGAACCAGACGAGAGCGGCGGGGACATCCCGCCCCGTTCCCCGCCCGAGCATGAGGCACCGCCCGACGAAGGTCTGCGCGGGAGCATAGCCCCCCTCCGCGATGAGAAGGGCGAGCGCATAGGCGCTTTCGAACTCTTTTTTATCGTACCGCTCCTCCGCCGTGCGGAAGAGGTTTTCGAGCGCCTTTTGGGCCATTTCGTTGCCCTGCGCCGCCGCCTTTTGATACCAGTAGGCCGCCTTTTCGGCCGATTGCGCGACGCCCAAGCCGTAACAATAGCAAAAACCGAGGCCGCGCTCGGCTTCGGCGTAGCCCTGCTCGGCGGCCGACTTGTACCACGCCGCCGCCCGCGCATAGGACTGCCGGCAACCGTAACCGAAAAAGGAACAGACGCCGAGTGCGCTCTGCGCCCCCGCGTGGCCCTGCGCGGCCGACTTGCGGTACCACACCACCGCCTTGTAATAGGACCGCGGGACCCCCTCGCCGTAAAAATAGAGGTCCCCGAGCGATTTTTGCGCGTCGGGATCCCCCTGTTCGGCCGACTTTCGGTACCACGACGCCGCCTCCTCGTAGGACTGCGGGACGACGTGGCCCGAAGAGTACCAATTGCCGAGATTGTACTGCGCCGCGGGCTCCCCCTGCTCCGCCGCCTTGCGGAGCCAGAAGAGCGCCTCCTCGGAGGATCGCGGGACCCCCTCTCCCATTTCATAACAATAGCCGAGATTGAGTTGGGCGCGCGCGACGCCTTGCTCCGCCGCCTTTTTGTACCACTCCGCCGCCTGCGCGAAGGACTGCGGGACCCCGCGCCCCTTGTGATAGCACAGGCCGAGGTTGTACTGCGCGGAGGCTACCCCGCGCTCCGCCCGCTCGCGGTAACCGGCCGCGACCTTTTCATAGCAACCGCCGAGCGCCTTTTGCGCTTCCGCATAGCCTTGACCGGCGGATCTCCGATAATATTCCAACGCCTCTTCGTAATCCTGCGAAACGCCGTTTCCCTCCTCGTAACACACGCCGAGATGATACTGCGCCGCGGCGTCCCCCTGCTTTGCCGCCGCCTCGAAACAGGCGACCGCCTCCGCAAAGCGGCCTTCCCGATACAGCGCCAGCCCGCGTTCCACATCCCCTTGTTTCTCCATATTTCCTCCGAAACTCACAGCGTTATGGCCTTTTTGAATGATTCGATCTCTTTGAGCGAGCGCTCGGCGAAAAGACGGCGGCGCTCCTTTTTCTCGCGCACCTCTTCAAAACCGCCCGCGAGGACGCCGTAATTGGCGTTCATGGGCTGAAAATCGCCGTTGGGCGTTGCGATGTAGCGCGACAGAGCGCCCATGACGGTGGCGGAGGAGGGCACGACCGGGGGTTTTCCGTTCAACTTCCGCCAAAGGTGGATGCCCGCGAGAAGGCCGCTCGCCGCACTTTCCACATACCCCTCGACCCCCGTCATTTGCCCCGCAAAATGCAACATGGGGTCGGTTTTTACCGAAAAATCGGCGTTCAGGATCTCGGGCGACTGCAAAAACGTGTTGCGGTGCATGACGCCGTAGCGCTCGTACTCCGCGTGCGCGAGGGCGGGAATGAGGCCGAATACCCGCCTCTGCTCGCCGAATTTCAGGTTGGTCTGGCACCCGACGAGGCCGTAACTGGTGCCCGCCGCGTTCTCCTTGCGCAGTTGCAACACGGCGTAGGGGCGGTTTCCCCCGCCGTCCGTGAGGCCGACGGGCTTGAATGTGCCGAAACGGAGGGTATCCTCCCCCCGCGCCGCCATCACCTCGACGGGCATGCAACCTTCGAAGATCTCCCCCCTCTCAAAGGCGTGCAAAGTGGCGCGCTCCGCCGAAACGAGGGCGCGGACGAAGGTAAGGTACTCCTCCCGCGTGAGGGGACAGTTGAGATAGTCCCCCGTGCCGCGGCCGTAGCGGTCCTGCGCGAAAACGTGCGAAAAATCGATGCTTTCCGCCGAGACGATGGGCGCAGAGGCATCGTAAAAATGGAGAGCGTTGCCGTATTTTCCGCAAATTTCCGCCGAAAGCGCCTCCGACGTGAGGGGGCCCGTGGCAACAACGCCGCAAGCGGGGAGTTCGGTCTGCTCGCGGCAAAAAAGGGTGATTTCGGGGCGGGAGAGCAGTTTTTGGGTGACATAGGCCGAAAATTTTGCCCTGTCCACCGCAAGCGCGCCCCCCGCGGGGACGCGGCAACGGGCCGCCGCCTCCATCGTGACGGAGCCGAGCCGCCGCATCTCCTCCTTCAAAAGACCGCAGGCGTTGCCGTAAATATCGTCGCTTTTGAGGGAGTTGGAGCAGACAAGTTCGCAAAAATCGGCGCTCCCGTGGGCGGGAGTGAACTTTTTCGGCTTCATTTCGACGAGCGCGACTTCCACCCCGTGCGTCGCAAGAAAATAGGCGGCCTCGCTTCCCGCGAGGCCGGCGCCGATAATCTCAATCATGCTTTCCGCTTGCCTTTTTCGCGCTCCCTTTTTCCGCCGGCGCACGGTAGGTGCAATCTTTGGAGGAGCAACGCACCACGCCGCGCGCCGTTTTGACGACGGCGCCGCCGCAGACGGGACATTTCTCCCCCGTGGGCATATCCCAACTCTTGAAGGAACAGGCGGGATAGCCGCTGCAACCGTAAAAAGTCTTGCCCGTGCGCGAACGCAGTTTCAGCGTGGGCTTGCCGCAGACGGGACAGACGCCCTCCTTCACCTCCGGCTGTTTCTCCCCGAAGGGCAGGGTGGATCTGCACGCGGGATAGTTGGGGCAGGCGAGGAATTTGCCGAAACGGCCGCTCTTGACGACCATCATCTGCCCGCACTTGGGGCAGGGAGTATCCGAGAGTTCGGCCTCCGCCTCGCTCACGATGTTGGAACAGGCGGGATAGTTGGAACAGGCGAGATAACTGCCGTATTTTCCCATTTTGCGCACCATCGGGTGGCCGCATTTTTCGCAGAGAATGCCCGTGAGTTCGTCGCCGTCGGTGCCCGCGTAGCGCAGACGCTCCTCGAAGGGAGGATAGAACGCGGCGATGATGGAATGCCAATCCTTGCCGCCCTCTTCGATCTCGTCGAGTTTTTCCTCCATATCCGCCGTAAAGCCGACGTCCATGACGTCCGGGAAGTACTTGACGAGGAGATCGGTGATGCGGTAGGCGACCTCGGTGGGCTTCATCGCCTTGCCCTCTTTTTCGATATACTTGCGCTTGGAGAGCACCGAGATGATGGAGGCATAGGTGGACGGGCGGCCGATGCCCTTATCCTCCATCGCCTTGACGAGGGAGGCGTCGGTGTAGCGCACGGGGGGCTTGGTGAATTTTTGCTCCGCCTTTATCCCGAGCGAGGAGAGCACTTCGCCCTCGCCGATGGGAGGGAGGAGCCCCTTTGCTTCGTCCTCGTCCTCCTTCTTCGTTTCCGTGTACGCGGCGGTGAAGCCCGCAAAGCGCAGGGCACGCCCCGCCGCCCTGAACGAATAGACGCCGTTTTCGATCTCCGCTTGCACGGAATCGTACTGCGCTTCCGCCATCTGCGACGCGATGAAACGGTCGTAAATGAGTTTGTAGATGCTGAAATGCTTTCTGTCGAGGAGTTTTTTCACCGAATCGGGCGTGCGCGCAAGATCGATGGGGCGGATGGCTTCGTGCGCATCCTGCGCGCCCTTCTTGGACGCGTAAAAGTTGGGCTTTTCGGGCACGTATTCCTTGCCGTACTCCTTGCCGATGAAAGCGCGGGCCTCCGCCTGTGCGTCATCCGAGATGCGCGTGGAGTCCGTTCTGATATAGGTGACGAAGGCGACGTGGCCCTCCCCTTCGAGGTCCATGCCCTCATAGAGGTGCTGGGCCATGAGCATGGTCTCGGGCGCGGACAGCCCCAATTTGTTGGAGGCTTCCTGTTGCAAAGTGGAGGTGGTGAAGGGAGCGGGCGCATGCACGCGCACGACCGTCTTTTTGACCGACGAAACGACGTATGCCCCCTCTTTGAGCGAGGCGAGGGCCTCGTCCGCCTGCGCTTTGTTGGAGATTTTCAGTTTTTTGCCGTTCTTTTTTTCGAGGACGGCCTTAAAGGGAGAATACTTTTTGCCGCTGTCCTGCAATTCCGCCGTCAGCGTCCAGAATTCTTCGGGTTTGAACGCTTCGATCTCCCGCTCGCGCTCCACGACGAGGCGCAAGGCCACCGATTGCACGCGGCCCGCCGAGAGCCCGTTCTGGATCTTATTGTTGAGGAAAGGCGAAAGTTTGTAGCCGACGAGGCGGTCCAAAACGCGGCGCGCCTGCTGGGCGTCCACGAGGTTATAATTGATTCTGCGCGGGTGCGCGAGGGCGCGCTCCACCGCTTTGGGGGAAATTTCGTTGAATTCGATGCGGTTCTCCCCGTCGGGAAGGCCCAGCACCGTTTGCAGATGCCACGAGATGGCCTCGCCCTCGCGGTCGGGGTCGGTGGCGAGGTAAACTCTGCCCGCACGCCGCGATTCCTCCGTGAGGCGCTTGATGATCTCCTCCTTTCCCGGGGAGGTGACGTACTTGGGCTCGTAATTCTTTTCGACGGCGACGCCGAGTTTCTTTTGCGGAAGATCGCGGATGTGCCCGCCCGAGGCGTCGACGCGGTATTTGCCTTTGAGATATTTTGAGATGGTTTTTGCCTTCGAAGGTGATTCGACGATGATGAGATCCATTCCGACTCCTTGCATGATATATTTTTGTATGTTAGATTTTTCCGTTTATACCGCGGCGTAGCGATTTCCGCCGGCCTTTGCCGCCGCGCCTTTGAGTTCGAGCGCCGAAAGAAGGGCCGAAACTTCAAATACGCGCATGCCGAGCGCTTCCGCGACTTCGGCAAGATGGGCCTCCCCCTTCTCTTTGAGCACGGCAAGCACCCGCTCCTCTTCTTCCGTGAAGGACGCGGCCTCCCCCTTTTCCTCCTCGAAGCCGTACACGGAGAGGATGTCCTCCGCGCACGTGACGAGATAGGCTCCCTTTTTGATGAGGTCGTTGCATCCCTCGCCCTGCGCGACGCCCACATTGTACGGAAGGGCAAAGACGTCCCGCCCGTACTCCGCGGCGCGGTCGGCCGTGATGAGCGTGCCGCTCTTTTTGCCCGCGGAGAGCACGAAAACGCCATCGGCAAGGCCGGCGAGCAGGCGGTTGCGCGCGAAAAAGGCGTATTTTGCCACCTTTGCTCCGGGCACGTACTCGGAAAGGAGCATCCCCCGCTCCGCAATGCGCGCCTTCAACGAAGCGTGCGCCGCGGGATAGCACTCGTCCAGACCGCAGGGGAGCACGCTGATGAGATTGCCGCTCTCCGCGGCCCCTGCGATGGCGGCGCTGTCGCCGCCCTCCGCAAGCCCCGTGACGATGACGAACTGCCGCGAGAGAGTCTTGGCAAGTTCCTTGCCGAAGGCGAGCGCGGCCGCGGGCGTGCGGCGGGAGCCGACGATGCAAAATTTGCGTTCCTTCAACAATTCCCTCCTGCCCATGCCGTAGAGCACGAGGGGAGGATCGGAAATGGCCTTCAAATTTTCGGGGTAGTCCTCCGAGAGGAGGGTGAGAGCGAAATAGCCCTTCTTTTCGAGAGAGGAGAGAAATCTTTCCGCCTCGCCGCGGCGGTCCTTGCCCGCGCCCGGCACGGGATAGCCCTCGAACAGGGCGGCGGGATCGCCCGCGCCGCGCAAAACGGAAACGCGGGTGCGGTCATCCAATTCCGTACAGGCGCACAGCCATAGATATGCCCTTTCTTCCTCCGAATATTGCATGCGTTACCCCATTTTATCGTAAGTGCGGTAGGAAACGGCCTCAAACACGTGGCGGGGCAGGATGTATTCGCTCGCATCGAGGTCGGCCACGGTGCGCGCCACCTTGATGATGCGGGCCCGCGCACGGGCGGAAAGATCGAGCCGTTCGAACGCCGCGCGCAGGATGCTATCCCCCTCGCGGTCCAGTTTGCAGTAGAGGGCGATCTCCCGCTCCCCCATCTCGGCGTTGGTGTGGATGGCGCTCCCTTCGAAGCGGTTGCGCTCGATGGCCCGCACCGCCTCCACCCTCGCCTTTACGGAGGCGGAACTTTCGCACATCTCGGGGGAGGTGAGGTCGTCGTAGGCGACGTTATCCACCTCCACCTGCAAATCGATGCGGTCCAACAGGGGGCCCGAAATTTTTTTGCGGTACGCCCTGATTTCGGCGGGCGTGCAGGTGCAGGTCTTGTTGGCGGAGCCGTAATTGCCGCAGGGGCAGGGATTCATGCTCGCGCAGAGCATGAAGCGCGCGGGATAGGTAAACGCGCCGCCCGCCCGCGCGACGGTGATGACGCCGTCTTCGAGGGGTTGGCGCAATGCCTCCAACGTGGAGCGCTTGTATTCGGGCAATTCGTCCAAGAAGAGCACCCCGCCGTGGGCGAGGGAGATCTCCCCGGGGTGTACCCGCGTGTTTCCGCCGCCGCACATCGAAACGGTGGTGGCCGTGTGGTGCGGGGTGCGGAAGGGACGCTCGGTGACGACCCCCTCCTCCCCCAAAATGCCGGCCACGCTGTGGATCTTGGTGATTTCGAGCGCTTCGGCGAAGGTCAGATCGGGCATGATGGTGGGAAGGCACCGCGCAAGCATCGTTTTTCCCGTGCCGGGAGGGCCCACCATGAGGAGGTTGTGCCCGCCCGCGACGGCGATTTCGAGGGCGCGCCGCGCCACGGGCTGGCCCTTGACGAATTTGAGGTCGGCCCCGCCGCCCGACGAGGGATGGGGCGCGTACTGCGCCGTTTCGAGGGGAACGAGGCGGAGGATGCCCGACAGGTGCCGCACGACTTCGGTGAGCGTTTCGGCGGGATAAATTTCCGCGCCGCTCAAAAAGCGCGCCTCGGGCGCGTTCGCCGCGGGAATGATAAAGCGCGAAAAGCCGTGGCCTTTCGCGGAGATGAGAATGGGCAGGAGCCCGCTGATGGGGCGGAGATCGCCGCTCAATGCGAGTTCGCCCAAAAAGACGTAATCCTCCGTCGCCGCCCCGACGAGTTGTTCGCTCGCCTTCAAGAGGCTGACGGCGACCGCCAAGTCGTACGACGCCCCCTCTTTTTTGAGGTCGGCGGGCGCGAGATTGACCGTGATTTTTCCGACGGGAAACTGAAATCCGCTGTTTTTGAGGGCGGAGCGCACCCGCTCCTTGCTCTCCTTTACGGCGGTATCGGGCAAGCCCACCATGTCGTAGGCGGGGATCCCCTTGTTGACATCCGTCTCCACCTCGACGGGCACCCCCGCAAGGCCGTTCAACGTATAACAGACGATCTTGGCGATCATGCGTTACCTCCGCGGCTCAAAAGATGCTTTCCAGAAGGGAAGCGGGAAGGGGCACGGAGAAGGTAAATACCGAATAGAGCAAGAACACCGCGATGAGGAGGACGAGCCCCGCGACGCAACCGATCTTGACCGGTTTGCGGAAAGGGCTCTCCCACAAAAATGCGAAGGCCTCCGCCGTGAGCACGAACGAGAACAGGTAGGAGAGCAGGATGAACGCGAGCGCGCCGCCGCCGAACCACGAGAAGAGGAAGGAGAGGACGAGCCCCGCAAGAGGCACGAGCACCCTGCGCAATTCGGCGCGCTGTTCTTTTTCCAACTTCTTTCCGCGCGCCACCGCTGCGATGCGCCAGCAGGCGAAAGCGACGCCGCCGAGCCCCGCGAGCGCCGCGGCCGCGTTGATGACGGCCGCCGTGATGGCGTAGGACGTGCCCGCGCCCTTAAAGAGTTCATAGAAGAGATCCCAAGCGCAGTGCGAGGCGCCCGGGTTGCTCCCGACGTAACCGCCCGCAAAGGCGTTCCACGCGAGGGCGAAGATGTTGGTGCTTCCTCCCGCGTACAGCCGCGCATAGGGCCCGTACAGGGGGATGACGAAGAGAAGGGCGAAGAGCAGGGAGCAGACGACGAGCATGACGCCGAAGCCGAGGGCCGCCGCGACGTTCTTGTCGCGGTATTCGCGCTCCACCTCCTCTTTCGCGCTTACAACGCGCTCCGCAGTCTCCCCTGCGCCTTCCCCTTCCGCCTCGGCAAGGGCAAGATAGTGCCGTTTTGCCTTCTGCTGGCGGACCATGCCGAGCACGAAGAGGGCGACTACGCCCGCCACGGGGATGAGATAGACGCCGTTCACGGAGATGGCCGCCGCCCCGAAGAGCCCCGAGAGGATGGGGGGCAACACGCCCGCGCCGCGCGCTTTTTTCATGCCGCGCGCATAGAATTTATGGCAGAAATACAGCGATGCGACGAAGAAGAACACCCCGATCATGAGGGGATTGCCGAGATGCCCCAGCGCAAACGAAAGATTGCAGAATACGTACAAAAGGGCAAAGGCGAGCGCCGCAAGGTCGTGCTTGGTAAGCGCGCGCACGAGAAGATAGCCGAACACCAACACGCCGAAGGAGGCGAGCATGGAGAAGAAACGGAGCCCGAAGGGATTGAGCCCGAAGATGAGGGTCCCGAGGGCGATGATATCGGTGCCGAGCGAATTGTACACGGCGTCCACGGGATAGGCCCCCGACGGGATCTCGGAATCGTACTCGCCGCCGCGGTTCATCTCCGCGATGGTGGAGACGGTGTAAATTTCATCGTCCGAATAGCGGTAGTAGGAGGACTGCGCCATCGAAGGGATGTACTGCGCGTCGAAGAGGGCCTCTGCGCGCGCCTTCGATTGCTCCTTCGTCTCGTTGTTGAAGGGAGTGGCCGACCACACCTCCGCGGGAATGACGATGGCTTCCCCCGTGTCCTCGTAATCGGACTTGCCCTCCGGTCTCACCTGCTTTTGCCCGACGAACACGATCTCGTTGATGAGAAGATTTTGCGTGAGCGCCGTAAAGCGGACGTAGCGGTAGTTCGTCGACCACGTCGTGCTCCTTTCGAAGATCTCCTGGAAGGGTCTGACCCAGCGGAACTGTCCGCCCGTCACATCGGGCTTTATCTCCTCTTCTCCCTCCGCGGGCGCGTTGGTATAGAAATTTTCGAACACGGCGTCGATGCGGCGGGAACTCGGATAGGACGTTTCCGAGGAGCCGTACTCCATGCGGAGGGTCGCGGGCACGCCCGCCTCCGCGTAGATGACGGCAAGATTGACGTACACATCGGTGATGCGGATGTTGTACTGCCGCTCCTTTTCTTCGCCGTTTTCATCGGTGTAGGTCTCCTTGAAATTGGTGCTGTCGCCCATCGTGAGGCGGGCGACGACGGTGGGCGTGTTGCTTCCGCGCTCCGTTTTGAGTTCGAATGCTTCGCCCACCCCCTCCGTGGAGCCGAGCGTGCCGAGCCCGAGCGCGAGAAAGAGAAGAGCCACCGCAAAAAATACAATGGCGGATTTGGAGAGTTTTTTGATTTTTCCGAGAGTTTTTCCCATGAACGTTATTCCTAATTATATTGCTTTTTTCTATTCTAACCGATAAAAGAAAAATTGTAAACGAATTTTTTGCACTTTCAAAAAATTTTTTTGTCGCCTTTGCGCCTTTTTTCGGACAAAAAGGAAGGGTCCGCCGTGGATGCCCCGGCGGACCGCTCTTTTGAAATTGTGTTACTTCTTTTCCTTGATCTTTGCCGCCTTGCCGGTACGCCCGCGCAGGTAGTAGAGTTTGGCTCTTCTCACTTTGCCCTTTCTTACCACGTTGACATAGGCGATCTTGGGGGAATGCAGGGGGAAGCAACGCTCCACGCCGACGCCGAACGAAAGACGCCGCACGGTGAAACTTTCACGGATGCCGCCGTTCTTCTTGGCGATGACGACGCCTTCGAAGTTCTGGATGCGCTCCTTGCCGCCCTCGATGATGCGGTAGCCTACCTTGACGGTATCGCCCACGTTGAATTGCGGGACGTTTTCCTTCATGCCCTCCGCTTCGATCTGCTCGATGAGACCCATTTCGACTTTACCTCCTCTCACGCGGCGTTCGTGCCCCGTAATGTGCAGAGGAACGCCCGAAGTCAATTCACGATTATAAAGGAATTGCGGAAAAAAGGCAATCGATTTTGCGGCCTTTTACGGATTTTTTTGTTCTTTTTCCCCTTTTTCTTGCTCCGCGGGCCCTTCCGCCCCCTCTTCGCCCGCGGACGGCGCCTCTTCCCGCCTGATCTGGCGCTTCCCGCGCACGCAGGCATAGGTATCTTTGCGGACACGCGTACGGGAGACGACGTGCTCCCCCTCGTACACGACGAGAAAACTTTCGCTCGAAAGCCCCTCCCGCTCGGCGCGCAGGATGCGGTCCTCCTCCCCCTCCACGACCTCCTCGGGGGGAGGAGAGAGGCGGGAGAGCACGCGGCTCTCCGTTTCGTACCTCCTTCCGTCGGGCGCGCCGTAAATTTCAAAGCGCACGGCGCCCCCGCCCGCCGTCGCCGAAAGATAGACGGGATAGGGATAGGGATTGACGAATTTGAGGTCGCTGCAATCGGACACCATCGCGTCGAGGGAGGGCGGAACGTAGGAGACGGAGAGGGAATGCGGGCGGCTCTCCGTTACGGTGAGCCCCGCCCTAAGCGCCGCGTTGAAGAGGGTGGTGCTCGCCTGACACACCCCTCCCCCCACGCCGGGGACGAATTCGCCGTCGAGGATGACGTTGGCCTCCAAAAAGCCGTTTCCCGCCGTGCGCTTGCCCACGACGGCGTTGAAGGAAAATTCTCCCCCCGCCTCCACCTGTGTGCCCGAAATACGCGCCGCCGCAAGCCCGATATTGTGCGCACGGGGGGCATTTCCCTCGTCATAGCGGGTGGTAAAGGAGGAGAGCAGGCGGGTGCGCGCCCGCAGTTGTTCCTCGGTGACGGCGGGCGCATAGGCGGAGGGCACAAAGCAGAGTTCCGTCTTGCCCGCGTCGAGGGCCGCAAGCGCCGCGGAGAGCAACTTTTCGTGGTCGCAGTACCATCCCGCCCGCTCGTGGGTGTAGACGAAGCCGCGCGGCGAAAAGCGGAGCCCCGCATTTTCCGCATCCCGCGCGTTCGCAAGGCACACCTTCATGAGGTCGCTCTCCGCGTCCGCCCACGTCTTGCGGACGGAAACGGACAGCGTTTCCCCTCTCTTGGCCCGCCGCACGAGGGCGGGAACATCATCCGTAAAGGAGAGCGGAAAGCGGTAGACCCCGGCCGGCGTGCGCACCGTGAAGGGCTCCGACTCCTCCTCGATGCGGGCGCGCACCGCCCGTTCCGCCTCCCCGTAGGGCATGCCGCCCACTTCGACGCCGCCGATGACGGCCCCCTCTTTCACCCTTCCGCGCGACCATCCGCCGCAAACAAGAACGCTCCCCGCAAGGAGGAGCGCCCACAATTTTTTCTTTTTCATACGCTCCCGTCAAGCGAAAGGAGCCTCTCTTCGGCGCCGCGCGCATCGAATGCGGGATACCCCACCCTTCTGCCCGCGCCGTCCGCATGAAAATCCGAGCCGCCCGTCACAAACAGCCCGTGCGCCGCCGCGAAGGCGAGAAACTCCTCCGTATCGCTTGCAGTATGCGTCGAATGATAGCATTCTATGCCGTCCGCCCCCGCCGCGACGAGTTCCTCCATGAGGGCGTTGCGCGCACCTGCGTAGGTGCGCTTCGCCTCCTCCTTTTCCTCCTTCGAAAAGGAATAAAAACGGGCCGAGATCTCTTCGGGGAGCACGAGGATCTGCGCGGGATGAGCAATGACCGCAAGCCCGCCCATCGCATGGATACAGCGCACCGCGTCCACGGGCAAGGGGCGGCCCATGTCCGAGTATGCGGGCCGCGCGGGCGCAAAAATATCGCGGTACAGGGGGTCGAGGCGGGCTTCCAACCGCGCGGCGAAGGCCCTGACGACGTGCATGGTGTGGATGGGCGCCTCCTTGCGGACATGGTAGGCCTCCGCGTCCTCCATCGTGACGTCGAGATCGAAAAAGCCGTTGGCCTTCGCGATGATATCCGCCGCCCGTTTCACCGCCCCTTCGGCGCGGGCGGAAAGAAATTCCGCGTACGCCTTTCCCTCGCGGCATCCGTAGCCCAAAACGTGCACTTTGGTCGCCCCGAGATAGGCCGAAACTTCGATGCCGCGCACGAAATGCAGGCCGAGCCCCTCCGCCGCGGCGCGCGCTTCGGCGTTGCCCGCCATGCTGTCGTGATCGGTGAGCGAAAAGAGCCCGAGCCCCGCGTCAAAGGCGCGGCGGGCGATCGCGGCGGGCGGAAGGGTCCCGTCCGAGCAGAGAGAGTGTAGGTGCAGGTCGGACGGGACCCTACACTCTCTCTGCTCGGA
>CANQAZ010000035.1 GCA_947589555.1 uncultured Clostridia bacterium | reverse complement strand
GATGCGATCCCGCTCTGTATCCGCTCCAAAGATCCCGACGAGATCGTAAAGACCATCGAACTGTTGGCCGGCTCCTTCGGGGGCATCAACCTCGAAGATATCTCCGCCCCCCGCTGTTTCGGCATCGAGGAGAGGTTGAAGCGCGACCTCGATATCCCCGTCTTTCACGACGACCAGCACGGCACCGCCGTCGTGACGGCGGCCGCCCTCCTCAACGCCCTCAAAATTGTGGGCAAGACGCTCGGCGGCATCCGCGTCGTCATCAACGGGGCGGGGGCGGCGGGCATCGCCATCGCAAAATATCTCATGAAGTTCGGGGTGGAGGACGTCATCCTCTGCGACCGCCAGGGCATCCTCTGCGCCGGGGACGGGGAACTGACGGAGGCCAAAGCGGAGATCGCCCGCGCGACCAACCGCGGACGGATGAAGGGGACCCTCGCCGACGCCATGCGCGGCGCGGACGTGTTCATCGGCGTCTCCGGACCCGACTGCGTTACGGGGGAGATGGTCGCCTCGATGGCGAAGGGGGCCGTCGTGTTCGCCTGCGCCAATCCCGTGCCCGAAATTTCGCGGGAGGCGGCGCTTGCGGCGGGGGCGGCCGTCGTGGGGACGGGCTCCTCCGAAAAGCCCAACCAGATCAACAACGTGCTGGTGTTCCCCGGGCTCTTCCGCGGCGCGCTCGACGTGCGGGCGCGCGAGATCGACTTTGAAATGATGCGCGCGGCCAGCGAGGCCATCGCCTCCTGCGTGCCCGCGGAAAAACTTTCGCCCGACTACATCCTGCCCTACGCCTACGACCTTGCGGCGCACCGCGCGGTGGCGGAAGGGGTGGCAAGGGCGGCAAGAAAAAGCGGCTCCGCCCGCAAGTGAGAAATTTCGCCGAAATCACCCCCTCAAACGATTGACGGGAGGGGCCGATTCGGGTAAAATAGAAGGGCACGTAGGAAAATACGCGAAGGAAACCGAATATGATCACGCACGGGAACGAAATCAAACTGTTTGCGGGGAATTCCAATCTTCCGTTGGCGCGCGCCGTCGCCGCGAAACTCAACACGAGCCTCGGCGAAGTGGAGGTGGGAAAGTTTTCGGACGGGGAGACCTCCGTCCACATCGCCGAAACGGTGCGCGGGAGGGACCTTTTCATCATCCAGTCCACCTCTGCGCCCGTCAACGACAACCTGATGGAACTCCTCATCATGATCGATGCGGCAAAGCGCGCTTCCGCGGGGCGGGTGACCGCCGTCATGCCCTACTTCGGCTATGCGCGGCAGGACAGAAAGGCCCGATCGCGCGATCCCATCACCGCCAAACTCGTTGCCGACCTCATCACCTCGGCGGGGGCAGACCGCGTGCTCACGATGGACCTGCACGCCGCGCAGATCCAGGGGTTTTTCAACATCCCCGTCGACAATCTTTTGGGCGGGCCCCTGCTTTACAGTTACTATGCGGATAAATTGGGGGACGATTTCATCGTCGTCTCTCCCGATATCGGCTCGGTCAACCGCTCGCGCAAGGTGGCGGAGCGGCTGGGGTGCCCGATGGCCATTATCGATAAGCGCCGCCCCCGCGCCAACGTCATGGAAGTCATGAACATCATCGGCAACGTGGAGGGAAAACGGTGCCTGTTGGTGGACGACATGATCGATACGGGCGGCACCATCGTGCAGGGCGCAGAGGCGCTGGTCGCCGCGGGCGCAAAGGAGATCAAGGCCTGCTGTACGCACGCCGTTTTGTCCGGCCCCGCCATCGAACGGCTCGCAAATTCGGCCATCGATGAACTCGTCATGCTCGATACCATCCAACTTCCGCCCGAAAAGATGCTTCCGAAAATCAAGATCCTCTCCACGGCGGATATTTTTGCCGCGGCCATCGAAAACGTCTATCTCGATAAGCCGATGAGCAAGATTTACGATTGATGGTTTCGCAAATTTCTTTTGCCGTGCTAAATCTTTTCCGCGAAGAATGTAACGCGGATGAGATATTGACCCTATCCCAATATACGCTTCACTACAACAAAGAAGAGAGCCGCCGCGCGGGAGCGGCGGCTTTTCAAAACGGAAAACGCCTATGTTTCTCATTGTCGGCCTCGGCAATCCCGAGGAAAAATATGCAAAAACCTTTCATAATATGGGTTTTTTGGCGGCGGCGGACGCCGCGGCGGCGCTCGGCGCGAAATTCAAGAAAAAAGAATGCGAAGCGAGCGTGGCGGAGGGCTATTCCGGCGGCGAAAAGATCGTCGTCGCGCGCCCGATGACCTACATGAACGCCTCGGGCCGCGCCGTCAAACAACTCATGGCCAAATACAAACTTTCGGAGAGGGAACTCGTCGTCATTTACGATGATTACGACCTGCCGAAGGGGCACGTGCGCGTCCGCCCTTCGGGGAGCGCGGGCACCCACAACGGCATGCGCTCCGTCATCGCCGAAACGGGGCTCACGGGCTTTGCGCGGGTGCGCATCGGCATCCGCCCCGAGGACCCGACGGCTCCTCTCATCGATTATGTGCTCTCCGAGGTGAAAAAGGAGGACTACGACCTCTTTGCCGCCGCATGCAAGCGGGCGGCGGAGGCGGCGCTCGCCATCGCGCGCGGGGAGGAGATCGACCTTGTGATGACGAGGTTCAACGGATGAAGGGATTTTTCCGTTTCGAGGATCTGGGCGGCGATTATCCCTTGCTCGGGGCCGAACTCCTGCGCGGGGTGCCCGTTGCGGTCTCCGGCCTTTCGGACGCCCAAAAATATCTCATCGCGGCGATGTGCGAGGGGCGCGCGGTCTATGTGACGGCCGACGCCCTCTCGGCCAAGCGGGCCGCGGAGGCCATCTTTGCGCTCTCGGGCAAAAAGTGCGCCGTGCTCGCCGCCAAAGACGAGGTGCTCATCTACCGCAGGGCGCTCTCGAAGGACGCCCTCTACCGCCGCCTCGTTGCCCTCGCCGAATGGGAGAGGGGAGCGGAAGTGCTCGTGGCCGACGTCGAATCCCTCGTGCAACTCGCGCCCGCTCGGGTGCCCGTTTTCCGCTTGGAGGCGGGCAAGGAGACGGATATGCGCGCCCTTGTGGACGACCTCGTCCGCGCGGGCTATTCCCGCGAGTACGACGTGGAGGCCCCCGGCGCGTTTGCGGTGCGCGGGGATATTCTCGATATCTACCCCGTCGGGAGCGAACACCCCCTGCGCATCGACTTTTTCGGCGACGAGGTGGAGGCCATCAAACCCTACGACGAGGTGACGGGGGAACGCTACCCCAAACTCGCCTCGGTGGAGTTGCTCGCGGCGACCGACGTCATCGTGGAGGAGGGGGAAAAGCCCCGCCTCCACGCCCGCATCGAGGAGGAGATCCGCTCCGCCAAGAGCGAGACCGCCCGCGCCCGCCTCCGCGCCATCGCCGACGGGCTGGAAGGGGAGGACTATGCCTCCGACTTCCTCATGCCCCTCCTCCGCAATTCCGTCTGCGCCCTCGACCTCATCCCGCGGGACGCCCTCATCCTCTTCGACGAGCCCAAACTCGTGCGCGATAAACTGAACGGACTGTATTCCGAATTTACCGAACGCTTCGCCCTTCTTTCGGAAGGGGGCGAGGCGATGTCTTTTTCCGCGGGGCAGTACGCGCCCGCCGCCCGCTTCGAATCGTTTGCGGAAAGGCGGGTGGCCGCCCTCGGCGCCTTTATGGGGAGCGCCGCCTTCTTCTCCCCCTTGAAACTCCTCTCCCTCCCGTCCACCCCCGCGCGGCGGTACCTCAACTCCCTGCCCGACCTCATCACCGACCTGCGCGCATGGGCCAAAACGGGCTATCGCGTCCTCCTCTTTGCGGGGAGCGCCGAGCGCGCTCAAAAAATTGAGGAAACCTTCGGGGAGGAGGGCATTGCGTACTCCACGGTCCTGCCCCCGCACTGCGACGGGCTCCGCGGCGTGACCGTCCTTTCCGAGGCGCTGGAACGGGGGATGCTCCTGCACGAGTGCAAACTCGCCGTCATCGGCACGGGGGAGATCTTCACCAAAGCGCCTGCGGACCGCCGCATCAAGCGCCGCCGCGGGGACTTTTTCGTCGCGCCCGAGGTGGGGGACTACGCCGTGCACGAAACGTACGGCGTCGGGCGCATCACGGGCACCAAAAAAATCGAAACGACGGACGGCACAAAGGAGTACGTCGCCCTCGCCTATAAGGACGGCGATACCCTCTATGTGCCCGTCGAGCAGATGGACGTCCTCTCCAAGTACATGGGCGGGGACAACCCGACCCTCTCCAAGATCGGGGGCGGGGAGTTCGAACGGGTCAAGGCGCGCGTCCGCGCCTCCCTCAAAAAAATGGCCTTCGACCTCAAAAATCTCTATGCCGAGCGGCAGGAGCGCAAGGGCTTCGTCTTTCCCGACTACCGCGAGGAGATGGAGGAATTCGAGGCGGCCTTCCCCTACGAGGAGACCCCCGACCAGCGCACCTCCTTCGACGAGATCAGGCAGGACATGTGTTCGGACAAGGTGATGGACCGCCTTCTCGTGGGCGACGTCGGTTTCGGCAAGACGGAGGTCGCCCTCCGCGCGGCCTATCTCTGCATTTTGGCGGGGCGGCAGGTCGCCCTTCTCTGCCCCTCCACCGTGCTCTCCGAACAGCACTACCAAACGGCGACGGAGCGCATGAAGGAATTCGGCGTGCGCGTCGCCTGTCTCAACCGTTTCCGCACCGATAAGGAGATCGCGGAGACCCTCGCCCGCTGTAAGAGGGGGGAGGTGGATCTCGTCATCGGCACCCACCGCCTCCTCTCGGCCGACGTGGACTTCGCCGACCTCGGCCTCCTCATCCTCGACGAGGAACAGCGCTTCGGCGTGGAGCATAAGGAGAAGATCAAAAACGTCAAGCGCACGGTGGATTGCCTCACGATGACGGCGACTCCCATCCCGCGCACCCTTCACCTCTCCCTTTCGGGCATCCGCGATATTTCCACCATCCGCACGCCGCCGCAGGCGCGCCTCCCCGTGCAGACCTACGTCACGGAGGAGACGGAGACCCTCATCCGCGACGCATGCCTCCGCGAGATCGCGCGGGGCGGGCAAATTTTCCTCCTCTACAATCGCGTGGAGACCATCGAAAGTTACGCAAAGCGGGTCAGGGAGATTGTTCCCGAGGCCCGCGTCGCCGTCGCGCACGGTCGGATGGAAAAGTCCGCCCTCGAAAGGCACGTGTTCGGCTTCTACCGCGGCGAATACGACGTCCTCGTCACCACCACCATCATCGAAAACGGCATCGACCTGCCCAACGCCAACACCCTCATCGTCATCGACGCCGATCGGCTCGGCATCTCCCAACTTTACCAACTCCGCGGGCGCGTGGGGCGCGGGTTGCGGCTCGCGCACGCCTACTTCACCTACAAGGCGGAAAAAGTCATGACGGAGAACGCCGCCGAGCGCCTCAAAGCCATCATGCAGTTCACCGAACTCGGCGCGGGCTTCAAAATCGCGATGCGCGACCTCGAAATCCGCGGCGCGGGCAACGTTTTGGGTGCCGAACAGCACGGCCACCTCGATAAAGTGGGCTACGAGTTATATGCCAAACTTTTGAAGGAAGAACTCACGGGGGAGCGGCAGGAATCGGTCGATCTCGACGTCAAGGCTACGGCGTTCATCCCCGAAAAATACGTCGAATCGCCCGCGGGCCGCATGGACTGCTACAAGCAGATCGCCGAGATTCGCTCGGCGGCCGATTACAAGCGGGTATGCACGTCGATGGAGGAAACTTACGGCCCGATGCCGCCCGAGACCCTCAACCTTCTCGTCATCGCGGTGATGAAGGGGTACGCGGCCCGTTTGAAGGTCAAAAAGATCTCGGTGGGGCAGAAGGGGGGCGCGCTCGAATTCACCTCGCTCGCGGCGCTTTCGGATGAGCGCATGGCGGCGGCGATGGAAAAATACCGCGGCGTTTATACCCTCGATATGACGTCCGCGCCCGTTTTGCGCTTCCGTCCCGCGTCCGATAGCGGCAAAACGATGGTGCTGATGACGAAATTTCTGAAATTTGCGGCAACTTTTGCGTGATTTTCATAAAAAAGAATTGCACAATTTGCGGAAATGGTTTATAATTAAAAGCGTATGAGAATGCGGGGCGCTTTTTCCGCAATCGATTTAAGACCAATTTTCGGAGCGATACCAAGATGAAGTTCAAAAAGAGAGGGGCGGCGGCCGTAGCCGTTGCGGCGATCATGGCCTGCGGGGCTCTTGCGGGATGCGACGGCCTCACGACGGGCGACGCGCGCAAGGATTACGAGCAGATCGTTGCCGACGTCAACATCGCACGCAGTGCGGATTTTGAAGAGGGCGGCAAGTATGCCGACTATAAGGAAGTGTTCGAAACGGCGGAGATCACCAAGCGCGATCTCGTTTCGATGTTCGCTTCGCAGGGCGGTTCCCTCGTCAACAGCGGGTATTCCTATTCCGCCATCTTCGATTCCATCTGCGATTCCCTCATCAACCGTCAGGTGTACTTGCAGTACGCGCAGATCTACTATTTCACCACCCAACCCGAAACCTACGGCAAGGAGGGTTACAAATCGGCCATTGCCGACGCCCGCGCGGCCGCGGAAGCAAACGGCTATTCGGCGGAGCGCACCGCGCTCGCGGCCGATATCGCCGGTCTCGCCTACTTTCTCGATGAAGAGGAGGAGGGCAAGGCGCGCTACGATCTGAAAGTCTCCGTCAACGAGGCCCTCGATTCGCAGGAGGAGAGCATCATCGCCGCCGCGGACGAAGACGACTCCGACGAAGAGGTCCGCACCCTTCCCACGGGGGTCAACACCGAGGATGAGGACTATTACACCGCCGATTACGCCATCTACACGGGCACGGGTTCGCGCAACGTCTCGATGTGCGGCGAGTATGAGCCCGTGGAAGGCTCCACGGTGACCACCCGCAAAAAGGCGTACACCCAATTTCTGAACAACCTGCGCTCCTACGCCCTCCTCTTCGACGGCGAGGACACGAGCGAGATCGAAAATCTCGTCTACTATTCGATGGAGGTGAAAAACGCCTACGAAAGCGCCCTCCTTGAAAAACTTTCGGATTCCTTCGAGGAGGAGGCCGAAGCCATCATCGCCAAAAAGGAGAGCGCTGACGCCGATTGGGTGGAGGACCAGTTCAACAAGCAAAAGGCCTCCCAGCAGTCGGGTTATGCGGATGACGCCGAAGGGTTCGAAACGGCGCTCGACGGCATGTCCGATTCCTCCTTCATCCTCACCGCGCCCGAAGCCCACTACGGCTTTGTCATCAACATCCTGCTTCCCTTCTCCACGGCGCAGTCGCAGGAACTCAAAAATTCTCCCATCGACAGCGGCGATAAAAAGGGCAACAAGTTCGCCCAGCGCGCCTCCATTTTGGAGGACGTTCTGGCCACCGACCAGCGCGCCACGTGGTTCACGGGGGAGGAGGACTATTCCTTCGAAACGGAGGAAGGCTTCAAGGGCGATTTGGGCAACGCGGCGGATAGAACGTACCTCTTCTTCGAGGATTGCCTCGCGGGGGCCGACGGCGCAACGGGCGCCAAGTACGACGCCCTCAAAAATTACTACGGGCAGTACACCTACAACGGCAAGGTGAGTTACACCGAAGAGGACGGCGACAAAAAGTACACCTTCAAGCCCTATAAAATCGGCATTGCGGACTTCATGCAGGAGATGGTGGGCTATTTGCAGTCCGCCACCTACGGCGAGGAGAATACGGCGCTCAACGTCTCCTACACGTCCAACCCCGGCTACAATCAGGGCGGCTATTACTACGCGGCGGATGGCGACGGGCACAAGGCGGGGGATGTGGACTACACCAAGTTCGTCTACGGCGAGGGCGCCGTTACGGGCAATGCCCCCTTCGACGCCAACAAGATGTTCGTCCGCGGCTCGTGGGAAAACACCGCGTTCTCGGTCATCAACGAACTTTCCTTCGCGTATAATACGGATACGGCGGGTCTCAACACCTATCTCGGCTATGCGGTCACCCCCGGCAAGACCGATTTCGTCTCCGAATTCGAGTACGCGGCGCAGACGGTGTGCGAAAAGGGCGCGGGCAACTTCATCGTCGTCCCGTCCGATTACGGCTGGCACGTCATCTACTGCACCTTCTCCTTCCCGGAGGCGGGGGTCTCTCCCTTCACTTACGTGGACGGGGAAAAGAAGGAGGAAGGCACCTTCTCCTATCTCTTCTATGAGAATTTGAAGGAGCAGAGCGTGTCCACCTACACCTCCAACAAGCAGACGCAGATCGTCAACACCTACATGGAGACTTGCTCCAACAAGTACGAGGATCGCTATGCCGACCTCACCAATCTCGGCTGATCCTGCCGCGGAGGCACAATGAATTATTTCGAAGCGATCTGGAAATCCATCGTTTTAGGTACGGTGCAGGGAATCACGGAGTTCCTGCCCGTTTCTTCGAGCGGGCATTTGTCCCTCTTACAGCGCGTATTGGGCTTCAACATGGCGGGGGGGAGCATGATGTTCGTCAACGTCATGTTGCACCTCGGCACCCTTGCGGCCGTCGTGTTCGTCTTTTGGCGGGATATTCTGGGGCTCTTCAAAAAGCCCTTCAAGACCCTCCTCATGCTCGTCGTCGCCACCGTCCCCGCCGCTGTCGTCGGCGTGCTCGCGGCGGATAAGATCGATGCGATCTTCGCGGGCGCGCAGGGCCTTTTATATCTTGCCGTCTGCTTTGCGTGCACGGCCGCCATGCTCCTCGCCTGCGAGATCGTCTCCAAGCGTTGGAAGGCGCCCAAGCCGCTCGGCTGGAAAAACGCCCTGCCGATGGGCCTCATGCAGGCCGTCGCCCTCTTCCCGGGCATTTCAAGGAGCGGCTCCACCATCGTGGCGGGGGCCGTCACGGGGGCCAAACGGGAGGAGGTCGCCAAGTTCTCCTTCCTCATGAGCATTCCCATTATTTTGGGAAGCGTCGTCATGGAGGTGAAGGATCTCATCTTCCCGGGGGAGGAGGGGATCGCGCTCTCGTTTGGGGGTCCGGAGGCGGTCGGCATGGTATTCGGGGTCGTCTGCGCGGCGATCTTCGGCTTTTTCTCGGTAAAGGTGATGCTCAAAGTCATCGGCAAGGCAAACTACAAGTGGTTTGCGTTCTATCTCGTGCTCCTCTCCATGACCTGCTTCTGGCTCGACGCCCTCGCCGTTTTGTGATTTTCCGTCCTTTCTCATCAAACGCAAAGCGCGCCGCGGAAATTCCGCGGCGCGCTTTTTTGCGTCCCTTCAATCTGCAAGTCCCAAAATATAATCCACGCTCTCGCCGAAATAGCGCGAAAGGGCGATGAGCGCGCTTGCGGTGGGCTCGGTCTTGCCGAGTTCCCACTTGGCGATCGCCGATTGGCTGATGCCCGTCTTTTTTGCAAGGTCCATCTGGCTCAACTTGTGCTGTTGGCGCAGTTCCCTCAACCGTTCTTTGAAGTCCACAACAAAATTATACCCGCGTCAAGTCTGAAAATACTTGACAAGTCTTATAAGACTTGATAAAATAGAGTCGAAAGGGAGGTCATTATGGATTACATCGAGCAAAACATCGGAAAGGGCGAAAGGATCTTGGCCCGCGTCACGCACAGCAAGGCGGCATTGGCCACGGCGTTCATTGCCTTCGCGGTCTGCGTTGCCATTGCCGTCGGCCTTTGGTTCGGGGTGGGGGCCATCCTCACGGAGGTCGAGGGGAACGATAAGGCCCCGGAGGAGACCATTGACTTACTGATGACCGTATTTACGGTCGTGCAGATTGTACTTTTGGTCCTTCCCGTCTTGATCGGGACGGTCGTCCTGCTCCGTTCCTTCGTTGCGATCTACTGCAACCAACTTGTCGTCACCAACAAAAGGTTGTTCGGGCGGAGCGGCCTGATTTCCAAAAACGTCATCGATATCCTTCTGTTAAAGTTGGATAACGTTCGGGCGGCGAACAACCTCTTCGGCGCGCTCTTCCACTATGGGACTTTGGAGGTCGTTTCGGCAGGGTCGCAACAAATCATAAACGGCAGGTCTGTCAACCTGAAATATCCCTATGTCAAGAACACGGAGGAATTCCGTCGCGCCGTGCTCGCGGCCGTCGACAAGGCAAAGGAGGAGGAGCGCCTTGCGCAGGCGCAAGCGCAAGCGGAGGCGATGAAGCGGGTACAAGAGGGCAACCGTTGAGCGCGGAGGGGACCATGAAAAGAATGAAAAGAATTCTGACCGCGTATCTTCTTCTCGCCGTCGGCGCGCTCGGCTTGCTCTGTTTGGGGGCCTGCGGCAGCCGCGGAATGGTGGGGAGTTACTATTTCGAATCGTTGCAGATCGAGGAGGACGGCGTCGCGCGGGTGTATCGGATCGGCGATACGCTCCCGTGGGGCGTCGTCGCCACAAAGGACGTCCGCACCGTCCGCATCAAATCGGACGGCAGTGTCTTGCTGAGGCTCCAAGAGGATAGGGACGGGGCCCCGGGCATTTGGGAGACGATAAAAGGGGAGCCGGACAAAATCGTCATCACGTTCGAGGACGAAGATCCGCTGGTCTGCGAATGCGACGGCTCCACGCTCACCATCCGCGACGACACAACGGTCATGGTTTTCAAAAAATAACCTCCCCGCGTCGTCATCTCACCATGCAGTTTTTATATCCTTTATCCTAAACGACAGTGCCCCGCGTCATCCTGCTTTATTTCGTGTCCTTCTGTCCTTTTCCCCGCGTCATTCGGTCCCGCCCGCTCGTCGGCGCAAACTCCGCTGAAAGCCCTTACCGCAAGCGGCAAGGGCAACGGCGCTCCGCCTTGTCTCCTCTTCCCAAAAAATCTTTGCTATGCAAATCTTTTTCGGGAGCCCTGTCCCCATCAAGGGCGGCACGAGCCCATAGGACTACCGCGTCATTCTGAGCGAAGCGAAGAATCCCGAACAACGCAGTCCGCCCAAGCCCTACCCTTCCTCGGGAAGGGGAGCCTTCCTTGTGGCTTTCGGGAAAAGGCGACCGTATGATGTGCGGAGCCTTTTCCCGCAATGGGTGTCCCGTAGGGACGGGTGGGGATGGGCTTTTTCTCTCCCTCCCTCGTGTTCCGTTCTGTCTCTACTCTCCGTAGATTTTCTTTCCCCCGCGCTCCTTTTTTCTCTACCCACAGCAGAATTTCTGATGGGCCCGTCGACCAAGCCCGCGGGCGCTTTTTTCAAAAATTTTTTCAAAAACCTTGTCACCTTTGCCGCCTGCCCGCATTTTTCCGTGGTATGATAAAAGCGGTATGAGAGCAAGCGGATTTCAAAATTTCAAAGCGTTTTGTGCAGGGAGAAGGGTCCTTGTCGCCCGCCGCGCAAAAAAAATTCCCGTTCCCGCGCCGCGCGCATTCCCCCGTAGGGGAATGCGCGCGGCGCGGGAACGGGAAAAAGGTCTACAAAATTATTCCGATTTGCAAACGCGCTCGATCTTTTCGAGTTCTTCCGCGGAGAAGGCGGGGTCGATTTTGAGGTTTTCGCGGATCTGCTTGGAGGAGGAAGCGCCCACGATCACGCTCGTCACCACGGGGTCGCGGAGCACCCACGAAAGGGCGAATTCGGCAAGGGTCTGGCCGCGGGCCGCGGCGATCTCGCGCAGGGCGAGCAGTTTTTTGAGGAGCGCGGGCGTGAGGCGATCCTCGCGGAGGGTGAAACTCTTGCGCATGCGGCTGTCGTCGGGAATGCCCGAAAGGTAGCGGTCGGATAAAAGTCCCTGCGCAAGCGGCGAATAGGCGACGATACCGAATCCCTGTTCGGCGGCAAAATCTTTCAAGCCGTTTTCCTCGATGCGGCGGTCGAGGAGATTGTAGCAGGATTGGTGAAGGATGAAGGGGGTTTTCAACTCGCGGAAGATGCGCACGGCGGCCTCCGTTTCCTCGCGGCCGTAGTTGGAAATGCCGATGTACAGCGCCTTTCCCCGTTGCACGAGGAGATGAAGGGCGTAGCACGTTTCCTCGATCGGGGTTTCGGGATCGGGGCGGTGGTGATAAAAAATATCCACGTAATCGAGCCCGAGGCGGGAGAGACTTTGGTCGAGCGAGGCGGTGAGATATTTTTTGCTCCCGCCGTCGCCGTAAGGTCCTTTCCACATTCCGAAGCCCGCTTTGGTGGAAATGCAGAGTTCATCGCGGTAGCCGTTCAGATTTTCCCGCACGATCTTGCCGAAATTTTCCTCGGCCGAACCGTTCCTCGGCCCGTAATTGTTTGCAAGGTCGAAGTGGCAGACGCCGTGATCGAAGGCGGTCAGGATCATGTCGCGCATGACTTCGAAATGATCGAAACTGCCGAAGTTGTGCCACAGGCCGAGCGAAATCTCGGGCAGTTTCAGCCCGCTTTTTCCCGCGCGGCGGTAATTCACGGCGCCTTTGCGGTAGCGCATCGGGTCGGGAACGCGCTCTTTGCCGAGCATCAGTTGTTTGAACGTAAAATCATCCATATTTTTTCCCTCTCGCAAAAATCATAGCACAAAGAAAGGGGAAAGGCAAGCGTTTCGCCGCAAAATTGCCCGCCGCGCAAATGCCGGGGACCGTGCAAATGCCGAGGACCGCTTGGCCTCTCCCGCACCAAGCGTCCTCCGCCTTGTCGCGGTCGAAGTTCGCGGTTGAGGGTCGCTGTCGTGTTGCGGTTGAGAGTCTCCACCTTGTTGCCGTTGAGGGGCTCTGCCGTGTTGCGGTTGAGGGCTTCTCCTCTGAAAAAAGGCGGGCGGCCTTTGGACCACGGAGAAAAATCACACCCCGAACGCGCGGGAGCATATTATGGTAAAAAAGAAAGGGAAAAATGAGATGACGGGCGAAGGAAAGGGGGAAAAGGGCGTGCGGGAAGGGATCGATCTGGAAGGCATCGGCGAGGACGTGCGGGCTTTGCGCATCGTTTCGCCCGCGTACGCGGGCCGCGAAGGGGAGTTGACGGCCGTTTTGCAGTACGTTTACCAATCCATTCTCATGGGCGGGTGCGGCCACCACGCCTTTGCGGCGCTTTTGGCCGAGATCGCCGCCGACGAGATGCGCCACCTGCAAATTTTGGGCTCGCTCATCGTCCGCCTCGGCGCGCCCCCGCTTTTTACGGCTTGCCCGCCCTATCCCGTTTCGTATTATTCCGCGTCCTGCGTGAATTACGCCAAGACCCCGCGCGCCATTTTGGCGGCGGACATCACGGCGGAACGCGCGGCCATCGCCGAATACGACCGCATGATCGCCTGCCTCGAAAATATGCCCGTCGCGGCCGTCCTCTCCCGCATCCGCGAGGAAGAAGGGGGACACCTCGCCCGCCTGCGCGCCGCCGTGAAAATGTTCCCCTCCGATTGAACTTTTTGAACTTTTGTAAATTTTTCGGGCCCTTTTACGGCCCGATTTTTTAATCGTTTGGGTTGGCCGCCCGTTTTGGCCGCCCGTTTTGGCCGCTTGCGTGGCCGTTTGATGGTTCGTTTTGGCCGCCCGCTCGGGACAGGCCCAAACGGGGAGTCGGGATTTTGCGGGGGAAGGAAAAAGGGGACGGACGGCGTTGAAAGGGGCAAATATTGGTATAACGTTTGTTATATAACGTATGTTATAGCATAAAAAGGGGCGGAAATGCGCAAAAAGGGCGCGAATAGGGCGGATTCTACTGGGGGTAGAGGGAAAAAGGAGCGGCGGAGGAAGGGGAAGAGGGGGGGAGAAAGGGGGGGGGTGAAAGAGAAGCAAAGAAGGGCGACTGTATTTTGAGCGGGGCGAAAAAGAAAGGCGGGTCGGTTGCTCCTCCCGCGCTCGTCTGCGCGGGGCGAACTTTGCAAGCGTTCGCCTACGGCAAACGCTTTGCTTTAACGCCCGCGCCTCCTCTTCCCAAAAAATCTTGCTACGTAATCTTTTTCGGGAGCCCTGTTTGAGTGATCCTCCGCATTGCATGAGGTTTCAAAGGGCGAAACCTCACACAACGCGGAGGCTATGTCCGCTCCGCGGGGGAGGGCGCAGGAATAAGAGCGGGGGCGGTGAAAAGGGGGTTTTGAAGAGAAGAGGAAGAAAGGGACAAGG
>CANQAZ010000034.1 GCA_947589555.1 uncultured Clostridia bacterium | reverse complement strand
CCCCTTCCAAAGGAAGGGCAGGACTTGGAATGAGCCATCCCCACCCGTCCCCTGCGGGGACACCCTCCCCTTCCAAAGGAAGGGTAGGGCTGGAATGAGCCATCCCCACCCGTCCCCTGCGGGGACACCCTCCCCTTCCAAAGGAAGGGTAGGGCTGGGGGAGAAAGGTTTTCAAATGAAGCCTTCCACGAATTGCTCGGCGTCGAATAGTTCCAAATCCTCGATCTTCTCGCCCACGCCCGCAAAGACGACGGGCACGTGCAGTTCGCCGCACAGCGAGAACACAAAGCCCCCCTTTGCCGTGCCGTCCAACTTGGTGAGCACGATGCCGTCCAGCGAGACCGCCTCCTTGAATACCTTCGCCTGCGAAAAGGCGTTTTGCCCCGTGGTGGCGTCGAGCACCAAAAATTTGTAAAAATGGGCCCCGGGGAACTCCCGCTCCACCACGCGGTCCATCTTTTTGAGTTCGTTCATGAGATTTTCCTTGACGTGGAGGCGGCCCGCCGTATCGATGAGGAGCACGTCGGTTCCCCGCGCTTTGGCCGAGGAGACGGCGTCATAGACGACCGCGGAGGGATCGCTCCCCTCCTCGTGCTTGACGATGCGCACCTTCGCCCTTTCCGCCCACACGGCGACCTGATCGATGGCGGCCGCGCGGAAGGTATCGGCCGCGGCGATGGTGACCGACTTCTTTTGCGCGGTAAACCAGCGGGCGATCTTGCCGATGGTCGTCGTCTTGCCCACGCCGTTCACCCCGACGAACATCATCACGCAGGGGTATTCGATCTCGGGCACGGGGGCCTCGTCCAAGATGCCTTCGAGGATATCTTTGAGGAGGTCGGTGACGAACTGCTCGTCCTTGATCTTGTTGCCGATGGCCTCCTCCTTGACCTCTTCGACGACCTCCTCGGCCGTGGCGACGCCGACGTCGGCGGAAATGAGGATCTCTTCGAGTTCGTCGTAAAACTCGTCGCCGAGTTTATTTTTGAGGAAAAGGCGGCGCATTTTTTGCGCGACGCCTTCCTTTGTTTTTTTCAGCGCATCCTTGATTTTTCCGAAAAAACTCATAGCGTTTCCCTGTTTTTGATTTTTTGAGGGGGATACCGTGCCGCCCGAATGGCGCTGTATCGAAAGAATTTTGTGAACCTTTACATGACGGTATCGCCGCCCAGCCGCGATTCGACCTCGGAGAGTTTGACCGAGACGATCTTGGAAACCCCTTTCTCCTCCATCGTCACGCCGAAGAGGGTATCCGCCTGTTGCATGGTGGGTTTTCTGTGCGTGATGACGATAAACTGCGTATCTTTGGAAAATTTCTTCAAATATTTCGCAAAACGGTCCACGTTGGCCTCGTCGAGCGCCGCTTCGATCTCATCGAGGATACAGAAGGGCATGGGACGGGAACGCAGAATGGCAAACAGGATGGCGATGGCCGTGAAGGCGCGCTCACCCCCCGAAAGAAGGGAAATTTTGGTCAGTTTTTTGCCCGGCGGACAGGCGATGATCTCCACGCCCGCTTCGAGAGGGTCGGTACAGTCGGTATAGTCGAGTTGCATCTCCGCCTTGCCGCCGCCGAAGAGTTCTTTGAAAATTTGGGTGAAGTTTTGGTTGATCTCGTTGAATCCGTCGTCGAATTGCTTCTGCATTTCGGCGCGCAGTTTGGCAAGGACGCTCGTCAGATCGAGGATGCCCCTGTCGAGATCCTCCTTCTGCGTCTGCATTTCGGTGTAGCGGGTGAGCAATTCGTCGTAGTCGGCTTCCGCGTTGAAGTTGACGGGCCCGAGGGCGGCGATCTTGTGGCGGAGGCTGTTGATGTTGGTGTTAGCCTGTGAAATATCGTAGGCGGGGTCGCGCAAGGCCTGCGCGCCCTCGTAATCGAGCCCGTACGCCTCCTCGATGCGCTGTTTCATGTTTTCGAGGTTGGTCTCCGCTTTGGAAATTTCGAGTTCGGCGGCGTGTTTTTCCTCCGCAAGGGTCATCTGGCGGGTCAAAAGGCCACGCTTTTCCTCGGCGAATTTGAGTTGGCCGTCGTACGCCTCCCGCTTTTCCCCTTCCACAATGCCGAGCCGCTCGCGCAGGGCGGAAACGGCGCGCTGTTCGTCCTCGGTGAGGGCCACGCGCTCCTCCTCCGTTTTGAGTTGCTCGATGAGCCCCTGCTTGCGCACGATGTCCCCGCGCGTCTCCTCCACCTTGCGCACGAGAAGGGCCTTTTCCTCGGCGAGGCGCTTGACGCTCTCCTCTTCGGCCGAACGGGCGCTCGCGAGCGAGGCGCTTTCCACCTGCAAGGCGTGGAGTTTTTCGGCGAGGGAATCGCGGCGGGCGCGGAGTTGTCCCCCTTCCTGTGCGCGCGCCGTGGCCTCCTGCGCCGCCTCCGCGCGGATGCGGGAAAGGAGATCCTCGCTTTCGGCAGACAGCCTCACTTCGCTTTGGAGACTGTCCACGGTGTGGGTGAGTTGTTCGAGCAGGGCGCCGTACTCGCTTTCGTCCCGCTCCGCCTCTTCGAGGAAGGAGCGAATGGCGATCTCGCGCTGAGAGACGGCGGCAAAGCGGGCCGTTTCCTCCTGCACCTTGATGCGGAAGGCCTCGTATTCGGCGCGGACCTCGTCGAGCGACTTGCCGCACTCCGCAAGGGCGGCGCGCAGTTTTTCCGCGGCCGCGGTCTTTTTGGCGATGGCCTCCTCGCACTCCTTGATGAGCCGTTCGCCCGCGAGAAGGTTGCCGCTCTCCCGCCGGCGGGAGCCCCCCGTCATGGCGCCCGACGTGGCGATGGTGTCGCCGTCGAGGGTGACGATCTTGAACGCCCGCGGGTACTTTTTGGCGATGTTCGTGGCATTGGCGATGGTATCGCAGATGAGGGTGTTGCCGAGCAGGTTGCGGATGATGTTATCGTAATAACGATCGAACTTGACGAGTTCTTCGGCGAGCCCCAAAGCCCCCGGTTCGCGGAGGGCGAGGGTCGCTTCGCGCGCGTTGCCGCGCGGACGCATGGCCTCCACGGGCAAAAAGGTCACAACGCCCCCGTTCGTCCGTTTGAGGTATTCGATGAGATAGCGGGCGTCGTCCGCCGTGGCCGTGACGAGGTTTTGCATCGCCGCGCCGAAGGCCGTTTCAATGGCGACTTCGTACTTCTTATCGGTGGAAACGATGTCGGCAATGGCGCCCTTGATGCGCCGTCCGATCTCCGCGTTCTCTTTGGCCGTGAGTTGGAGGCGGCGCACCGAATCGCGGTAGCCGTCAAAGCGGTTTTTGAGCCCGCGGTACATTTCCAGATTGTTGTTGAGGTTGGCGATGGAGGTCGTGCAATCCACGAGTTCCTGCGAAACGGCGCGCTCCGAATCGGTGAGATCGGCGATCTCGCCCGCGATGCGCGCTTCCTCCTTGTCCTTTTGGTCGAGGAAGGCCTCGCACGCCTTCTTTTCGCCGAGGCAGGCAACGAGTTGGCGTTCGTACTCCGCCTTGCGCTCGGCGACCTTCGCAATGGCCGTTTTTACCTCTTCGGCGCGGTCGCGGGCGGCGTCACGCTTGGCGGAGAGGCTCCCCACGTTGGCGCGGGCGTCGGCGAGATTTTCGACGGAGGAAAGTTCGTTCGCCCTCTTTTCGTCAGCGAGTTTTTCGTGGGCGGAAACGCGCGCTTCGGCCTCTGCGAGCGCGCGGGTGAGTTTGGCGCTTTCCTCGGCGATCTCGGCCGTGCGTTTGCGGTTTTTCTCGCCCCGTCCCGCGCTTTCCTGCACGAGAACGTCGATCTCCCGCACCCTGCGGAGGGAATATTCCACATCGTCGGAGGCGGCGGCGAGTTCACGGCGGAAGGATTGGATGCGTTCGCCGAGCACCTTTGCTTCCCCCGTCTTGTGCTCCATTCCGACCTCGAAAAGACGGAGTTTTTCGTTGAGGGAGCGCAGTTCTTCGTCGGCGCGGCCGATCTGCTCGCGGGCGGCGCGGTCCCCCTCGTCCACTTCGGCAAGGCGGGTCTCCACCTGCGTGAGGCGCTCCTCCGCAAGGCGGATGCGTTCGCGCTGTTTTTCCGTTTCGTAGTGGAAATTATCGGAACGGAGGAGATAGGAATTGACTTCTTCGTATTTGAGGCTGTCCGAAAATTCGCGGTATTTTTTGGCCGTTTCGGCCTGCCGTTCGAGGGGTTTCAGTTGTTTTTCGGCCTCGTCCATACGCTGGACGAACACCGTCAGGTTATCCCGCGCGCTTTCGAGTTTGCGCTCGATCTCCCCCTTCTGCACCTTGAATTGCATGACGCCCGTCGCCTCTTCGAAGATGGCACGCCTGTCCTCGGGCTTGGCGTTCATGATCTGCTCCACCTTGCCCTGCCCGATGATGGAATAGCCCTCCTTGCCGATACCCACGCCGTGCAGAAGGGCCACGATGTCTTTGAGGCGGCAAGGTTGCATGTTGAGGAGGTATTCGCTCTCGCCCGAGCGGTACAAGCGGCGGGTCATGGCGACTTCGCTGTACTCGATGTCGAAGAGTTTGTTGGAGTTATCGAATATGAGGGTGACCTCGCAATAGGAGAGTTGGCGGCGCGCCTCGGTGCCGCCGAAGATGACGTCCTGCATGTTGGAGCCGCGCAAGGTCTTTGCCGACTGCTCGCCGAGCACCCAACGCACGGCATCCGCCACGTTGGACTTGCCGCACCCGTTGGGGCCGACGATGCAAGTCACGCCGTCGTCGAATTTGATGGAGGTTTTATCGGCAAACGATTTGAACCCCGTCAGTTGTACTTCCTTAAAATTCATGTTCTCTCCGTAAAAATGTGCAATAGGCTCTTTGCCGCCTCGGTCTCCGCCGCCTTTTTGCTTGCGCCCGTGCCCGAGGCCTTTCTGCCGAGCGCCTTCACCGTGCAAACAAAGCCCTCCGCCGTCTCCCGCGTGGAATAGGCGGGCGTCTCCTGCACGCGCTCCTGCACGTATTCCTGCAAGAGCGATTTATAATTCCCGGTGTCCGTTCCGGACAGATATTTTTTCAAAAACTGTTTCACGGCCGCCATGCCGCCGTCGAGGTAGAGCCCCGCAACGGCCGCTTCGAAGAGGTTGGAGGCCGTCTTGCCGCCCACGTTGTCCTCTCCGCCCGAGTAGCGCAAAAAGCGCATGAGGCCCGCCTTTTGCTCCGCCTTTTCGAGGGCGCCCTGCGAAACGTACCCCTTCCTCATCTCGGTGAGTTTCCCCTCGTCCGCGCCGCTCCTTTCAAAGAGTTCCTCGGTCACGGCGAGGCCTAAAACGGCGTCTCCGAGAAATTCCAGCCTCTCGTTGTGTCTGCCTCCGAAGGCATTGGCGTACGATTTGTGGGTAAAGCAGGTGAGCAGGAGGGCCCTGTCGCGGAAGGGGTGCATCAGCGCCCGTTCGGCCGCGGCGTAGGTCTCATCCGACCAACTTTCGCCGCTATTCACCGTCCGCCCCCGAAACGCCCGCCTCCGCAAACGCTTCCCCGATCTTATCGATGAGGTTTCCGCGGTACGCATCCACCGCCTGCACGACGGAGGGGGTGATGGCCTTCGCTTTGGAGGAGCCGTGGCTCTTTACGACCACCTTTTTGAGTCCCAAAAACATGGTGCCGCCCATGCGGGAATAATCGAGCATCGTTTTGAGTTTATTGATGTGTTTGCGCACGACGAGGTAGCCCAATTTTCCGAAGAGCGACTTGCGGAATTCGGCGTTGAGCACGGCGGCAACGGCCTTTCCGCACCCTTCGGCCGATTTCAGGGCGATGTTGCCCGAAAATCCGTCGGCCACGGCCACGTCCACGTCGCCGTACATGATGTCCCGCCCTTCGATGTTGCCCACAAAGCGGAATTTCTCCCCGTTCATGGCGGAAAGAAGGGCAAAGGCCTCCTGGTGGAGGGGATCCCCCTTGTGATCCTCGGTGCCGTTGGAGAGGAGCCCCACGCGGGGGTTTTCCACTCCCAAAATGCGGGCATAGGCCGCCGCCATGAGGCCGAACTGCGCAAGGTAGGCGGGTTTGCATTCGGCATTTGCGCCGCAGTCGCAAAGAAGGGTGCTCTTGCCGTGCACGTTGGGCACGCCGGGGCAGAGGGCGGGGCGCATCACCCCTTTGATCCTGCCAATGTACATCACGCCGCCCGCAAACAGGGCGCCCGTGCTCCCTGCGGAGACGAATCCCCCCACGTCCTCCTCTTCTTTGAGCATTTTGAGACCTACGACGAGGGAACTGTCCCGTTTGGCGCGCACGGCGCTCGTGGGCACGTCGTCCCCCGTGATGACCTCCGTGCAATGTCTTACGTCCACGCGCGAGGGGTCGTAGTTATATTTTGCGAGTTCGTTCTTCACGAGGTTTTCGTCCCCCGTAAAGACGACCATGAAATCTTCCCGTTCGCCGAGCGCGGCAAGCGCTCCCTTTACGATTTCCGCGGGGGCGTTATCGCCGCCCATCGCATCCACCGCGATCTTCAACATCGCCTTATGCCTCCCCGTAAAATCCGTGAAAACCATTATACCATTTTTTTTGAAAAAAAACAATTTTTTAGAGCCGTCTCTTCGAAAAAATTAAACAAACAAACTCAAAAAAATGTCATTTTTACCGCGGCGGAGAAAAGAAACCCCCTCTCCGCAAAAAAGAAACCCTCTCGGCGCAAAAAGGAAGGCGAAAGGCGGGCGGGGCGGGTATAAATCGGGGCGGCTTGGGGAACAATCGCAATACGCGGGCAAAGCGGCATGCCGTTACATATACTGATAGCGGAAGGGCTTGCTCACGGAAGAGGAAACAAGATGGTCGTAAAGCGCGGAGAACTATATTATGCCGATCTCTCCCCCGTGGTGGGGAGCGAGCAAGGCGGGGTGCGTCCCGTTCTGGTGGTGCAAAACGATACGGGCAACAAATATTCCCCCACCGTCATCGCGGCGGCGGTCACAAGCAAGATCCACAAGGCGCGTCTGCCCACCCACATCGAACTCCCCTCGGCGTTCGGGCTCGCGAAGGACAGCGTCATCCTGTTGGAGCAGATCCGCACCATCGATAAGCGACGGCTGATGTCGCGCATCGGGGAACTCTCCCCCGCCACCATGTCGCGGGTGAACAAGGCCATCCTCATCTCCCTCGGCTTCGGCGACGCCTGATCCGCATCCCCGCTTCCGTGCCCGCTTATAGGAAAGGAGACCCCCCTCGGGAGGCCTCCTCTTTTTCCTGTTCTCAAACGCCTTTCTCAAACGCCCGTCCTCTTCCATTGGAGGGGATAGATCGAGAATAACCCCGCCGCATATTTCTGATTCGCGTAGGCGTCGTGGCTGTCGCCGCCGTACAACTTTGCGTCGGCGTACACCCTGCCGAGTTGGGCGGAATAGCAGAACCAACTCTTGCCCGCGCCGCGGAAGTCGACTCTGTCGAGTAGCGTACAGCCCTCAAACACCCCTTCTCCGATGTAGAGAACGGTATCGGGCACGACGACGTAGCGGAGGGTATCGAAGCCCTTGAACACGGCGGGCGCCACGGTGCGGGTGCCGTCTGCGATCTCAAACTGTTTGGCGCTCCCCTCAAAACTCTCGCCGGGGTAGGGCGTATAGGCCGCCGTCACCTTTGCGGGGTCCACGGCGACGAGGGCCACGGGGGTCCCGCCCTCTTCTTTGAGGTAGAGCCCGCCGTTCGTCCAGTTCGCGGCGTTTCCGTAATAGGCGGTGCCCTTCACGAGGTCCGCGCCCACGGTGAGCAATTTGCTCCCGTTTTCAAAGGTGATGCTTGCCAGCCGCGCGCAGTCCGCAAAGGCGTTCGCGCCGATGGAGGTGACGCTCGCGGGGATGACGATGCTCTCGATGTCCGAGCCGCGGAAGGCGCCCGCGGGGATGACCGTCGTCCCTTCGGGGAGGGTAGGCGTCCCCACCGCGCCCGCAATGGTGAGGGTCGTCGCAAAGTGCATGGGGCTGGCCGCGTCGTTGTCGAAGCGGATGCCCACGTACTGCGCAAAGGTGCCGTCGAACACGACGGTTTGCAGGGCGGCGCACCCCTTGAAGGCGTCTCGGTCGATGGCTTTCAGGGTAGCGGGCAGTTCGATGCCCGTCAGGTACTTGCAGTCCATAAAGGCCTCGGCGCTGATGGAAACCACGTTGTCGTTCACCTTATACATCCCCTCGGCGCCCGTCAGCGAGGTCCTCGCGCGGATGAGGTGGGGCCCGATGTACAGCACGTCGCCCGTCCAGTTGTCAGCGTCGTTGAAGTACTTGGTATCGGTAAAGGCGTGGTCCTCGATCTCGGTCACGAGGGCGGGGATGACGATGTCGTCGAGTTTGGTGCACCCGCGGAAGGCCTCCTGTCCGATGAATTGCAGGCTGTCGGGCAGAATGGCGTTGGTGAGGGCGACGCATTCGCGGAACGCGCTCATTTCGATGCGGTTGAGTTTGCACCCCGCCACGTCGGTCGCGCCCACGTCATAGCCCGTAAAGTGCACCCGTTCGAGTTTGGCGCACCCCTGGAAGGCGTGGTAGCCGATGTATTCGAGGGAGAGCGGGAACTCCGCCTCTTCGAGCACGGTGTTGCCGTAGAAGGCGTCCGAGGCAATGCCCACCACGGGCACCTCTCCCCTGCCGTCGATGTCCACAGTGGCGGGAATGACGATCTTGGGGGTGAGCAAGGGGCGGTATGCGCCGTCCTTGACGTCGCGGATGACCTTCGCCCTCGTGTTGTTGGAGCCCGCCTCGAAGGCGTAGGCGAGGCCGTCGGCATGGCACACCGTGCAGATGTTGGACTCGGAGAAGTCGTGCGCCACCGAAACGAGTTCGCGGCAGATGTCGCATTGGCCGCGGTGGTAGTAGCGGTCGGAATCGGTGTACTGCGTCACGATGTGGCCGGCCGAATTCCGGGTGACGATCGTGTACTCGTCCTTGCAGGTCGGGCAGTAATATTTCGTCGATTCGTCCTCCGTGCACGACTTGGGGGTCACGGTGAGTTCGTACGGGCACTCCCCGTACACCTTCACGCCGCACCGCTTGCATTCCTGGTAGTGGCTCTTCTTCGCGCGGTCGGGGAGATAGGGTTGGTCCGCCACGTCGTGTTCGAGCATGGCGATCTCGCCGCCCTCCTCGTTGTACTTGCAATCCTTGCAGATCCGGATGGCCTTCCCGGGCTTCTGGCAGGTGGGGGCCACGTCGGAGGATTGCATCACGCAATCGGCCTCCTCCCTGTGCCCGCACTCCGCGCGCCCGCAGATGCGGTAGTGTTTGGAGTCCTCGCCCGAGGTCTCATCGTCGTGGATCCAGCCGCCGTAGGCATGCCCGAGGGGGCTCCCCGTCTCCGAAACGATCTCCTCTTTGCAGTCGGCGCAGGTATAAAGGGTGCGCTTGCCGTGCTCGCAGTCGGCGGGCAAATAGCGGGCGTTTTCATAGCGGCACCCGTAGTAACTCCTCTGCCCGCACGTCCCGCATTCCTTGTAGTGGGTATCCATGCCGTGATACTTTTCGTAAGTCAGCAGAAGTTTGCCGTTCCCGTCCTGCTTCCACTGGTGGCCGAGGGCGTCTTTTTTGTCCCCCGTGTAGGTATTTTCGCACGTTCCGCACCGATAGTTGGTGTAGCCGGAGGTCGTGCAGGTCGCCGCCACGGGCTCGCCCATCACTTCCGCCCCGCACGTCTCCACTTCGGGGAAATCGGGGTCTTCCACGTGCCCGGGGTTGGTGCAGGTGCGGATGTGTCTGCGCACGACGGTCGCCGCGCCGTCCGCGTCGCGGAGGCTCGCGTCATAGGCCTGTACGTCGAAGTGCCAATCCCCGAAGTTGTGGCCGAGGGGATCGCCGTCGTCGTGCTCGTATTTATAGTTGCAGGTCGGGCAGAGGTGCACGTGGTGTTCGGCCGTGGTGCAGGTCGCCGCGGTCACCGTCACGTTGAAGTTGCACTCCTCCTTCGTGATCTGCTGTTCACAGCGGGAGCAATACCCCGCGTGGTAGTGGGTGCCGTTCTCCTCCACGTGTTGGGGGGTCTGTATCTTGTGCCCGAGGGCGGGTACGGTCTCCGCCTCCTTGATGACGTGTTGGCATACCGAACAGCGTTCGCCCTTTTTGGAGCCCGCCTCCGTGCAGTTCGCCGCCTTCTCGTCGCCGAACTCCTCGATGGTATGCTCGGTCATGTCGAGCACGTTGTCCTCCACCGCGCCGCAACCGTCGCGGCGGCAGGTGCGGCGGTCGAGTCCCTGGTCGGTGCAGGTGGGCGTCTTGATGCGTTGCCAATCGCCGTAGTCATGGCCGAGGGCGTCGATGGGTTGAAGTCCCGAAAGGGTGACGCCGCACACGGCGCACTCGGTGCCCGCCTCATGCCCGGGCAACAGGCAGGTCGGGTCCAGTTTTTCCACGTCCGCGGGGGTATGCCCCGTCTTGGGGGTGGAGCGGGTCTGCTCCGTCCCGCACAGGTCGCAGATGTTGCTCTCCTCCCCTTCCGCAAGGCAGGTGGCGGCCTTCACCGTCCTCCAATCCTCGGAATAGGTGTGGGAAAGCATGGCCGCGGGGCGGGTCTCCGTCTCGCCGCAGTCGGGGCAGACGCGTTGCTCCGTGCCCTCCGCGGTGCAGGTGGGCGCGGTCACCGTCTCCCACTCTCCCCACGCGTGCACGTGTTCCCCGCCGCAGGCGGCAAGTCCCAAAAGGCCGCACAGGGCGGCAAGCAAAAGGCCGGGCAGGATGAAATATCTCTTTTTCTTCAACATACCGTCTCCTTGTCGAATTTTCTGGTTTGTCACCGCCATTATACATGAGAATATGCAAACTCGCAAGCGTTTGCGGAAAATATCTCATGGAAAAGGAGGCGAAAAACCCCAAAATTTTGCGCCTCCGCACAAAACGGAGGCGCATTTTCAATTTCTTGTCCGATTACGAAAGTTTTTCGAGGAGTTTGAAGTCGATGCCCTTCTCGCCGATCTTGATGATCTTCACCTTCACCACGTCGCCGATGTTGAGGACGTCCTCCACCTTTTCGACGCGCTTGTCGGAAAGTTTGGAAATGTGGATCATGCCGTCCTTGCCGGGGGCGAACTCGACGAACGCGCCCATCGTGGAGAGCACCCGCACGACGCGCCCGATGAACATGTCGCCCACTTCGGGGTCGTGCACGATGGATTCGATGATGGCCTTCGCCTTCTCCGCCGCCTCGCTGTCGCCGTAGGAAGCGACGCACACGGTGCCGTCGTCCTCAATGTCGATCTTGGTGCCCGTCTCGGCGATGATGGAGTTGATGACCTTGCCCTGCTTGCCCACCACGTCGCCGATCTTCTCGGGATCGATCTTGAAGAAGAGGATGCGGGGAGCGTACTTGGAAAGTTGCGGCGCAACTTCGGGCACGCAGGCCAGCATCTTGGAGAGGATAAACTGTCTGCCCTCGTTGGCCTGTTCGATGGCGGTATGCATGATCTCCTCGGAGATGCCCTTTATTTTGATGTCCATTTGGATGGCGGTGATGCCCTTCGTGGTGCCCGCCACCTTAAAGTCCATGTCGCCGAGGAAGTCTTCGAGGCCCTGGATGTCGGTCATCACGCGGAACTCGCCCGTCTCCTGGTTTTTGATGAGCCCCATCGCAACGCCCGCCACGGGGGCCTTGATGGGCACGCCTGCGTCCATGAGGGCCATCGTCGAGCCGCACACCGAGGCCATCGAGGAGGAGCCGTTGGAGGACAAGATGTCGTTCACGACGCGGATGGCGTAGGGGAATTCCTCTTTGGAGGGAATGACGGGCTCCAACGCGCGCTCGGCAAGGGCGCCGTGGCCGATCTCGCGGCGGCCGGGGGAGCGGAGCGCCTTCGCCTCGCCCGTGCAGTAGCCGGGGAAGTTGTACTGGTGCATGTAGCGCTTTTCGGTCTCGTCGTCGAGGCCTTCGAGTTTCTGCGCCGCGGCGAGCATGTCGAGGGTGCAGGTCGTCAGGGTCTGGGTCTGGCCGCGGGTGAACACGGCGGAGCCGTGGGCGCGGGGCAGAACGCCGCGTTCGCACCAGATGGGGCGCACGTCTTTGAGACCGCGCCCGTCGGGGCGGATGCCCTTATCGAAGATCTTGGCGCGCACCTTCTCCTTCGTGAGGTAGTAGAGGCTGTCCTTGATCTCCCGCACGTTCTCGGGATAGATGTCCTTGAAGTGTTCGAGGGTCTCGGCGTCCACTTGGTCCTGCCGCGCCTGCCGCTCCTGCCTGTCGAAGGTGTCGAGCGCCCAGTCGAGTTTTGCGCCCGCAAATTCGCGGACGGCCGCGTCGATGTCCTCGGGGATGTGGTAGAGTTCGATGGGAAGTTTCTCTTTGCCGACGGCGGGCACGATGACGTCCTCGATATAGCGGCAGATCTTGGAAATTTCGGCTTGTCCGAACATGATGGCGCCCACCATCTCGTCGTTCGTCACTTCCTGCGCGCCCGCCTCGATCATGAGGATGGCGTCCTTGCTGCCCGCAAGGTTGAGGTGAATGGTGCTCTTTTCGCGCTGGGCGGCGTCGGGGTTGATGACGTACTGCCCGTCCACGAGGCCGACGACCACGGAGCCCGTGGGCCCCGCCCACGGAATATCGGAAATGGCGAGGGCGATGGAAGAGCCGAGCATGGCGAGGGGTTCGGGCGCGACGTCGGGCTCCACGGAAAGGGCGGTCGCCACCACGACGACGTCATTGAAGAGGCCCTTCGGGAAGAGCGGGCGCAGGGGGCGGTCGATGAGGCGGGCGGTCAGAATGGCCTTATCCGAGGCTCTGCCCTCCCTTCTTTTGAAGCCGCCGGGGATTTTGCCGACCGCGTACATCTTCTCTTCATAGTCCACTTGAAGGGGGAAGAAATCGATGCCTTCGCGGGGCGTGGGCGACATGCACACGTTGACCATGACGGCGGTTTCGCCGCAACGGACGACGCACGAGCCGTTGGTCTGCTCGGCATACTTGCCCGTTTCCACGGTGACTTCGCGGCCGCCTACGGTAAATTTGAATTCTTTGTAGTTGGGTGTCATAAAATTTTCTCCTTTCTGCTCCTATTCTTTTGCCGGCCACCCCGTGGCGGCCGACGATTTTTGACGGATTGTACTGCGGCTGTCTTTTTCCGCAAATCGATCTTTCGGGGATCCATTCCTCAAATCGATTTTTCGAGGCGATCCATTCCGCAAATCGATCTTCCGGTTCCGTAAAAAAAGGGCGGCAAAAAACCGCCCCCTTTTCAACTTACTTTCTCAGGCCGAGCGCTTCTTTAATGGCTCTGTAACGCTCGATATCCTTCGCTTTGAGATAATCCATCAAGCCCTGTCTGCGGCCGACCATTTTGAGAAGGCCCCTTCTCGAATGGTTGTCCTGCTTGTGCACTTTAAGGTGTTCGGTGAGGTGGTTGATGCGCTCGGTGAGGAGTGCGATCTGGACCTCGGGAGAGCCGGTGTCCCCTTCGTGTTGGGCGTACTTTGCGATGATCTCCTGCTTTTCCATTTGCGTTTATCCTCCTATGGAAATTTTGTCGCGCAACGCCAAGAAAAACGTGGAGAGCGCAATTCCTCGCGTGCGTCGGGTATTAGGATAGCATATTCGCGCGGGTTTGTCAAAGGATTTCGCGCCCCGCGGCGATTTTCGGAAAAAATATTTTTTCGCCCTTTTTCGCCCCTTCAAAAAATTTTTTTCCTTTTAACGCTCCCTGCTGTGCCTCGCGACGCCGCGCTCTGCGCGCGCCGCCACTCGGCACAGCAGGGAGCGTTTTTTGCTTGCCGCGGCTCTGCGTTGTCATATACTCACCTCTTACAATGTAATGGTACCATGAAAAAATTTGAAAATGAGAGGTACATGACAAGGTTTTTTGGGGAAAAAGAAAAATTCTACTGTGGGTAGAGAAAGAAAGGGACACGAGGAGAGGGAGAGAAGAAGCCATCCCCACCCGTCCCTACGGGACACCCTCCCCTTCCTCGGGAAGGGTAGGGCTTGGGGCGGCGGAAAAGAAGGACGCGAAAAACAAGGGCGGATCCCCACCCGTCACGGCAGGGCCGTGCCACCCATTGCGGGAAAAGGCTCCGCATATCATAAGGTCGCCTTTTCCCGAAAGCCACAAGGAAGGCTCCCCTTCCTC
>CANQAZ010000033.1 GCA_947589555.1 uncultured Clostridia bacterium | reverse complement strand
GTGATGGTGATGCCGCGCTCTTGCTCCTGCACCATCCAGTCCATCGTGGCCGCGCCCTCGTGCACTTCGCCGAGTTTGTGCGTTTTGCCCGTATAGAACAGGATGCGCTCCGTCGTCGTCGTCTTGCCGGCGTCGATGTGCGCCATGATGCCGAAGTTTCTTGTGTGTTTTAAGTCGTATTCTCTTGCCATTTGCCTCTACCTGTCAGCTCAAAAACGGAAATGCGCAAACGCTTTGTTTGCCTCCGCCATTCTATGCGTATCCTCTTTCTTTTTCACAGAGCCGCCCGTATTGTTGTAGGCGTCCATGAGTTCCGCCGCAAGTTTTTTGCTCATTTCGCGCTCCGAACGTTTGCGCGTGTTGAGCACGAGCCAGCGGATGGCGAGCGTCTGGCGGCGCTCCGGCCTGATCTCCACGGGGACCTGATAGTTTGCACCGCCGACGCGGCGTGCTTTGACCTCGACGCTGGGCGTGATGTTGGCGAGCGCTTGGGTGAAAATTTCCATCGGCTCCTTTCCGAGTTTTTCCGACATCAGCTTGAACGCATCGTACACGATGGTCTGCGCAACGCTCTTTTCGCCGTCGAGCATGATTTGGTTGATGAGTTTTGTTACTACCTTGCTCCCGTACAAGGGATCGGGCAGAACGTCCCTCTTCGGGACTTTGCCTCTTCTGGGCATTGTGATATCCTCCTTTTAATGATCGTTTTGCGGCGCAAAGCCGCAGGGCTATTTTATAGCCGCCCTTCTGTAAAGCTATCGCTTGTCCCTTCGGGATAGCGAACCTTCTCCCCCTTGCGGGGAATACTGCCTACTTCCTCGGGTTGAATATTCCGAAATAAGTAGGGGGTGCGATCCATAAAATGTGCTTTATGGATTACTTGGGGCGTTTTGCGCCGTACTTGCTACGCGCTTGCTTGCGCTTGGCGACGCCTGCCGTATCGAGCGCGCCGCGGATGATGTGGTAGCGCACGCCGGGCAGATCCTTGACTCTTCCGCCGCGGATGAGCACCGAACTGTGCTCTTGCAGGTTGTGACCTTCGCCGGGGATGTAGACCGTGCCTTCCTGCTTGTTGGTCAGTCTCACCCTTGCGATCTTGCGGAGCGCCGAGTTGGGCTTCTTGGGAGAAGTCGTCGTCACCGAAAGGCACACGCCGCGCTTCTGCGGGCAACTGTCGAGGATGGGGCTCTTGGATTTGAACGCCTCTCTCTCGCGGCCTTTCTTGATGAGTTGGTTGATCGTGGGCATCTTTTTACCTCCTTTTTCTTATTTTCGGAATATTCCCGGGACCGAACGATCCGGAGAAGCAAATTGGGTCTCGTCCGATTTTCGGCGCACGGAAAAATGCGCCTGGATACAGACAACGCCCATTTTACCAAATAACCTGCCCTTTGTCAAACAAAATTCAGCCTTTTTTTCGCAAAAAAGCGGGAATTTTTCCCCCTTCTTTTCTCTTCAAAGGTATTGACAAATTTTGGGAAAAGAATTATCATTATGGAGAAATCATCTGTAAGGAGATACATTTTTATGAACAAAATGACCGTGAAAGACGTCAAAGACTGGAAGGGCAAGCATGTCCTCGTGCGTTGCGACTTCAACGTGCCCATGAAAGACGGCGTCATCACCGATGAAAACCGCATCACCGGCGCCCTGCCCACCATCAAATATCTGATGGAACACGGCGCAAAGATCACCCTCTGCTCGCACATGGGCAAGCCCCACTCCATCTTCTCCGACGAGGTCAAACTCAATAAAAAGGATAAGGCAAAGGTGGAAAAAGGAGAGACGACGGCCGAGGTCATCATCGAAAAGGCGAAAAAGGACGAGCCCAAGAAACTCACCCTCGCCCCCGTCGCCGCCCGCCTCAACGAACTTTTGGGCGGCAAAGTGACCTTCGCAAAGGACGTCGTCGGCCCCGACGCACAGGCCAAAGTGGCCGCCTGCAAGGAGGGCGAATGCGTTCTTTTGGAAAATCTCCGCTTCCACTGGGAGGAGGAGAAGAAGGACCTCGAATTCTGCAAAAAACTCGCCAAATACGCCGAGATCTACGTCAACGACGCCTTCGGCACGGCCCACCGCTCCCACGCTTCGACGGCGGCCATCGTCGAATACGGCCTCGTCAAGACCGCCGTGTGCGGCTTCCTCATCGAAAAGGAACTCACCGTGATGGCGGATAGCCTCGATCACCCCGTGCGCCCCTTCGTCGCCATTTTGGGCGGCGCGAAAGTGGCCGATAAGTTGGGCGTCATCTCCAACCTCCTCGAAAAGTGCGATACCCTCATCATCGGCGGCGGCATGGCCTATACCTTCCTCAAAGCGCAGGGCTACGAGATCGGCACCTCCCTCGTGGACGATGAAAAACTCGACTACTGCAAGGAGATGATCGCAAAGGCGCAGGCGGCGGGCAAGGAACTCCTCCTGCCCGTGGATACCGTGGTGGCGAAGGCCTTCCCCGACCCCATCGACGCCCCCATCGAAGTGGAAACGGTGTGCTCGCACAACATCCCCGCGGACAAGATGGGCCTCGACATCGGCGAAAAGACCCGCGCCCTCTATGCGGAGAAGGTCAAGACGGCAAAGACGGTCATCTGGAACGGCCCGATGGGCGTGTTCGAAAATCCCATCCTTGCGGCGGGCACCAACGCCGTTGCGGCGGCGCTGGCCGAAGCGAAGGGCGCTACCACCATCGTCGGCGGCGGCGATTCGGCGGCGGCTTGCGCCCAACTCGGCTATGCCGATAAGATCACGCACATCTCCACGGGCGGCGGCGCCTCCCTCGAACTCTTCGAAGGCAAAGTGCTCCCCGGCATTGCGTGCCTCAACGAAAAGAAATAATATTTACAGGGCGGGCGCATGGTCCGCCCTGTCATAATAAAAAAGGAGAACAAGATGAGAAAACCCATTATTGCAGGCAACTGGAAGATGAACAACACCGCGTCCGAGGGCGCGGAACTCGTGAAGGCGTTGAAGCCCCTCGTGAAGGATGCGAAGTGCGAGGTCGTCGTGTGCGTGCCCTTCATCGACATTCCCGCGGTGAAGAAAGCGATCCACGGCTCCAAGATCCGCCTCGGCGCACAGAACGTGCACTTCGCCGAAAAAGGCGCATACACGGGCGAAATTTCTGCCGCCATGCTCAAAGAGTACGGCGTGCAGTACGTCATCATCGGCCACAGCGAACGCCGCGCCTACTTCGGCGAGACGGATGAGACCGTCAACAAGCGCACCCTTGCCGCTTTGGCCGCCGGGCTCACCCCCATCGTGTGCATCGGCGAGAGTCTTGAAGAGCGCGAAGGCGGGCTCACCGAAAAGGTGCTCGATAAGCAGATCGCCGCCGATTTTCAGGGCATTGAGGACTTCTCCAAAATCGTCATCGCCTACGAGCCCATCTGGGCGATCGGCACGGGCAGAACGGCGACGGACGAGCAAGCCAACGAGACCATCGGCTACATCCGCAAGCGCATGAAGAAGGTTTACGCGGGCAAGAACGTGGGCAGAATGCGCATCCAGTACGGCGGCTCCATGAACGCCAAAAACGCGGCGGGGCTCATGGCCCAGCCCGAGATCGACGGCGGTCTCATCGGCGGGGCCTCCCTCAAAGCCGAGGAGTTTGCCAAAGTCGTCAACTATAATAAATAATAATGTATAGGAAAAAGCGCCCCGAGCCGTTCGGCTCGGGGCGCTACTTTTTGCTTTCTCCCCTTTCAATAATCCGTCCTGCCGATGAGATAATCGACGGAAACGTTCATGTACTGCGCGATCCTGCACACCGTGTAAAGCATGGGCATGCCGCCGTGCGCCCACTTGGTAAAGAAGATATCCGCAACAACGTTTTTGGCGAGTTGATACCGCGTGACGCCCTGCTCCGCCATCACTTTGCGCAGATTTTCGTAGAAGGGCGGGAGCGTGCGCGCCTCCACTTGATGGTCAACATCGGTGAGCCCCGCTAAATAATCGAGCGAGCACCCGAAAAAATCGGCTACCTTCACGGCATTGGCGAGGGTAACGTCGCGTTTGCCGTTCATCCACGAGCGCACCGTCGGCCCCGCCACTTTCAACGCCGAAGCGAGGGCCTCCGACTTCATCTGCCCGCAGTCAAACATGAGTTCTTTGAGCCGCTCCGAGAATTTCGACATAATTTCCATAAACTTCCCCTTTTTCGACAATAAATTATCCCACCAACACGTTCATTTCCCTTGCCAATATAAATGTTGGTGGGTTATACTATTGCCTATGCGGAAGAACATGCAAGTGCCCCGAGCCGTTCGGCTCGGGGCGCAACTTTTTTGCTTTCTTCCCTTTCAATAATCCGTCCTGCCGATGAGGTAATCGACGGAGACGTTCAGATATTGCGCGAGTTTTATCACAGTGATCAAATCGGGAACAGACCCGCGCGACCACTTGGTAAAATAGGGATCTTTGAATTCCGTATCTTTGGCAATTCTGTACCGCGTAACGCCGCAACTCTTCATCACAGACCGTAGCCGCGTATAAAACGGTTCGAGCGGACGCGCGGGAACGTAGCGGTCCACCTCCGAAATCCCCGCGAGATAATCAAGCGAACATTCAAAAAAATCCGCGATTTTCACAGCGTTGACGAGATTGATCATCGACGCCCCTCTCGCCCAGCCACTGACCGTAGTGGAATGCGTGCCGAGTTTATCCGCAAGTTCGTAAGACGTCATTTGCCCATTATCAAACATCAATTCTCTCAGCCGCTCGGGAAACAATGCCAAATTCGACATAAAAACTCCTTTTTCGACAATAAATTATCCTACCTACGGCCTGCAAATCCTTGCCAAAAGAATGTGGTTAAGATATACTATTGTCAAAGAGGAGAAAATTTATGAAGAACGAGAGAAAAAACGTTGCGGCCGCGGAAGCGGACGCAAAGACGGAAGCGGAGATCGGCGCGCGGGAACTTGCGCGCGAAATTTTACCCCTCTTAAAGGAGGCCTTTGTGGCAAAGTGCCGCCTGACGGAGGACGGCGTCTCCATGCGCTTTCCCAACGGCCAACGCGCCACCGTAGCCGTTTGGTTTTGGAAAAATTAGGCGGAAGAACATGCAAACGCCCCGAGCCGTTCGGCTCGGGGCGTTCCCCTTTCCTATTCCTGCCGCGGCAGGCCTCTTTACGATGCGTCCTTCAAGGTGCACGCCGCGACTGCGTCGCGGAAGGCCTCGTCCGTCGTCTTGGTCCCCGCAAACACGGCGTCCATCAAAAGCCCGACTTGTTCCCTTGCAACGCCGGAAGCGGCGAGCGCGGGCGGGGCAAAGTACGAGTCCGCCCTTCTGTACGCCACGGCAATCACACGGGCGGTGATGCTCGTCCCGCCGCTTGTGCCGTCCAAAAAGGCGGCGTACGGCGCGTTCGTCCGCATGGCGCTTTCCTTCAAAACGGGCATGTACCCCATCTGCATGGACCATTCCGCTTGAAAATCCACATTCGTCGCAAGAAATTTCAAAAACAGCCAACTCGCAAGCATGCGTTGCGGGTCGTCGTTCTTAAAAATACAGACGGAAGGGCCCGAAAGGTACTGTTCGGTATGGGCGGCCGAGACCGACGGAACGGGCGCAACGCCGACCTCGAAGGAACTGCCGCTCCCGTAACCGTCGGGCAGATAATACGTAGCGCTCGCGCACGAGCCGATGCTCATATAGCAATAGCCCTGCCGGAAAAGATTCGAGGTATAGGAGCCCTCTATCCCACGTGTGGTGAAAAAACCTCTGTCGTACCAACCCTTGAACCGCTCGACAAACGCCCGCGCCGTGGGGGTATCGAAGAGATATTTCCCCCCCGTTTGGGAAAGGTAGGGCGCGCCGCTCTGCGCACACATACCGATGAACCAATTCGACGTGGAATCATAGCCGAACGCAAATTTCCCGCTCTCGTTCCCCGCGATCTCCTTGATGCGCGCGGAGGTCGTTTCCATCTCGTCCCACGTTGCGGGGACGGACAGGCCGTTGTCCTCAAAGAAGGTCTCGTTGTAGTAGAGGACGTCGGGCGTCTTTGCATAGGGCAACAGATACCGCTTGCTCCCGTCCCCGAATCGGGCGCCTTCCTGCCAGAATCCCTCGATAAAATTCTCCTGTTCTGCCGCCGTCATGTTGAGGGAGGCCTCCGTCCCGTCCGCCTGCCCGACCTTCAACGTGCGGTATGCGCCGTCCGCGAGGAAGTCGTTGAGGGGCAGGACCGCGTCGCCGAGGGCTAGATAGGCGACAACGTGTTCGGGGTAACAAAAGGCAAGGTCGGGCTGTTTGCCCATAACGATTTGCGTTGAAATTTGATTAAAAATGTCGTCATAAGCGCCGATTTGCTCATGTTTCACCGTGATGTTGGGATAGAGCGCACAAAACTCCTCGATGGATGTATCGAGGATGCGCCGCGCGGACGCTCCCAAACTATGATAAAAGGTGATGGTGACGGGCGTTACCGTATCGAACCCGCCTTCGGGCATCTTGAAGTAGAGGCCGCCGTATTCGTCGGGCCCCTCCTCTTCGCTTCCTTCGCCGCTCTCGCCGCCGCCCGAGCCGCCGTCCTCGCCGCTCTCGCCGCCGCCCGAGCCGCCGTCCTCGCCGCTTTCTTCGCTCTCTCCGCCGCCCTCTTCCGTCGGATCGCTACCCTGTTCGGTCTGCGCTTCGTCCGCGCCGCCGTCCTGCCCGCCGCCGCAAGCCGCAAGCGGAAGGCACAGGCACAAAATCAGCAAAAAAGCGAGCGCGGTCCGCAAAAATTTGCGTTTCATTTTCTTATTCTCTCCTTTGGTGTGACGTTTGCAACAAAATACCGCCCGATGTAGCCCTATTCTACCGCAAGCGCGGAAAAATTGCAAGTGTTTGGCAAAATCTTCTTTCCGATGCTTGATAAAACCCGCGCGGCGGTGTATAATGTAGGGCGAAAATCAAAAAGAGGCATGCAACATGAAAACACCTTACGCGATCATCATTATGGACGGCTACGGGCTCAATCCCGAGCACAAGGGCAACGCCATCTACATGGACGGCAGTAAAAACGTCAACGCCTACCGCAGGGAGTATCCCTCCGCCACCCTCGGCGCAAGCGGGCTCTCCGTGGGGCTTCCCGAAGGCCAGATGGGCAATTCCGAGGTCGGCCACCTCAACATCGGCGCGGGGCGCATCGTCTATCAGGATCTCACCAAGATCACCAAAGCCATTCAGGACGGCGACTTCTTCCAAAATCCCGCCCTCATCCGCGCGATGGACAGCGCGCGCGACAATCACAAAAAACTGCATCTTTGGGGGCTCCTTTCGGATGGCGGCGTGCACTCCCACATCACCCACCTCTTCGCCCTCCTCGAAATGGCCAAAAAGCGGGGGGTGCCCGAAGCCTACGTGCACGCCTTCATGGACGGGCGGGACGTCTCCCCCACCTCGGGCGTGGAATACGTCAAGGAACTGCTCGCCTTCATGCAAAAGGCGGGCTACGGCAAACTTGCCTCCCTCTCGGGCCGCTACTATTCGATGGACCGCGACAACAACTGGGACCGCGAGGAAAAATCGTACGATATGCTCACCCTCGGCACGGGGATCCACGCCGAGGATCCCGTCGCCGCACTCGAAGCGAGTTATGCGGGCGGCGTGACCGACGAATTCGTCCTCCCCACCAACATTTGCGAGAACGGCAAGCCCGTCGCGCTCGTGGAGCAAGGCGACAGCATCATCTTCTTCAACTTCCGCCCCGACAGGGCCCGCGAGATCACCCGCGCCTTCTCCCAAAAGGAGTTCATCGTGCCGAAGGGCACGGCGTTTGTGCGCAAAACGGGCTTTCTCGCCCCCGTTTACGTCTGTTTTACGGTGTACGACGCGCAATTCGAGGGCGTTTCGGTCGCCTTCCCCAAGCAGAGCCTCGATAACACCCTCGGCGAATACCTCGCCAAGATGGGCAAAAAGCAACTGCGCATCGCGGAGACCGAAAAGTACGCCCACGTCACCTTCTTCTTCAACGGCGGCGTGGAACAGCCCAATGAAAATGAGGTGCGCGTCCTCATCAACTCCCCCAAAGTGGCCACGTACGACCTGCAACCCGAAATGAGCGCCCCCGAGGTGACCGAGCGGGTGCTCGCCGAACTTTCCACGGGGGAGTACGACGTCATGATCCTCAACTTCGCCAACTGCGACATGGTGGGCCACACGGGGGTCATCCCTGCCGCCGTCAAGGCGGTGCACACCGTCGACGAATGCGTGAAAAAGGTCGTCGATAAAATTCTCTCGATGGGCGGGAGCGCCCTCCTCACCGCCGACCACGGCAACGCCGATAAGATGCTCGATGCGGACGGCTCCCCCTTCACGGCGCACACCACCAACCCCGTGCCCGTCGTGCTCCTCTCGGAAAAGTACAAAAATGCGACCCTCCGCAAGGACGGCATCCTCGCCGACCTCGCCCCCACCCTCCTCGAAGTGATGGGCCTGCCCATCCCCGCGGAGATGACGGGCAGGAGCCTCATCGCAAAATAAAATCCCCGCAAAGTAAAAAAGATCCGCCCGCCGTATCCCTCGGCGGGCGTTCCTTTTTCCGCAAGCCGTCCTTTCTCCGCGTCCGCGGAAGGAGGGGTGCGGCTCAATCGTCGTTCCACTCGAAGGTAAATTCGAGGTCGAAGGAGGGCTTCGCTCCGTAATGGGCAGACCAGGCGAGCGCGATCTGGCGGTTTTCCTTGCCGATCTTATCTATCATGCCGCGGTAGGCCTTTCCCTTGATCTCGTCCCATTTTTCGCGCATGTTTTTCTCCGCGGCCTTTCTGAGCCTGCTCTCCACTTGGGAGGGATTGTCGTACTTCCGGTCAAACAGCACAAAATGCGCGCTCCCGCTTATCGTGTTGCCATCGAGTTTCGGCGCGCTTCTCCACCGCTGTTTATAGGCGCGCAACCCCATTTCGCAGAGGAGCATGCTCGAATTATCGCACGTGAATTTATTGTGGAACAGCCGCTCGAATTCGCGGTCGTAGGGTTGCATGCGTTCGCGGAGTTCCCCGATAAGGTTGCCGGTCTCCTTCTCCGCCTCCGCCTTTCTCTCCTTTTTCGTGAGGGGCGCGGGCGCGGACGGGGCGGCCGCCGCAGGTGCGGATGCGGGTGCGGGCGCGGGGGCCGAGGCGCGCGCGGCCGAAGGGAGCGCATAATGGTAGCCGAAGTCGGAGCCGCCCGCCGCCCCCAAAAAGAGGCCGCACTCCTTCCACGCGAACCCGAGCCCCACGATGCCCCCGATGCCGAAGATGAAGGGAAGCCAGCCGTAGAAGAATCCCGCGGCCGCCTGACCGAGATAGGCGCAGACGACGCACAATAAGTAGGAGCCCAAAAGGCACAGGAAGGGGATCACGGCAAAGAGCACCCCGCCCCATTCGTTTTCCGCGCCGACGCAGTAGAGGATGAAGGTGAGGGAAATCGCGAGCGCCCACGGCATGCAGAACCCGATGATCCACGGGCTCGTCTCGGCGAGGCGGTCGAAGCGGGGGCTGACCAAAAAGGAGACGTCGGCCAAGAGGATCCCCCCGACGGCGAGGAGGAGGCCGAGGACGAAGAGGACGACCCGCAAAATGCTCCAAAGGGCGCCGTCGCCGTCGATGATATCCGCGGTCAGATAAAAGAAGAAGGTGGCAAAGAAGCCCATCGCGCCGAAGGCGGCCGCGTTGCCGACCTCGACGAAGTCATAGGTACAAAACCCGCCCAACAGCCCGCCGAGCACGGCGGCCATCAAAAGAAAATGAATGAGAAACCGAACCCATTTTTTATCCGTCATATCGTCCTCCGCGCCGTCCCGCGGCGCCGTTCGGCGCTCCGTTCCGCCGCCCGCCGCATCAGATCGGCGGGCCCTTTTCCGCTCGTTGCATAAGATCGACGGGCCCTTTTCCGCCCGCCGCTTTCACCCGCCGCACGGGATCGGCAAGCCGGATAATATTGTAATCTTCCCTTCGCGGTTTGTCAAATATTTTTTCACGGATTTTCCGTCCGCCCCTCCGCCTTTTCTCCGTCTTTCTCCCCTTTTCCCCCCTTGCGGAAAGCCCGATTTGGGGGCGCGGCGGGCGAATTTGCCCCATTCGGTTGCGTTGCCCGCCGTTTGGTGCTATAATGGTTGCGTCACGGCCGCGCCGCGCGGCAAAGGAATTTTTTATGAACGTCGTCATCATTCTCTGTCTCGTCTACATGCTTGCCCTCTGCGGGACCATCGCGTTCCGCCTCGTCAAGTGCTCGCGCAAGGAGCGTTTGAAGAGGCTCAAAGGCTTCAAGCACGGCAAATTCGCCCTCATCTACTTTGCGGCCATCCCCCTCGTCTTTCTCGCCCAGCGCTTCAACGGGCAGAGCGTGGATGGCGCCCTGTGGCTCTCCGTGCGCGCCTCGGTGGAATTCGTCGTGCTCAAATTCGATTACAATACCGTGGCCCCTCTCATCGCCCAAAGCGTCCTCTACCACGCCGCCGTCGAGATCCTCTTCACCCTCATCCTGTGCAACACCCTCATGCTCACCGCCTCCCTCTGCGGGCAGGCCGTCGCCAACCGCATCTCCCTGTTCCTCACGACGAAACTGCGCAAAAAGGTGGTCCTCGTGATGGGCACGGACGAAAACAGCCTCCAAATTCTCGGTTCCGTGCCGAAGGGGCATCGGGCCGTCCTGCTCGGCGAAATGACCCCCGCCCTCAAAGACGAGGCCTACGTACGCAAGGCCGACTACTGGAATTTGAAGGATAAGGACAAGGAAAACCTCGGCGAATTGCTCGAAAAGCGCTTCGGGAATTTCGCCGCAAAAAAAGTCTCCGTGATCATGAACACCGGAGACGACGAAAAAAGTTTGCTCTGCGTCAAGGAGTTGTGCGCCCTCATCGGGCGGAAAAAATTGCAGGAACTTTCCTTTGACGACGGGATCGGCTTGACCGTGTACGTGTTCGCCTCCAAAGAGAACGAAGATCTCTTCGCCTGCTATGCGGAAGCGTCGGGCGGGGTCATCCGCATCGTCAACCGCCACAAGCAGATCGCGATGGACTTCATCGACCGCTACCCCCTCACGCAATTCATGACGGAGCGGGAGTTGGATTTTTCCACCGCCACGGTGCACGGCGACGTCGGGCTGAACATGTTCCTCATCGGCTTCGGCAAACTCAACGAAAGCCTCTTTCTGACCTCCGTTTCGAACAACCAGTTCCTCACCCTGCAAAGCGGAAAGTTGGTCCCCAAGCCCGTCACCTATCACATTTACGACCGCTACTATCCCGAGGGCAAGTTCACCAAAGAGAGCAAGGTGCACAGCGGCTCCCTCCATCACGGCTATTTCCGCTACGAGGCCTTCCTCGACCTCTGCAAAAAGAACGGGGAAAAATATTTGGAGCCCGCGCCCCTGCCCGCGAACATCGTGCCCCATCCCCTCGAAGTGACCCATCCCGATTTTTATTCCTCCATCCGCGGGGAATTGATGAAGAAAAACGCGTACAGTTACATCGTGGTCTCCTTCGGCACGGACATGGAGAACATGGAACTTGCCGAAAAACTGCAACAGAAGATCAAGGAATGGGCTCCGCCCTCCGTCGTGAAGATCTTCGTCAAAGTGCGGGACGAAAAATTTGCCGAGGCCGTGAGCGGCGATTTCGGAATGATAAGGCCCTTCGGCGCCGACGGCGGTTGCGTCTACAACGCCCAAGCCATCCTGCACGAAAAGATCGAAGCGATGGCCCGCCTGCGCCACTTGCTCTACGCCGCGGAACGGGAAGTGAAAAAGGCGAAGCGCTCCTCCGCCGCCGCCCTCGAAGACGGAAAGATCCGCGACGCGGCGAAAAATTCGTGGTTCGCCTACGGGGAAGCGCAACGGGAATCCAACGTGTACGCCTGTTTGAGCCTCCGCATGAAACTGCAACTCTGCGGCTTTGACTATGCGGAATGCGATGCGGAAAAATCAAAGGACAAAAAGAAGGGCGGAAAAATTTCCGCCGAAGAAAAAAACGCGGACGGGAAAATTTCCGCCGAGGAAAAGAGCGCCGAAGAGACAAAGGCCGCCTTTCTTGCCAAGTACGAAGAAGGCGACAAGCGCATCCCCTCTCCCCTCAAAACGGACGGCGCGGAGATCTGGGAATATACCAATGAAGGACAATTCAACGGCTCCCTGCGCTGGACCTTTGCCGTTCAGGAACACCAAAGGTGGTGCGCCAATCTCATTGCGCGCGGCTTCATTCCCTGCGAAAAAGAGGAGATCCCCTCCGACAAAGCCGAATTGGCCAAACAGCGCAAACACGCTAATTTGACGACGATGGAAGGACTTGTGGAGTTCCGCGAGATCATGGCCGAAGCGAAAGGAAAATCGGCGGAGGAGACCGACGTCATCCGCTACGATTATCAGTTGATGGACGACGCCGCATGGCTCCTTGAAAAATGCGGCTACCGATTGATCCGAAAAGCGGTCTGAAAAAAATTTTTTCCGCTTTTAACGCTCCCCGTTGCGCCGCGCGCAACAGCCGCTTGCGCGGTTGCGCGCGGCGCATCGGGGAGCGTTTTTCGTTTGCCGCGGCTCTGCGTTGTCATATACTCACCTCTTACAATGTAATGGTAACACGAAAATTTTTGAAAAAAAGAAGTACATGACAAGGTTTTTTGAAAAAGGGAGAAATTCTACTGTGAGTAGAGGAAGAACGGGACGCGAGAAAGAGAGGATTCTACGGGGAGTAGAGGAAGAACGGGACGCGAGAAAGAGAGGATTCTACGGGGAGTAGAGGAAGAACGGGACGCGAGGAAGAGAGGATTCTACGGGGAGTAGAGAAAGAACGAGACGCGAGGAAGAGAGGATTCTACGGGGAGTAGAGAAAGAACGGGACGCGAGAAAGAGAGGATTCTACGGGGAGTAGAGAAAGAACGGGACGCGAGGGAGGGAGAGAAGAAGATACGCGGTCAGAATTCTTTTCATTCTTTTCATGGTCCCCTCCGCGCTCAACGGTTGCCCTCTTGTACCCGCTTCATCGCCTCCGCTTGCGCTTGCGCCTGCGCAAGGCGTTCCTCCTCCTTTGCCTTGTCGACGGCCGCAAGCACCGCATTGCGGAATTCCTCCGTGTTCTTGACATAGGGAAACCTTTGGTTGCGACGGTTGAACCCCTGTTGGGACCCCGCCGAGACGACCTCCAACGTGCCGTAGTGAAAGAGCGCACCGAAGACCCCGTTGGACGCGTTGACCGTATCCAACTTCAACAAAATGATGTCCATAGTCCGCTTTGCGATCCAGCCGCTCTGCCCCACCAGCCGCTTGTTGGTGACGACGAGACGGTTGCAGGAGATCTCCACGGCGGCGCGGACGAAAACCCACACCCCGCAAAGACCGATGAAACACGCACAGACGATGATGGCGACGATGGGGAAACCCTCGACCTCGGCCCCCATCAAGTCCGAGAGATACCACGCCAAATACCCGACGGCGACCGCAAACGCGATGAGCACGGCCGCCACCGCAAACGCCGGCACCAACCCCGCCTTACTGTGCGTGATCCGCGCCAAAATTTTTTCGTCCTTTCCGATGTTTTGCTCGATGTACCCCATCCCTTTCCTCCTCCGAAGTTTTTTTCATTTCATAATTAGAAGTCAAGCGTTTGATACTAATTTTTGTTAGATTTTGGGTATGAAAGAATTTGAGCGCAACGTGTTCGGCGAGAGGCTGAAAGCGTTGCGGGCGGAAAAAAACATCGGGCAAAACCTGCCGGCAAAGGAGTTGGGACTGAGCAACGCCTCCATCAGTTACTGGGAAACGGGGAAACAACTGCCCACCATTGAGGCCCTTTACAAACTCGCCGTGTTCTTCGGCGTTTCCTCCGATTACCTGCTCGGACTGAAAGATTTTTGAAAGACGCCCCGCGGCACTGCCGCGGGGCGTTTGGTTTGTGTTGAAAGAGGGCTTGGGGTACGAACTCCGTTAAGGGGATTCTTCACATTCGTTACTTCGTCGCTACGCTCCTCGTGCCGCCCTTAGTAGAAACAGGGTTCCCGAAAAAGATTTGCGTAGCAAAGATTTTTTGGGAAGAGGAGGCGCCGCGTGCTAAAAGAGCCTTTTCGCAAGAAAAGCGTAAAAAGCACGCGTGTGCCGACGTGCGGGCGGGACAGAATGACGCGGGGGCTCAATCCCCACCACCGCCTACGGCGGAGCCATTGCGGGAAAAGGCTCCATTATCATACGGTCGCCTTTTCACGAAAGCCACAAGGAAGGCTCCCCTTTGGGAAAGGGTAGGC
>CANQAZ010000032.1 GCA_947589555.1 uncultured Clostridia bacterium | reverse complement strand
GGAGGCCGAGGGAGCCGACAAGGCGGACGAGGCGAAAGCCGAGGGAGCCGACAAGGCGGACGAGGCGGAGGCCGAGGAAGCCGCGAAGGCGGACGAGGCGGAGGCCGAGGAAGCCGACAAGGCGGACGAGGCGGAGGCCGAGGGAGCCGACAAGGCGGACGAGGCGGAGGCCGAGGGAGCCGCGAAGACGGACGAGGCGGAGGCCGAGGGAGCCGACAAGGCGGACGAGGCGAAAGCCGAGGGAGCCGACAAGGCGGACGAGGCGGAGGCCGAGGGAGCCGACAAGGCGGACGAGGCGGAGGCCGAGGAAGCCGACAAGGCGGACGAGGCGGAGGCCGTGAGCGGGAAAGACGGAAAAGGACGGGAGGAGAAGAACGACTTCACCGCCCGGTATAACCGCGCGAAAGAGAGAGACATCCAGAAGTTGCAGGCCGAAATGGAGCAACGGAGCGCGCAGGACGCCAAGTCGAAAAACCGCAAGTGGTGGATCAAGACCGCCCTCCTGCTCGCCCTCATCGCCGTTTCGGTCGCCATGATGTTCACCATCACAAAGTACGTGGGCGGCAACACCGTGGGCTTTGCCGAGATGGTGGGCGGCATGAACTGGATGTGGTTCGGCATCCTCATCGCCATGCTCCTTGTCGCCATGTTCGCGGAGAGCATGAAGTATTCCTATCTGCTCAAAATTTCGACGGGCAAGTGGCGCTTCAAAAATTCCGTCAAGGTGATGTTCCTCGGCAAATACTACGACGGCATCACCCCCCTCGGTACGGGCGGACAACCCTTCCAAATTTATTATCTCCACAAAAAGGACATCCCCGCGGGCGTGGCCACCGCCGTGCCCCTCGTGCGCTATATCGTGAACACCATCGTGTTCTGCGCCATCGCCGTGGCCCTGCTCATCACCTCCCACTTCTGCGTGAACATCAACGCGATCGGGGACAGCAACGTCCCCGGCACCGTCATCATGGTGGTGGCCTGGGTCTCGCTCGCCTGCAACTTTGCCATCCCCCTCATCATCGTGTTCGCCTCCCTCTTCCCGCGGGCGGGAAAGAAGGTCATCGTATGGCTCGTCTCCCTCCTCAACAAACTGCACATCGTCAAGCACAAGTACCCCACGATGCGCAAGTACGTCTATGAAATGGAGGAGTACCGCCAATCCCTCAAATCGCTCATCCGCGAGGCGTGGAAACTCATCCCCCTCGTCTTCATCTGCGTCGTAGAGACGGCCACCTACCTGCTGATCCCCTTCTGCGCCGTGCTCGCCATTGCGCCCGTCGGGCAAGAACTCTATTCCGAACTCCTCTTGCAGATCGTCTGCCTCGGCGTCATCTCCTTCTACTCCGCCTCCCTCATCCCCACCCCCGGCAACAGCGGCGCAAACGAGGCGGTGACGACCCTCGCCCTCCTCATGATCGTGAGCGACCCCGCCGTGAATGCGGTGACGGGCTGGATCGTTTTGGTGTGGCGCTTCTTTATTTACTACATCTACATCCTTTCGGGCATCGGCATCAACATCTTTGAGATCATCCGCAGCGCCGTGCGCAAGCGGCGGGCCGAGCGGGAGACAAAGGGATAACGAAGGACTATGGACAAGGAAACCGGCGCGGCGAAAAAACCGAGCGCGCCCACGGACAAAAAAAGTTTGCGCAACTGGTGGATCAAGACCGTGCTCCTGCTCCTCCTCATCGGCGCATCCGTCGCCATCATGTTCACCCTCGGCAACTACGTTGCGGGTGACGAACAGGTCGGCTTCGTTCAGATGATAAAGGGGATCAACCTCCCCCTCCTTTTTGCGTTCCTCGGGTTCATCCTCCTCTACATCCTTGTGGAGAGCGCGAAATATGCGTACATGCTCAAAATGTACACGGGAAAATTCCGCCTCCGCACCGCCGTGAAGGTGATGTTCCTCGGGAAATACTACGACGGCGTGACCCCCTTTGCGAGCGGCGGCCAGCCCTTCCAAATTTACTACCTCTATAAAAAACGGGACATCCCGCGGGGCGCGGCCTCCGCCATTCCCCTCGCCCGCATGTGCGTGAGCCTATTTGTGTGGTGCCTCTTCGCCCTCGTCCTCATGAGCGTGGCACCCAACTACCTTGAAAGTTCGGCCCACATCTCCGTATCCGCCACGGTGCGCATCGTGGCGTGGTTCTCCATCGTCCTCAATCTCTCCTTCCCCATCCTGTTTGCGGTGCTCTCCTTCTTCCCCCGCTTTACGATGAAGGCGATGGCCTTTATCGTGTTTGTGCTCAAAAAAATGCACATCGTGAAGAAGAAGTACGCCGTGACCAAAAAATTTGTGCACGGCGTGCGCGAATACTGCACGGCGATGCGGACGCTGATCACGAAGTGGTACTTCTTTGTCCCCCTCCTCGTGCTCTCCCTCATGGAGACGTGCATCAACGTGTGCATCCCCTTCTTTGCCGTGGCGTCCGTTGCAAACGTGCCCCCGTCCGGCGATTTCCTCCTGCAAATCGCATGCCTCACCATCATCTCGCAATTCTCCGCCTACCTCATCCCCACCCCCGGCAACACCGGCGCGGTGGAGACGACGACCTCCTTTGTGTACGCAAGCGTGCTGATGGCCCGCCCCGAGGTGAGTGCGGTCATCGGCTGGGTCGTCCTCGTGTGGAGGTTCTTCACCTTTTATATCTACATCCTCTCCGGGGTGGGCATCAACATCTTTGAGATCGCCCGCGGCGCGGTGCGCAACAGGCGCGCGCGGAACGCGCAGGAGCAAAACGGACCGAACGCATCGGAAAAATGAGAATGACGCAGGAAACGGGGCCATCCCCACCCGTCCCTTGCGGGAAAAGGGTGAATTAAGGGCGGATCCCCACCCCTGCCCCTCCCCTTTACGCAAGGGGAGGGCTCAAAATGAAGAAAAGGCCGCACCGTAACGGGTGCGGCCTTTCGGTTTGCCCTTCATCCTACAACGCTCCCTTGTACTGCTCGCCCCACGCTTGCAGGGCGCCGAGAACGGGGCGGAGGGTCTCGCCGAGCGGGGAGAGGGAATACTCGACGCGGGGCGGGACCTCGGCAAACGCCTCCCGCACGACGAGCCCGTCCTCTTCGAGGGCGCGCAGGTTATCCGTAAGCACCTTTTTGCTGATGCCGGGGATGGACTTTAAAAAATCGGAAAACCGCCGCGTTCCGTCCATGACGAGATCGCGGATGATGAGAAGTTTCCACTTGTTCCCGATGAGCCGTACCGTGGTGGCCACGGGGCACGCGGGCAATTCCTCTTTCGTCAACATCTTTTCAACCTCCTGCCCCATTATAACAAACTTTTTGCGCGCAGGCAAGCGCATTTTTCACGGTTACTTTTTTATTACCCGGTTATCATTTTGTAAGCATCTTGCAAACGGCGCGCCCGCGTGGTAAAATAAAAGAAAAACGGAGGTCTATTATGAAAAATTATGCGAAAACGAGCGTTGCGGCGGGTCCGCGCGCCGAATTGCACGACGCCCTCGGCCTGACGGGCGCAGAAGTGAGCGTGAACGAACTGCCCGCGGGCGCGAGCGTCCCCTTTGTGCACGCGCACAAGCAAAACGAGGAGATCTACGGCATTCTCGCGGGCGCGGGCTACGCCGTGCTCGACGGCGAGAAGGTGGAATTGAAGGCGGGAGACTGGATCCGCGTCGCCCCCGCCGTAAAACGGCAATTTTTCGCCGCCGCGGCAGAGGGCATCAAGTACATCTGCATCCAGGTGAAAGCGGGCTCGCTCCAACAATACACGGCGGGCGACGCCATCCTGTAAATGGACGATCCTGCCCGCCTCAGACGGGCGCTGGAAGAGGCCGAAGCCGTGGTGGTGGGCGCGGGCGCGGGGCTCTCCGCCTCGGCGGGATTTTTGTATGACGGGGTGCGGTTTCACGAAAATTTCGGCGACTTTGAGGAAAAATACGGCTTCCGCGACATGTACGAGGGCGGGTTTTATCCCTTTGAGACGGCCGAGGAATTTTGGGCGTACTGGTCGAGATATATTTTCATCAACCGCTATTCCGACCCGCCCAAGCCCGTGTATCAAACGCTTTTGGGGCTCGTGAGCGGCAAAGATTACTTCGTCATTACGACCAACGTGGATCACTGCTTCCAAAAGGCGGGCTTTGACAGGGAGCGCCTCTTTTACACGCAGGGGGACTACGGGCTGTTGCAGTGTTCCGTGCCCTGCCACGCGGAGACCTACGACAACGAGGACCTCATCCGCCGCATGGTGCGCGAACAAAGGAACGGAAAGGTGCCCGCCGGGCTTGTGCCCCTCTGCCCCCTCTGCGGCAAGCCGATGACGGTGAATTTGCGCGCCGACGATACCTTCGTCGAGGACGGCGGCTGGCACAAAGCGTGCAAACGCTATCGGAATTTCCTTGCGGAACACAAAAAAAGCCGCGTCCTCTTTCTGGAACTCGGCGTGGGCATGAATACCCCCGGGATCGTCAAATTCCCCTTTTGGAGGATGACGGCGGAAAACCCGAAGGCGACGTACGCCTGCATCAACCGCGGAGAGGCCGTTGCCCCGCCCGAGATCGCAGGGCGCGCCGTGCTCATCGACGCGGACATCGGGGAAACCCTCCATGCCCTGCAAACGGGGTGAATGAAAGCGGGGGAAATAAGGGCGGATTCGTCCCTTTCCCCTCCCCCAGACGCAAGTGGAGGACAAAAAATAGGAAAACCGCCGACGGATGGATCCGCCGGCGGCGCTTTTTACAGGTTTACGACGGTGGGGACCGCCTTGCCCTTGTGGAGGACGAGATAGCAATAACTCGGGTCAGAATAACTGCCGAGAGCGCCCGGGTTGATGCAGAGGACCCCGTCCACCGTTTGGATATCGGCACAGTGGGTGTGCCCGTAGAGCGCGACGGAGCAACCGCGCTCCTTTGCGCGCGCCGCGAGTTTTTCAAGCCCGTGCTTGACCCCGTAGCGGTGCCCGTGGCAACAGAAGAGGGAGAGGCCCTCCGCCTCGATGACCCGTTCCTCCTCCCCGTAGGAAAAATCGCAGTTGCCCTTCATCACGTACACCTTGCCGGGAAACTGCGCGGCGTACGGGCGCATATCGGAGGAGCCGTCGCCGAGGTGGATGACGAAATCGTTTTCCGCAAAGAGCGGGGCGACGCGGCCGACGGCCCCGAGACGGCCGTGCGAATCGGAGAGGACGACGAAGGTCTTCACGGCAGACGCTCCGCAAGGGCGCGAAGGGCACGGCCCCTGTGCGAGACGGCGTTTTTTGCCTCCTCGCCCGCCTCGGCAAAGGTCACGCCGAGATCGTCGGACAGGAAGAGGCTATCGTACCCGAAGCCGCCCGTGCCGCGCTCCTCCTCTGTGATGACGCCGAAGGTGCGGCCCTCCGCCGTGAGAACACGCCCGTCCGGGAACATGAGGCACACGGCACAGGCGAAGTAAGCCCTGCGATTTTGCACCCCGTGTAGCGATTTTAAGAGTTTTTTGCGGTTTTCGGCAGAGCCGCCGCCCGAATAGCGCGCGCTGTAAACGCCGGGCGCGCCGCCGAGCGCTTCGACGCAGAGGCCGCTGTCATCGGCGAGAGCGGGCAGACCCGTCGCGTGGCAGACGGCCTCCGCTTTGAGGCGGGCGTTCTCCGAAAACGTGGTGCCCGTCTCCTCCACCTCCTCCGTGAAGCCGGCTTCATCGGCCGACAAAATTTCGTGCCCCGCGAGGATCTCCTCGATCTCGCGGAGTTTGCCTTTGTTGTGCGTTGCGATGACGATTTTCATAATTATTTCAAAATGAGCACGGACAGGCCGCAGAAGATGAGCAGGGAGAGCGCGTCGACGATCGTTGTGATGAACGGCGAGGCGACTGCGGCGGGGTCGAGGCGGCACTTCTTCACAAGGAGCGGCAACACGCTTCCGACGATCTTCGCCACGAGCACGGTGCAAAAGAGCGCCAGCGAGACGATCGCACATTTATCCCACGTATAATCCTTGTTGGCGGGCAGGAACATCCCGAAAAGAAGATTATCGATGAGCATGAGTTTGGCAAAGCAAGCGACGGCAAGCGTCGCGGCGAGAAGGAGCGCCACGCGGAATTCCTTCCATACCACCTTTCCCGTGTCCTTAGTAGAGAGTTCGCCGAGGGCGAGCGCGCGGATGACGGTGACGGACGCCTGCGAGCCGGAGTTCCCGCCCGTATCCATGAGCATGGGCACGCACGCAAAGAGCACGGCGCTGATGGCGGAAAGGCGCGCCTCGAAAATGCTGATGATGAGCCCCGTGAACGTTGCGGAGATCATGAGAATGAGAAGCCACGGAACGCGGTTCTTCCAGATGGCAAACACGCCCGTTTTGAGGTATGGCTTGTTTTCGTGCAACATACCGGCCATTGCCTCGATATCTTCGGTGTTTTCCTCCTCGATGACGTCCATAGCATCGTCAACGGTGACGATGCCAACGAGCCGCCTCTCTTCGTCCACCACGGGTATGGCGAGGAAGCCGTAATCGGAGATGGTGCGCGCGACCTCCTCCTTATCGTCGTGCGTGTGGACGTAAATGACGTTGTCCTCCATGACGTCGGAGATCTTGGCCGCAGGGTCGGACAGCATCAGGTCCTTCGCCGTGACCATGCCGATGAGTTTATTCTCCTTATCGGTGACGTAGCAGGTGTAGATGGTCTCCTTGTCGATGGCCTGCGCGCGGATGTGCTGGAAGGCCGCCTCCACCGTCATATCGGGCAAAAACCGCACGAATTCGATGGTCATGATGCTCCCCGCGCTGTCTTTGGGGTACTTCAACAATTCGTTGATGTAGGCGCGGGTCTCGCTGTCGCTTTGGGCGAGGAGGCGCTTGACGACGTTGGCGGGCATCTCCTCCACGAGGTCGACGGTATCATCGAGGAAAAGTTCATCCATGACCGCCTTGATTTCGACGTCGGAAAGTTTTTTGAGCAATTTTTCCTGCGTATCGCGGTCGATCTCCACGAACACTTCGGCCGCGAGGTCCTTCGGCAGGATGCGGAAGAGGACGGGCAGGTCCTCCTCCTTGACGCCGTCATCGAATACCTCGGCGAGGTCGATCTCGTTCATCGAGGCGAGGAGGGGCTTTAAGACCGAAAATTTGCGCTCTTCGAGGAGGGCGACGATCTCCTCCTTTTCCGCAATGCGGAGGGCGACGTTTTCGGGCATCTCCTCGATGATGTCCACCGTGTCGTCCACGGAGACGTCCTCCATGACCTCTTCGAGTTCGTCGTCGTGCAAGCCCTCCATGATGAGTTTGCGGACGGGCCGATCGGCCAAAATGAGCACATCGGCAAGAAAATCGCTCTCCATCGCCCGGGCAAGGGCGACGACGTCCGAACGATCCGTTTCGGACAGCACGCGAGCCGCCTCCTCGGGGGACAACTTCCCGACCGAAGAGGCGGCGGCTTCGTAATCTTTTGCGGCAACGAGCCGCTTGATCTCATTTTTGAGTTCCTCGTTCATATCTCCACCTCCGCTATCGAATTTTTTCGGGTGCAGACAGAGGCCGAGACGAGGCTTACGCGGAATGAGCCGCGAAGGTCGTTCGGTCCGGTCCGTCTATCTCGCTACTTCGTCCTTTCACGGCTGTATCCTCCTTATCTCTCTGTTCTTATTTCCTTTCGTGTAATATTGTACTCCCGCGGGAGAAAAATGTCAATGATTTTTTTCCTCTTCCAAAGGTACGTATCCGTACTTTGCAAGGCTCACGAGTCCCTTATCCGTCAGTTTGAGTTCTGGAATGACCGCGAGAGACAGAAAAGCGAGGGTCATGAAGGGCTCGTAATACTCCTTTACTCCCATGCGGCGGGCGCGATCGGCAAGGGCGCGGGTGCGGGAGACGACCTCGGCGGCGGGCGCCGAACTCATGAGGCCTGCAATGTCGAGGGGAAAGACCTCCTCTCCCTCCTCCGAAACGAGGGCCATGCCTCCCCCCGCCTCTTTGAGGAGAGCGGCGACGCGCGCCATTGCCCCGTCGTCATCGCCGAGGATGACGAGATTGTGGCTGTCGTGCGCGACGGAGATGCCGAGGGCGCCCCCGCGAAAGCCGTACCCCTTGACGAGGCCGAGCCCGATGTTTCCGCTTGCAAAGTGCCGCTCGATGACGGCAAGTTTGTTGAAATCGGTGCCCTTTACACGAAGTTCGCCCTGCGGCGCGGGCACAAAAACCTCTTTTGTGTACAGGCCGTGCGGCTCGACCTCCATCGCGCGAAAGACGCCCCCGTGGCCTTCGATGCGGAAATCGGCGGGCGAAACGGGCGCGACCCGCACAGTGCCGCGGACGGCTTCCGGCAGGTATTTTTGGTCGATTTTGAACAGCGTTTTGCCGTTTTCGGCCAAAAGTTCACCACGTTTAAACACCGCGCGGACGTTGAAATCCTCCAAATCATCTACGAGTACGATATCGGCAAAATACCCCGGGGCGAGGGCGCCGCGGCCTTTGAGGGAGTAACATTCGGCAACGTTGAGCGTGGCCGCGCAGACGGCGTAGCGCGCATCCATGCCCGCGGCGACGAGGCGGCGGAGGGCGTCGTCCAGGTGCCCCCTCTCCGTGAGTTCGCGGGCGTTTTTATCGTCCGTGCAGAGCACGAAACGGCGGAAATTGAAGGGATCGGCCGCCTTTACGGCGTCCGCAATGTTGTTGGCAGAGGAGCCGACGCGGATCTGGACGTACATGCCCCGCGCCGCCTTTTCGCGGCACTCCGCGGGGGTCAGGCTCTCGTGGTCGGTCAAAATGCCCGCCGCGCGGTAGGCGCAGAGCGCATCCCCCGTCAGCCCGGGGGCGTGGCCGTCGATGGGTTTTCCCGCCCTGCCGGCCTCTTCCAACTTGCGCAGAACGTCCTCCTCGCCCGCAAGGACGGCGGGGAAGTTCATCATCTCGCCGAGGCCGAAAAAGGTATCGCGGGCGAGTTCCCGCGCCGTCTCCCGCCCGTCTATCTTCGCCCCGCTCGTCTCGAACGGGGTGGCGGGGACGCAGGACGGAAGTTGCAAAAACAACTCAACGGGGTTGGTTTTTCCGCATCGGATGCGGGAGAACGCCCCGGCGATGTATTCTGCACCCACGACGCCGCAGACGTTGACGATCTCATGCGGGTCGGCGACGATCCCCCCCGTGCCGTGCAAAACGGCGAGGGGAACGAATTCCTCGGGCGAGAGCATGGTGCTCTCCACGTGGATATGGGAGTCAGTAAAGGACGGGAGGGCGATCTTGCCCGCCGCGTCATACTCCCGCAGGCCGCGAAAACCCTTGCCGACGGCGACGATCTTCCCCTCCGCAACGGCGATTTCCCCTTCCTCCGTCTCTCCCGTGAACACATTGAAGATGCGGGCGTTTTTGAGGACGAGATCGCAAGGTTCGCGCTTCATGGCGCAATCGATGAGATGTTTCAGCATACTTGCATTATAGCACAAAGCCGCTTGCAGTGCAAGCGGCTTTTCCATATTCCTCCGTCATTTGACGGGCAAACGCATGCGCATGGAATTGACTACGGCGAGGAGCATGACCCCCGTATCGCCCAATACCGCGGCCCACAGCGGGAGAAGACCCGCCAAAGAGAGCGCCATCAGCGCCACCTTCACGACAATGGAGAAAACGATGTTCTCGGCGACGATTTTTTTGGTCCGCTTTGCCCCCTTCACCGCGCGGGGAAGGGCGGAAAGGTCGTCGCCCGCGAGCACGAAATCGCTCGCTTCGATCGCGGCGTCGCTCCCCAAGCCTCCCATCGCAACGGAGACGTCGCTCGCCGCCATGACGGGGGTATCGTTGATGCCGTCCCCCACGTACAGCAAAGGACCGCCCTGTTTGAGCGCTTCGGCCCTTTGGGGCTTTTCGGCGGGCAAAAGCCCCGCGCAGACCTCATCCACGGGCAGGCCGCCGAGCACGCGGGCGGCGCGCGCTTCGGTATCCCCCGTGAGCACGGCGATCTTCTCCACGCCCGCCCCTTTGAGAGAGGAAAGCGCGTCTTTCGCCTCGGGGCGGAGTTTATCCTCTATCTCCACACAGCCGAGATACTTCTCCTCCTCGGCGACGTACACCGTAACAGCGTTGCTCTCCGTTTCCGCAAAGGCGATGCCGTTTTCGCGCAAGAGGCGGGCGCTTCCGACCAGCACGCGCTTGCCGCAAATGCGCGTTTCCACCCCCATTCCCGCAATTTCTTTGGCGTCCTCGGCCGTAAAAGGAGTGGGCACGCCCGCAAAGGCCTGTGCGAGCGGGTGCGAGGAGAGGCGCTCTGCGGCCGCGGCGAGTTCCAACACCCGCGCCCCGCCTTTGACCTCCCCCACCGAAAATTTGCCCTCGGTGAGGGTGCCCGTCTTATCGAACGCCGCAACTTTGACCGCCGCGAGTTTATCGAGATAGACCGCGCCCTTCGTCAAAACGCCGAACCGCGCCAGCGCGCCGACCCCCGAAAAATAGGTGAGCGGCACCGAGATGATGAGGGCGCACGGGCAGGAAATGACGAGGAAATCGAGGGCGGGAATGAGCCACTTTACGAAATTGTAGCCATCGAAGAGGGGCGGGATGACGGCGATGAGCACGGCGAGGAGGACGACGACGGGGGTATAGATGCGCGCGAACTTCGTGATGAATTTTTCAGGCTTCGCCTTTTTGGCCGAAGAACTCTCCACAAGGTCCAAAATTTTGGCGACGGCGCTCTCGTTGTAGGGGCGGAGGACCGTCGCTTTGACCGCCTCGCCCTCGTTCACCGAGCCCGCTAAAATTTCATCGCCCGCCTTGACCTCTTTGAGATAACTCTCCCCCGTGAGCGACTTGACGTCGAGGGAAGTTACGCCCTCCGCGAGGGCGCAATCTGCGGGGAATTTATCCCCTTTGCGCACGAGGACGGTCTCCCCCGCGGCGAGTTCCTCGGGCGCGACCTCCTCCTGCCCGCCTTCGGTGATGCGGAGGGCGACGCTGCTCTTCATCTGCATGAGGCGGGTGATGGCGCCCCGCGACGAGCCCACCGCGATCTGTTGCAACAGTTCGCCGATCTGATAGAGGAGCATGACGGCGGCTCCCTCCATATTCTCCCCAATCGCAAAGGCGCCGGCCGCCGCAACCGTCATCAACAGGTTTTCATCGAGCAAAATGAGGGGATGAAAGCCGTTTTTGAACACTTTTGGCACGTTCATGGCGACCGTCCACAGTACCTGCCAGCCCGCCGCGAAAAAGGCGCCCAAATAGAGCCCGAAGAGGATCCAACCGTTGATGCTCCACCCGTTTTCCGAGAGGATCCCGAGGACGAGCGCGGGCACGAAGAGGGCCGCCGAAAGGGCAATGGAGAGGACTTCTTTGAGATGGCGGTCCCTTTTGACGGGCGCGTTGTCATCTACAATTTTGACCTCTTCAAAGTGGGAAATGACGTCGACGGCCTTTGCAAGCGCCTCCGTCCCCTCGTAATCGAGGGCGACGCGCTGGTTGATGAAGTCGGCCACTGCCTCCTTCACCCCGCCGATCGCCGAAAGTTCCTCCGAGAGTTCGGCCGCGCAAGCCGCGCAATCGAGCCCTTCGATCTTAATGACTTTATGCATGGTTTTCCTTCCTATATTTTACATTTCAAGTGGGCGCACGCGAGTTCCAAAACCGCCACGATGTGCTCGTCGGCGAGGGAATAGAGAATGTTTTGCCCCTCTCGGCGGGATTTGACGATGCCGTGCGCCTTCAACAGGCGGAGTTGGTGAGAAACGGCGCTCTGCGTGCCGCCGACCGCCTCCACGATGTGCAGAACGCACAACTCCCCCTGCCGGAGCGCAAACAAAATTTTGAGGCGGCAGGGCTCCGAAATGGACTTGAACGAGGAGGCCACCCGCTCGATCTCCTCCTCCGCGGGCATGTTGGTGCGCGCGCGCAGGGCGGCGCTGTGGTGCTCCTCTTCGTGAATGCAATGTTCCATACGCGATCTCCCCTGTATTTCAATATATGAATAACTGTTCATATATTATCACAATAAAAAAACGCCGTCAAGCGTTTTTGCGCAAAAATTACAAAGATTTTGCAGAGACGAATTTTTTTCCGTTGAGGTAGGCGAGCGGGCCGCCGCTCAAAAGGCGCAACTCTTTGGCGATGAGGCGCTGGCGGGCGGCGTGGATCGCCCTGTTGCGGGCGGGATCGCCATATTTTTCGTCCCCCACCACGGGGCGGCCGATGTGGGCGAGGTGGGCCCTGATCTGGTGCGTCTTGCCCGTGTGGAGGGTGATTTTCAGCAGAGTCGTCTCCCCTCTCTCCTCCAAAACTTCGTACTCCGTCACGATCTTCTCCCCCGCGGGGCGGTCAGAAATGCGGACGAGCGAACGCGCGCCGTCCTTTCGGAGATAGGCCGTCAAAACGCCGCTCTCTGCGGGCATTTTGCCGAACACGAGGGCGTGATAAATTTTTTCGACGCGCCGCTCGCGGAAACAGGCGAGGAGTTCCCCCTCCGCCGCCCTGTTTTTGGCGAACACGATGAGCCCCTCCGTGTTGCGGTCGAGGCGGTGGATAAAATAGGCCTCGCCGCGGCGGGAGAAGGCGGAAAAGACGGCCTCCGAGTTGACGCCGCTCTCCTTGTCGGCGACGATGACGTTTTCGTCCTCGTACACCACCGTAAAGGCAACTTTTTGCTCCTCTGCGGGGGTCATGTAATAGCAGACCTCGTCGCCCGCCTTCAACGAAACCTCCCCCGCGGCGCGCACGCCGTTCACCTTTACGTCGCGGCGCTTCAAAAGAGCGCGCAAGCAAAAGGAGGCCTGCGCATCGGTGTTATCGGTGAAGTTTTTTAAGGCGTCGTCCGCCGGAACGAGATAACGTTTCATGTCTTTTTCCGAAAAACAGGAGCAGGAGCACGGCGAGCAGGGCAAGCGGCAGGGCGAGTGCGTAGCACGTCAGGCAAAAATAGGCCGCGTAGGAGAAGAGGAGAGCGGTCGCATTCTGGGCGGACGCATACAGCAGGGCGCGCTTCCAGCCCAACTCGCGCGCGGTGGAGGCGATCGCCGAAACGCAGGGCGAACAGGTGAGCACGAACACCGCAAACGCAAACGCGCTCGCCCCGCCGTAGGGAAATCCCCCGTACAGCATGGCCAGAGCCCCCGCAATGTTCTCTTTGGCGACCAACCCCGAGAGCGCCGCGTAGGCGATGCGCCAATCGGCCATTCCGATGGGCGCGAACAGCCATTTGAGCCACCCGCATATCCCCGCCAGCATGCTCTGCCCGGGTTCGACGAGGCGGAAGCCGAAATCGAAGGAGGAGAGAAGCCACGAAAAGAGGAAGAAGGCGAGAATGACCGTCGCCACCTTTATTATAAACTGTTTGATCTGAAAAAACAAGGATCTGGCGAGAAAAAGCGGGTCGGGCAGGCGGAGCGGGGCGAGTTCCATCAAAAAAGGGGGCGTTTCCCCCTTCGTGAGGAGGGCCGCGGCGACCGAAATGCCCCCGCCGAGGAGGTACAATAGGACCACGGCGGCAAAGGGCTCCGAGAAAAAGGAGGCCGCAAGGGTCAAAAAAACGGGCAACTTTGCACTGCACGGGATGTAGGGCAGACAGAGGATGGTGCGCCGCTGGATGTCCCTATCATCCAGCCCGCGCGTGGTGAGCACGGCCGCCGCCGTGCATCCGAAGCCCATCACGAGGGAAAAAACCGCCCTGCCGTTGAGCCCGAGGCGGGAGAAAAAGCCGTCCGTGAGGTAGGCGAGGCGGGATAAAAACCCGCTCTCGTCGAGCACGCTGAGGAAGAAGAACAGGAGGGCGATCTGCGGCAAGAAACACAAAACACTGCCCAAACTCGCGCACAGCCCCTTTTGGAAAAAACTCCGTGCGACGGGCGGAAAACCGTCAAAGCAGGGCGCGAGCACATCGCCGAACAGCGCCTCCACTCCCCCCTTCATGAGGTCCCCGGGGAGCCCCCGCGCAAAGGTCACAAAAAAGGCGAGCCCCATCAAAAGGAGAAAGAGCGGCACCGAAAACCAGCCGTTGAGGAGCAAGCGATCCGCGCGGGAGAGCCCCTTCCTCTGCGGCGTGTAAATGCCTTGCAAAACCTCCTCCGCGGCCCTATTTTGCCCCCTTTTCTCCCCTTTTGCGAGCGCGCCCGCGACCGCTTCGGCAAGTTTTTTCCCGCGGAGGAGTTCGGCTTCCAAAACGGGCACGCCGAGCCGCCCCTCCAATGCGGCGACGTCGAGCGCGCCGCCCGCCCGCAGAAAGAGTTTGCGCTTGGTCAGAATGATGGCGCGCACCCGTCCCTCCGCGGCGAGCGTTTGCAGAAGGGGGAGGGAGCGGTCGAGCGCGGCGTACTCCGAAATAAAGAGGATGGGCGCCCCTTTTTCGGCCGAGAGCACGTCACGGGTGAATTTTTCCTCCATCGAGAGGCTGTCCGCCGAGTAGATCCCGGGCAGATCGCACACCGTGTTCCCCTGCAACGCGCCCCTCTTCGCCCTGCCTTCGAGGGCCCCCACCGTCACGCCGTGCCAATTCCCG